>JAYZAW010000340.1:0-7126 GCA_036339495.1 Pseudomonadota bacterium | reverse complement strand
CATGGTTTCGTTGATTTGGTCCGATGTTCGCGTAATTCCGTATAACGATAACACAGCCGCGGGACCCCAACAACGCCGAAGATAATCGGTCTGGGTTCCTATTCGACTCCCAGGGTTTCGGCGAATGCCGAAAGCGCTTGTTCGAAGCATGCCATGGGCGCGCGGACCACGCCCGCGCCGACCTGTCCCCTGCCCGCCTCGCGATGCACGATCGCCGTATTGATTACCGGGGAAACGCCCGTCTGGACGACTTTTCGCACGTCGATCCCGGTCGAGAGCCCCATGTTGTCGAGGGTCGGGATGGTCCATTCCGGATTCGGCCCGATGGTGATGTCGGTCATGCTTCTGGTAAAATCGGCGGCGTCGCTGAGCAGGCCGGCGCCGACGAATCCGACGACCAGCGGCGATGCCGCCATGGCGAACCCGCCCAATCCGACCGTTTCGACGATGCATGAATCGCCGATGTCCGGGTTGTCGTCGGATTCGTCGAATCCCGGGAAATGCAGCCCCTTGGCGCTCTCCGCCGGCGCCGTAAACCAGGCTTCCCCCGTCGAACTCAGACGAATTCCGAAATCGGTGCCGTTGCGGGCCATGGCCGTGACGACACTCGATCCGTCGATACCGTCCGCCGCCATGATCATCGATTTCGCCATCGCCATGCCGATGTTCAGAAAAAACATGTCGTTGCCGACCATGAAGCGGAACAATCCCGCAAGCTCGGCATTGTCCGTCACGCCTTCGGCCAGCGTCGGCGCGATTTCACGCAGAAAGAGGCTCGATGACGCGGTGTTTCTCATGTGCATTTCATCGCCCATGCCAAGCCCGCGGGCGATAATGTTCTTCAGCGGCACGCCGTCACGCCGGCGAACCGCGTCGCCGAACGCCGGTCCGGCCGTATCGGCCAGCCAGTGCAGCCGGTCCACGACCTCCTGGTCGCAGCCGCCGAACCGCATGACGTTGCCCATACCTTCGTTGAGGGTGCAAAAGGCGCGGTTTCCGAAGGCCCGGTTTTCCACCACCCACACGGCCATGCTCGGCGTGGTGACGCCGGTCATCGGCCCAACGGCATTGAAATGATGATTCGGTTGAAACGCGATTTCGCCGGACGCGGCGAGTTCATCGGCTTCGGCCAGATCCCCGGCCCAGCCCTCGAACACCAATGCCCCGGCCACAGCGCCTTTCATCGGCCCGCACATGCGATCGTAAGTTATCGGCGGACCGGAATGAAGCAGCGTCCTGTCGCCAAATCCATCAAGCGCGTCGCCGGCCAACTGAACATCAACCACCACGGGATCGCCTTGCACGATCCGGTGATGCGCCTCCTGGTTTGCCGCATCGATCGTCGATCCGATGTCGTTTGCGTCATTTTGCGCCATAAGCCGTATCTCACGATAATTCGAACATACTTATCGCTGCACTTGGCATCCGATTCCAGAAAAAATTTCGAATATAATCGTAAAACCGAAATTATCGATGGCTTGCCCGAAAATCGGCCTCTGTATACGATAATGAAAGATTTGGTTTTTTCCCAAAGAAACGAGCGAAACCAACATGCGAAATCCTGAATCCCCAACCCGAATTAGGGTCGGCGCCCATGAGGGCGGCCACACCCAGGCGGCGGCGGCCTTCGATGCCCTGCGTGCCGACATATTGGGGTCGAAGCTTGCGCCCGGAACGAGTCTTGTTTTTAGCAAGCTCAAGGCTGATTACGGGGTCGGGCTGAGCCCCTTGCGCGAAGCGTTATCCCGGCTTGCGGCCGGGGGGCTGGTATACAGCGAGGGGCAAAGGGGATTTTTCGTCGCCAATGCATCGCTTGACGATTTCAACGATATTTCGATGCTGCGCCAGAATATTGAAGGGCTGGCCCTGCGCAAATCGATCGAGCTCGGCGACGATGCCTGGGAGGCGAATGTTGTCGCGGCGCGCCACGGCTTGGCGCTTCTCGAACGCGGCAGTTCCAAAGCGGAAATCAACGATGATCTTTGGGAACTTCGTCACCGGGAATTTCATGATTCGCTGATTTCCGGAAGCAATTCGCCTTGGCTGATGCATATCGCCGATATGCTGGCCGACCAGTTCGACCGTTACCGGCGACGGGCCTCCAAGGGCAGTCTATCGGCGCAGTCGTCGTCCGATCAACACCAGGAAATCACCGATGCGGCGCTTGACCGCAAGGCCGACCTCGCCGTGAGCCTCCTGCATGACCACATCAAGATCGCGGTGGATCGAATTGCCACAACGTTGACCGACCCGGACGAGACATCGTCATAAGCGCATCGGCGCACATCGTTCTAAAACGCCGTCGCTCCCGCGATCGCGGCGATGCCGGCCTTGGCGACTTCGAGATCCTGTTCGCCGGTCCCCGACCCGACGCCGATGCCGCCGATTAACATGCCGTCGACGATGATCGGCACGCCGCCCTTCAAATTGACCAGCTGGCCGGAAGACGCATGGGCCAGTTTCATCTCGACATCGGCGTCGACGCCGCCGGTCGGAACGCCGGACGATACGGCGGTAATCGCCTTGTAATGCGACGATTGGATGGACAGGAATTTGGCCCTATCCATGCGCACGAAGGCCAGCAGGCGGCCCCCGTCGTCGGTGACGGTGATGCATTAGGGCACGTTGATTTCGAGCGCCTTGGCGATGCCAGCGTCGATCATCTTCAGGGCACCCGCATGGGTTAATTTGGCGTGTTTGGCAATATCGGTCACTGATCTACTCCTATTCAGGCGGCTTCGGTGATGACGCAAATGAGGTTGGCGCCCGGAGGACCCTGATGTTCGGCTCCGGCCGAGGCCAGCAAAAGCGTATCGCCGACAATCGAGGCCACAATCGCATGAACCACCGATTTGGCCTGCACGCCGCCGAAGGAATTCAAAAAGTCGGAATGAATGGTGTGGCGGCGTCCGCGCACATCGGGGGCGAAATCGGCGCCTGCGTTGACGAAGCACGCGGAAAGGCGCGCGCGGCTGTCGTCGGTCAGGACGCCGTCGGTCATATCCAGCCCGGCATCCGCGAACGCCGCGCGGGCGCCCGCGATATCGAGCTGGTCCTTCATCATGCCGTGCCCGGCGACGAAACGGCTGGGGGAGCCCGCAACATTCCCAATCACGACCACGCGGCAGGCGACCTGTTCGCCGCCGGCCGATGTTGAGGCGATCGACGAAAAATATTGCTTTTCGACATTGATCGACCCGTCGTTCAAGGCGTCACGGTCGACTTCGCCGGTGGCGACGGCCACGCCCAGGGCGCAGGCCCCCTTCGCCATGGACGAAGCGGCGGCCGGATTGCCGCTGACCACTGTCTTGCCGCGGCCGGCGGCGTCCGCGATCCGCGCCGGCGTCATGGCGGGGCATTTGACCTCGACGCAATGGATCTGGTCGGCGCGCGTAATGCCGGCGTCAGCCATGGCCTTTTTGGTGGTCTCGGCGACGAGATCGACCTGAATCATGGTGCCGAATTCCTCGGGCGCCAGCAGACGTGAACTGGCCACGCCGATGGACAGCCGCTCCGCGCCAGAGCCGGCCGCCGTGGCGGGTTTTTTTACGAAAAGATTGATGTGCGGGCACATGATGCCTCCGACGCCGCCGATCATCAGCATCGGGATGCGATCGAAAACTTCCTGGTGGGTGATTCCCAGATGATTGGACAACAGACCCTGCATCGCCAGGGTGGCGTAACCGCGGCAATATGGATCGCCCTCGGTCTGTTCCATGATCGCGACGATGTTGTTGGGATCGACCCTTCCATCGTCGATCAGCGCCTCGACTTGCGAGACATCGCCCGGCGAACTCATCGGGACGCAGTAGATTTCGGATTCATACAATGCGGGTTCGTTGCTCGCCATATTGCAATTTCCTTGTTTTAAGTTCGTCTATTGGTAGATTCCGACTGTCGAATTTGGCGCAAGATACGCCCTGCCGAAAAGAGCTAAATGCCCTAAATTGGGCCGCGACCGTCACGAATGATTTTGTTAAATAAAACGGGTATTGTCAATAAATTTCGAAATTTTAGCCATTTTGTATAAAAATTATGAAACATCGACAAATATATCTTTGCCGAAATTATGGGAAATATTTTTTGTTGCATTAAAGTCTCAATCGTCCAATGAATCGGGCTGCAAGTTGTTCGTCGCACGCGCCATCGCCGCACCGGACATGAAGTATCAGCGACAGGAAATTTGCCGATGAGCGACGCACAGCGATCCTATATCCGGATCTCCGGCGGCCTGATACTGACTTGCGATGGCGAGAACAGACGGATCGACCGCGGCGAGATCTGGGTCCGCGGCGGAATAATCGTGGCGCTCGGCAACGACGGTACCTGGACGCCGCCGGACGCGGACGCCCCGATCAACACCATCGACGCGGTTGGCCGCATCGTGATGCCGGGTCTCATCAACGCCCACGCCCATTCGTACTCGGCGCTGTTAAAAGGCACGGTCGATACCCAGCCGCTCGACATCTACATGCTTCATGTCATCGCAAATAGCAGCAATCGATCGACCCGCGAGGTCTATGTGTCCACCATGATCGACTGCATCACCATGTTGCGATCGGGCGTCACCTCGGTCATCGATCACTTCTCGCAACGGCCCGAGATGACCGTGGAAGCCATGACTTCCGCCTTGCGGGGATATGACGACAGCGGCATGCGGGCGGTCATTGCGCCCATGTTTGGCGATTTGCCCTATGTGGAAACGGTGCCGCTGGGGGGCCCGGCCGCCGGATCATCGCCGGAAAGCAGCGGTCCCGACCCGGCGCATTATTTTGCCGTGCTGGACGAAATGCTCGACCTCATGCCGGGTTTCGGCGACCGCTTCGGATTGCTGATGGGCGTTGACGGTCCGCAGCGCTGCTCGCCCCGGTTGATGGAAATGACCGGCGATTTCGCGCGCCGGCGCGGCATCGGCTTGCATACCCATTTGCTTGAAACCAAGACTCAGGCGCGGATGGCGCCGACCGGCGGGTTCGTCCGCCGCATGGTCGACCTAGGCATGCTCAACGACAAAAGCTCCCTGGTCCATTTCGTTTGGTGTTCGGACGAAGACGTGGCGGCGGCAAGCGACGCCGGCGTAACGGTCGTCCACGCCGCGACCAGCAACCTTCATCTCGGCAGCGGCATTCCGCCGCTGCACAAGCTGATCGAAGCCGGCATACCGGTCGCTTTTGGAACCGACGGCAGTAATTGCGGCGCGCCGAACATGTTCGAAAAGCTCCGCATGGCCGCGACCCTGGCGCGGGTCACTGAACCGGATTTCGAGCGCTGGTTCAGCGCCTCGGAAATGTTCCGAATGTCCATGACCGCCGGCGCCCGCGCCCTCGACCGCGAGGGCGAGATCGGGATTCTCGCCGTCGATGCGCGCGCCGATATCCTGGTGCTTGATCCGGGTCGACACATTCACCGGCCCATGGGCGATGTCTGGAACCATATGCTCTATTACGAGAACGGGAGTTCGGTCGAACATGTGCTGGTCGACGGCCGCCGCGTGGTCGGCGACGGACGGGTTCTTCTATTCGACGAGGAAGCCATCCTGGCCGAGGGGGAAGAACTGGTCGCCAAGGCGCGCGAGACCGCCGGCCAAAACGATATCGCCGTCCAGTATCCCGGATATCGCGACATGGTCGTTGAAATCATGCGCGGAGCGGATTCGGTCGAGCGTCTGGCGAAAATAAAATAATTGTGGAAACGCCGGACACCGTCGTCATCACCGGGGCAACGGCGCTGCTGCCCGCCGGCGACGGGTTCGACCTCGCTAATTGCGACATTACCGTCGTGGATGGGATCATCACGACGGTTGATCCGCGGCGCCCGGGCGTGGTCCCCGAGGGCGCGCGGCGAATATCCGGACGGGACCGTCTGATCTGCCCGGGATTTATCAACGCGCACACCCATTCGCCGTTGAACATGATCAAGGGCACGACCGACCGCATGGGCCATGTGGAATTCATGTGGACCAACCAGGCCGATACGGTCGGGCGCGGCGACGAGGAAATTTACATCAGCGCAGTGCTTGGCTGTCTGGAGATGATCCGGACCGGCATCACCTCGGCGATCGATCACTACCCCGAACAGAACTGCAGTGTCGAGGCGGTGGCGCCGGCGGCGCGGGCCTATGCCGATACCGGACTGCGCGCCGCTATCGCGCTGCGCGTGTTCGACCGGCCATACAGCGACATCGAACCGGCGGCGGGCGGCGCCCTTGCCGCCGAGCTGGCCGATCTCAACCCCCTCCAGCCGCTTCCGGCAAACGAACTGATCGACATGACCCGCCAGGCCGCCTCCCGATGGCATGGCCATCTCGGCCGGCTGTCGATCTACCCCGGCCCGTCGAACCCCGCGCGATGCACCGATGATCTTCTGGTCGAGTGTCATTCGCTGGCCCAGGTACTCGATACTGGGGTTCATGCGCATTTGCTTGAAACGAGGATACAGCGCGATCTCGCCATTGAGGCCCACGGGCAATCGGAGGTGGCGCATTTCGACGCGCTCGGCATTCTCGACCGGCGATGGTCGTTTGCCCACGCGGTATGGGTCGACGACGACGATATCGACCGCCTGGCGGAATGCGGTGCCGTTGTGGTTCACAATCCCGAAAGCAATTCCAAGCTGAGCGTCGGCGTCGCGCCGATTGCAAAAATGCTCGAGCGCGGCGTGGCCGTGGCGCTCGGCGCCGACGGCTCCAGCACCAACGACAACCAGAACATGTTCGACGCCATGTCGCTGGCCGTGCTATTGCCGCGCATCATCGGCGACCCCGCCGCCGACCGGGTGGATGCGGCCGCCGCGCTGCGCATGGCGACTCATGGCGGCGCGCGCGCGATGAACGCGGCCGGCCTGTTGGGCGAAATCGCTATCGGCATGAAAGCCGATTTGGTCCTGTATGATCTGCGCGGTTTCGAACTGGCACCGCTCAATGATGCGGTGCAGCAGCTGGTTTTCAGCGAGCGGGGTTTTTCCGTGAAATGCGTTTTGGTCGGCGGCGAGGTCATCTATGACGACGGAAGATACAGTTTCGGCGATGCCGACGCCGTGGTGTCCGAGGCGCTGCGCATGCGTAAGGCGCAAATGACGCGCAATAGCGATCTTTACCGGCTGGCGGCGCAAATATCCGGCAAGCCGG
>JAYZAW010000339.1:0-5167 GCA_036339495.1 Pseudomonadota bacterium | reverse complement strand
ATATCAATGGGTTGACCTAAAATAGGCTAAGGTTGTGGTGCCCCCGGGGAGAATCGAACTCCCACTCTGTTACCAGAACTGGATTTTGAATCCAGCGCGTCTACCAATTCCGCCACAGGGGCTCCGTGGGTCGAAAGACCGGCCGGATGATAGCCACGGGCGGCGTGGCGTCAACCGTGGAGTCGATGGGCCAATCCCAAATTCAGCCCCGCCGCGCGACGCCCTTGCGGTGCTTGCCCTTGTGTTTATATTTGCCCCGCTTTTGCAGGCCTTGGGCGGCGAGGATGCGGGCTTTGAGACGTTTCGGGCCCATGGGGATGCCGAGATCGGCGGTTTCCAGCCGTTGGATTTCGTCGCGCAGCCGGGCGGCTTCCTCGAATTCCAGATTGCCCGCCGCTTCGCGCATGCGTTCGTCGAGATCGCCGAGATATTTTTGCAGATTATGGCCGACCAGATGGGGCGTGTCTTCGTCAAGCGTTCCCACGATGTATCGGTCCTTCTCATAGACCGAACTCAAAATATCGGTAATTCCCTTGCGGATGCTTTCCGGCGTGATGCCGTTGGCGGTATTGAAAGCCTGTTGTTTTTCGCGCCGCCGGTTGGTTTCATCGATCGCATATTGCAGCGAGCCGGTCATTTTGTCGGCATAGAGAATGACCCGGCCGTCGATATTGCGCGCCGCGCGGCCGATTGTCTGGACCAGCGAAGTGCGCGAGCGCAGGAAGCCTTCCTTGTCCGCATCCAGGATCGCGACCAGCGCGCATTCCGGAATGTCGAGCCCCTCGCGCAGCAGATTGATGCCGACCAGCACGTCGAAACTGCCGAGCCGTAGATCGCGGATGATCTCGATCCGCTCCAGCGTGTCGATGTCGGAATGCAGATAGCGCACCCGCACGCCGGCCTCCTGCATGTATTCGGTGAGGTCCTCCGCCATGCGTTTGGTCAGGGTGGTAACCAGCACGCGCTGGTCTTTTTCGGTGCAGATCCTGCATTCGCCCAACAAATCATCGACCTGATGTTCGACCGGGCGGATCACGCAGACCGGATCGATCAGCCCGGTCGGCCGGATGATCTGTTCGATGAACACACCGCCGGTGCGTTCCAGCTCCCACGGGCCCGGCGTGGCCGAGACGTACACGGTTTGCGGCCGCATGGAATCCCATTCCTCGAATTTCAGCGGCCGGTTGTCGACGCAGGACGGCAGCCGGAAGCCGAATTCCGACAAGGTCGATTTCCGCTTAAAATCGCCGCGATACATGCCGCCGATCTGAGGCACGGTGACGTGGCACTCATCGACCACCAGCAGCGCGTCTTGCGGCAGATATTCGAACAATGTCGGCGGCGGCTCTCCCGGCGCGCGGCCGGTCAGGTAGCGCGAATAATTCTCGATCCCCGCGCAGTGCCCGGTGGTTTCCATCATCTCGAGGTCGAAATTGGTGCGCTGTTCCAGCCGTTGCGCCTCCAGCAGTTTTCCCTCTTTGCGGAACACTTCCAGCTGGGTAATCAAATCGGCCTTGATTTCCTTGGCCGCCTGCTGGAGCGTCGGGCGCGGCGTTACATAATGGCTGTTGGCGTAGATCGTCACGCTGCGCAATTCGTCGGTGCGCTCGCCGGTCAGCGGATCGAACTCGTGGATCGCCTCGATCTCATCGCCGAACAGCGACAACCGCCAGGCCCGGTCCTCGTAATGGGCCGGAAAAATCTCAATCGAATCGCCGCGTACCCGGAACGCGCCGCGCGCGAAGGCGGTGTCGTTGCGCCTATATTGCAGTTCGACGAGGCGCTTCAGCAGGGCGCGCTGGTCGAGGCTGTCGCCCGTATTCAGGCGGATCGTCATCTCGGTATAGGTTTCGACCGACCCGATTCCGTATATGCAGGACACGCTGGCGACGATGATCACGTCGCGACGCTCCAGCAGCGCGCGGGTCGCCGAATGCCGCATGCGGTCGATCTGTTCGTTGATCGACGCGTCCTTTTCGATAAATGTGTCGGTGCGCGGCACATAGGCCTCGGGCTGGTAGTAGTCGTAATAGGACACGAAATACTCGACCGCGTTATTGGGGAAGAACTCCTTCATTTCGCCGTAGAGCTGGGCCGCCAGGGTCTTGTTGGGAGCCAAAACCAGGGTGGTGCGGGCGAATTCCTGGATCACTTGGGCCATGGTGAATGTCTTGCCCGATCCGGTGACGCCGAGCAGCACCTGATCCCGCTCGCCGGCGTCGAGATTTTCCAGCAGCCCGGTTATGGCCTCCGGCTGATCGCCCGCCGGCTGGAAATCCGAAACCACCGTGAAAGGCACGCCGATGTCATCGGTTGGTCGATCCGCGGGGATTGTATCCATGGGCTGAATATGGCTGACCGGACGCCGGATTTCCAGTGTCCGTTGCTTCGGCGAAGACCAAATAACGTAGCGGGCCGCCGGGCGTGATGGCGTCGAACGGATAACAGGTCACCAGCGTCAGCATGGGGTGGGATACATCCGGGCTCGGCCAGGGACGGCGAGCATCGGCAGTGGCGGAGCCGGTTACCTTATAAGTTTGCGTGCTTCCGTCCGGCAACTCCAACACAAACAGATCGCCCGTCTTCACATGGCGCAGGAAGCTCAGGCTGGTGTCGCGGTGGCCGCCGATCACGCTGTTGCCGGGGTGGCCCGGCGCCGGCGTGCCCAGCAGATGGCCGGGGCCGAACGCCAGGCTGGCCCCGCTTGCCCCCGCCAGCACCATGAGATCGACGCCATGTTCCGGCGCGCGCAGCCGGGCCACCGGCCAGGTGTCGGCCCAGGGCCAGGGCTTGGCCTGTTCGACCCCGGCCAATGTCTGGCGCCAGGCGTCGTGTAATAGGAGTTGGGCAAGCAGGGCTTTCGCCGGAATATAGAGCCCGGAACCGATCTGCCAGGCCGCGAGACCGAACAGAACCGCGATCGGAATGAACCGCCATTTCATCGTTCCGCGCGGCGGCGTCTGGCCAGCAACACCCCGGCCGCGAACAGCAGCAGTGTCAGCCCGGTCATCAATTGGAGCTTCCAGGGCGTCGCGCCCGCCGGCAGCATCACTTTCCTGGCCGCCGCATCGGCAAGCCGTCGCGCCACCATGTTGCCGCTGCCCATCGCCGCCGGCGTGACCAGCGCGGCGCGGTTGCGCCGGGGCATCGACGATTTCAGCCGTTCACCATAGACCTTGGCGAAGTCCCAGCCATGGGGCAGGTTCAGCGGAACCTTGAGCGATACCACCGGCGTATCATCCGGGCGCGTAACCGTGTCCTGGATTGCGACCAGATTCGTATAAGCGCTCATCAGATGGTGACGCAGCGCGGTTTTGATCACCGCCTGATGGATCTTGGCCCGGTCGCCGCCACGGCGCAGCGCATCCATCAACCGTTCGATCTTGGCGCGGCCCCAGATAGCGCCGATTCCGACGCCGCGCCGCGCGCCTTTGATGCCGAGCCCGTGACGCCATTGTTGATTCCCGAAGATGCCGGTCAGATCGAGCGATCCCTCAATCCCGTCGCCGGCGATGCCGGGCAGTTTCGCCGCCAGCATCAGCGGTTCGCCGTGATAGAGGTCGGGCGGCAGTTCCGGATAAACCTCGACCGCGCCCTTGGCTGCTTTCGGTCCCAGACGCCATTTGGTCGCCAGGTCCGTCACCATGGGGCGTTCGAGCTTTTCAAATAGTTCGGTCATGCGCGACGCGATCTGGGATTGATTGCCGATATAGGTGAACGCACCGCGTCCCAACCGGGCGGCGTGTCGCATGAAATAGCTGTTGGGCGCAGACCCGATCCCGACTGTGAACAGCCGGTCGCCGCCGAGCCGCTCCTCGATCAGCTTCATCATCACGGTTTCATTGCCGACCGCGCCGTCGGTCAATAAGACGATCTGTTTCAACCTTCCCGGATGATTCTTGCCGGTCAGCGCCAGGCTCAAGGCGGGCAGCATATTGGTGCCTCCGCCGGCCGCCGTGCTTTTGATGTAATCCTCCGCCCAGGCGAGGTTGGCGACGCTGGCCGGGCGAAGCTGGGTGTACAGTCTGTCATGATCCGACGCGAAACGGATGATGTTGAACCGGTCCGCTGGGCGCAGCCGCTTCAGCGCCAGGGCGATTGCCGCCTTGGTCTGTCTTATTGACGTTCCGCCCATGGAGCCGGAACGATCCAGCACGAACACGATATCGCGTGGGGCCACCGGACCGCTCGGGGCGGTCGGCGGCAAGACCATGGCCAACAAGTATGTATCCCCGTCGATGGTCTCGCGGAACATGCCGGCGACCGGGGCCGCGCCGATCTTGGGCGTCCAGACCAGTTCGAAATCCCGGTCGGCCGGAACCGCGCCGTCGGCCAGGGTCACCGTGGCGACGCCGTCGGACCAGTCATCGGATGTGATCTTGTGATGCGGGCTTTCCAGCCTGGTGAGCGCAAACCCGGCATCCAGTCCGATGGTCATGGTCAGCGGATTGATCTTGCCCGCTTCCGGCGGCAGGACCGGCGAACTCAAGCCGGGTTCATCCGGCACGGCGTTGCGCCGCGTCGCCCAACCGCTTTCGCTTACCGTTGTCGTCGTCATGGCGCCGGGCTGGTAGCGCGGAGCGAAGACGGTGGGAAACCGCACCCGGAACCGGCCGCTGTCGTAGCGCAGTGTCTGCTGATAGCGCAGGGTTACCGACACGGTTTCGCCCGGTCCGATATTGGCCACCGAATTGGTGAAAATGTTGGGCCGGTGCTGTTCGACCAGGGCCGTGCGCTTGCCCTGGCTTTTGGCCTTTTCATACTGTCTGCGCGCTGCCCCGCGCTCCGCGATCTTGGCCTCGATCTTCTGATCGCCGACCCGCAGCACCATTCGGTCAACCGAGGCATTCTCGGGCAAGGGAAAGGCGTAGACGCCTTCGAGCCACGCCTGGCTCGGATTATGAAAAAACTGTTGCAGCTCGACCCGGGCCACCATGCCGCTGATCCGCATGTCGACCTTGGTCATGATGGTCGGCGCGGGCAGATAGCGCCCGGGCGTCTTGGTGCGCAGCAAAAGCATGCCGCTGGTCACCTGGGCGAGCGAAATGGCCTTGGGAAGACCTTGCGCTGCCGCCGGCCAGGCCGGAACCGACAATATGACGGCTGCAACGAACAGCACGGTCAAAACAATCAGCCTCGCCGATGAATTTCGAATGGCGAGATATCG
>JAYZAW010000338.1:0-2412 GCA_036339495.1 Pseudomonadota bacterium | reverse complement strand
TGCGCCTGATTAACCTCATCCCCACCGGAACCAAGATCGACTTCATGCGTTTGCGCAAGCCGGCTGCCGTCTCATCGCTTGTGCTGACGGTATTGTCGGTAATTTTGTTCGGCGTGCTCGGGCTGAATTACGGCATCGATTTTCGCGGCGGCATCATGGTCGAAATCCGCACCGAACAGGCCGCCGACATGGCCGGCCTGCGAAAAAACCTTTCCGGTCTCGGGCTCGGCGAGGTTGAGTTGCAGGAATTCGGCCAGCCGACCGACGTGTTGATCCGGGTCGAGCGCCAACCCGGCGGTGAAAAGGCGCAAGCCAAGGCGGTCGAAACCATCAAGGGCGCGCTCGGCGACAAGGTCGATTACCGCCGGGTCGAGTTTGTCGGACCCAAGGTCGGGGCCGAGTTGATCAATGCCGGCATCACAGCGGTGTTGATGGCCATGGCGGCCATGCTGGTCTATATCTGGTTCCGGTTCGAGTGGCAGTTCGGCGTCGGGGCGGTGGTCGCCCTGACCCATGACGTGGTGCTGACCATCGGCATATTTGCCTTGCTGGGTTTGGAATTCAACCTCTCTATTGTCGCGGCGATCCTGGCGATTGCGGGCTATTCGATCAACGATACCGTGGTGGTCTATGACCGGGTGCGGGAGAATTTGCGCAAGTACAAGAGGATGGACATGAATGCGCTGCTCAACATGTCGATCAACGACACCCTGTCGCGTACGCTCCTGACCAGTATTACGACCCTGCTGGCGCTGCTGGCATTGTTCTTCTTCGGCGGGCAGGTCATCAAGGGGTTCAGTTTCGCGATGATCTGGGGCGTGATCGTGGGCACGTATTCATCGATCTGGATCGCGGTGCCGCTGCTGGTTTATATGAAACTCAATCCCGGCGGGCTGATCGTCGGCAATCTCGACGATGAAGAACAGGGAACCTCCAAGGGCTGATCCGGTCATGGCGGCCGCGACCGATCCCAATTTCATCCAATCATACGGCGACGGCGGTTTCCGTATCGCCGGAGAGGCCCATGTGGGCTCGGTCATCGTCCTGTGCGACGCGGTCCATCCCTGGCCGGCAAACGCTTTCACCGACATCACGCCCGACAGCTTCGAACTCTTGACCGAAGGTGGCATTCTGCTGGTCGGAACTGGAAAAACCATGAACTTCCTCGACCCGGAATTGCGCGCCGCCCTGAGCGCGCGCGGCTTCGTTGCCGACGCCATGGATACCGGCGCGGCCTGCCGGACCTTCAATGTCCTGCTGGGTGAAGACCGTCCCGTATACGCCGCGTTGATCGCCGTCCCATAGACGAATTCAAATTAACCGCGACAATTGTTCATGGGTTTTCGCCGCCGCATATCTGTTATCCTGCGTCGAAATAGGACAAAGGCGTTTGGTGATGGCATCCCTGGAACATCTTGCGATTATCTGGTGCGGCGTGTTCGTCGCGATCCTGGCCGCGCGCAAGACCAAGCTGACGCCCGTTCTTTATTATCTGGCGATCGGCGCGATCCTGGTAAATTCCGGTATTCTCCCAGGGGAAAGTCCGGCTTTTATCCGCGAGTTCGCTGAGATTGGTATCGTTCTGATCATGTTCGCCCTCGGCTTCGAGGAAAGCACGTCCAATTTTCTGAAGAGCATCAAACGTAGCTGGGGGAGTGTTTTTTTCGTCGCCGTGGCGCCGTTTTGTACCGCCAATTGGCTGCCCAAGCTGGTTTACGGTTAAGCTCGCATGTTGCACTAACGAAGGATAGAAATCATGGCCGACAAATACTGCACCCTGATTCTGGGCGCTTCCTACGGATCGCTGCTGGCGATCAAGCTGTTGCTTGCCGGGCATTCGACCAAGCTGGTCTGCCTGCCCGAGGAAGCGGATTTGATCAATGAAGAAGGTCAGCTTGTGCGCATGCCGGCGCGCGGGCGGGAAGGGCTGGTCGAGGTTCATTCGAGGGATTTGTCCGGCGATCTGTCCGCGGCGGGGCCCGGCGATGTCGATCCGGCCGATTTCGATCTGATCGCGCTCGCCATGCAAGAGCCGCAATACCGCTCGCCGGGCGTGCGCGAATTGCTTGATGCGGTGGGAAAATCCCGCGTGCCCTGCATGTCGATCATGAATATGCCGCCGCTGCCCTATCTGCGGCGCATCCCGGGTCTCGATTGCGAAGCCCTGATCCATTGCTATACGGACGCTTCCGTGTGGGACTGCTTCGACCCGGCGACCATTACCCTGTGCAGCCCGGACCCGCAGGCCTTCCGCCCACCGGAGGAAAAAACCAACGTGCTGCAGGTCAGCCTGCCGACCAACTTCAAGGCGGCGCGGTTTGAGTCCGATAAAGACACCGCGATCCTACGCCAAATGCAGGCCGATATCGAGGCCATTCGTTTTGATGATGGAAAGGGCGAGCTCGAATTGCC
>JAYZAW010000337.1:0-7378 GCA_036339495.1 Pseudomonadota bacterium | reverse complement strand
GGCATTCACCTGTGTGATTGATTGTGTGCTTGGGCTTTAATCTACCAATTGCGAAGATTCGTTTAAAGCGCACCGGGCGGTATTATGTTTCAGCCAGCCAGTTTAGGCAATCTTCCGCCGCACGTTTAATCTGGGAAATGTCGAGCGCCGGTCCGTCTGAATATTCCAACCGGGCGCCGTATTCCTCGGCGATTGCGGCGATCTTTTCACGAACCCGTCGCGGGCCGGTGAAACGGATCGATGTGACGCCGGTGCGCAGCGCCGCCATGGCGTGCCCCGGCGCATCGCCGCAATCGAGCGTCGCGTCGATCGGCACATCTGGATATTCCGCTTTGACCAAACCTGCGATTTCTGCGAACCACGCCGCCCCCGCATAGGACGCCGCGCCCGGCGCGCTCGCCAGCCGGACACCCACGCCGAGCGACCGGGCCGCGGCGGCGGCGGTTCTCGCATCGTCAATGTCGTGGATAATGATGCAGCGCGCCATGGTGTTTTCCATGCCTCGGAAATGTTCGATCATTGGGTACGTGGAACATAAAACGATAATGTTGGCCGAAATAGGCGTTTAATATCGCATTTGGTTCCCGAATCGGCTGCCAGAGTGTTGACGGTTTCCACGCTCACGGCTTATCTTTATGGCAGGGAGCGCTATAACAACCATGTACAAATTCTCATGACCCGCCTGAGCGACGCCCAGGACCGGCTCGAACGCGCCCTTTCGCGCCTCGAGCAGGCGTCGGGGAATGGTCAATCCAAGGTCGAACCCGATGACGGCGCCGGGACCAACGCCGTGCCCGCCGACGAATTCGAACTGCTGCGCGCGCGCTATGACAAGCTGCATGGCGTGACCCGCAAGATTTCCGACCGACTCGATGCGGCGGTCGACCGCATGAAAACCGCACTGGACGGGTAACATGGCTTCTGTCGATGTTTCGATCAATGGTCGCAATTACCAGATTGCCTGCGAAAACGGCGAAGAGGATCGGCTTTCCAAGCTTGCTGAATATGTCGATGAACGGGTCCAGGAACTCGTGGTAGCGGTCGGCCAGGCCGGAGATACGAGATTGCTGGTGATGGTCAGCCTGCTGATTGCCGACGAACTCTATGAAGCCCAGTCGGCGCTGGATCGTCACGGGATCGATACGCAGTCCGGCGAAGAGGGTGCCCCCAAAACCAATGGCGACGCGGGCGGCGATGACCGCCTGGTTTCCGTGATCGAAGCGATGGCCGACCGCATCGAAACCATCGCCGCCGGGATCGAGCGCAACTAATACTATTTTTATTTTAGTGAAGCCGGCTCCGGCCCACTTCCCCACCTGGCCACCCACGGAATTATCCTCATTGGGTGGCCGGGTTGGGGAGCGGGCCGAAGCCGCCCGCTTCAAAATGTAACTGCATAACACCCTTTATTTTAATGGTTTGAATGTTACATTCGGCCGTGGACGGGGCTGTCTGGTGCGCGAGGCTTTTTATCCCTGGGGCCAATACATTTCTCTCGGGAGCTGTCCCTGCCGGAGCCGTGGTTTCGGTATATGGCGCCCACCTGCTTGTGCAGGCCGCAGAGGATATGTATCGCTGGACGGCCAAGACGGCTCCGCCCATCCCATTGTAACGGACCACCGACCATGTCACGCGTCGACACAAAACGGCGGATGCGGACCGAAGCGCTTGAGGCGCGCCGGTTGGCGGCGCGGGAGTCCGGCGCGGTCGGGGAATTGCTGGCGGAAAATTTTTTGGCCGGATTCCGCGATTATCTTGCCGCCGCGCCGCCGCAAGTAATTTCCGGATACGGGCCGATGCGCGATGAAATCGACGTAAGCCCGCTGATGGACCGGCTGTCGGGGATGGGCGTCGACTGTGCGCTGCCGGCCGTCACCGGCAAGGGTTTGCCGCTGGTCTTTCGGCGTTGGCGCTCCGGCGACGAACTCAAATCCGGGCCGTTCGGAACCAGCGAACCCCTCCTCGACGCGCCGGCGATTGTCCCGACCCTGGTGTTGGCGCCGTTGCTGGCGTTTGACCGGAGCGGGGGACGGCTCGGCTATGGCGGCGGTTTCTATGACAGGAGCCTTGCCGCGCTGAGACAAGGCGGGCCGGTAAAAGCGGTCGGGGTCGCTTTCGATGCACAGGAAATCGATCAAGCGCCCATGACGGCGTCCGATCAACGCCTTGATTGGGTGGTTACGCAAATCAGATTTATCCAATGCGCGGGTTGAAAACTGTGATAGAAATCGCCCGCGATAAATAAGGGCCGATATGCGAATTCTGATTTGTGGTGACATTGTCGGGCGTTCCGGGCGCACGGTGGTGCTTGAGAACATCAAACGGCTGCGGGCGCGGTTGGAACTCGATTTCATCGTCGTCAACGGCGAAAACGCGGCCGGCGGGTTCGGCATTACGCCGAAAATCTGCAACCAGTTTTTCGATGCCGGCATCGACGCCATCACCACCGGCAATCATGTCTTCGACCAGCGCGAAATCATCCCCCATTTCGATCGGGAAAATCGCCTGCTGCGGCCCCACAACTATCCCAAGACGACGCCGGGCGCCGGAGTCGCAATCTTCGAGGCGACGCGCGGCCGCAAGGTCCTGATCGTGCATCTGATGACGCGGCTATTCATGGATGCGCTGGATGATCCGTTCGCCTGCGCCGCCCAGGCGCTTGAGACCCATCGGCTGAAACAGAACGGCATCGACGCCATTATTTTCGACGTGCATGGCGAGGCCAGCAGCGAGAAAATGGCCATGGCCCATATGGTCGACGGGCGCGCGTCGGTGGTGGTCGGCACCCATACCCATGTTCCGACCGGCGACGCCCATATCCTCACCGGCGGGACCGCCTATCAGACCGATATCGGCATGTGCGGCGATTACGATTCGGTGATCGGCATGAAGAAACAGACCTCCGTTGAACGCTTCGTGCGCAAAATGCCGACCGCGCGGCTCGAAGCGGCGGACGGCGAAGCGACGCTGTGCGCGACATTTGTGGAAACCGATGATGACACCGGGCTGGCGCGCAGGGTCGAACCGCTGCGTCTCGGCGGTATTTTGTCGCCGACCATGCCCGAATAAATCGCGTTCGGCCTAATTGTTGCCATATTACGCTGTTAGCAACCGGCATCGACCGGCCAAATGATCTACAAATGCCGATTTGTTCGGGTTAACGCGCTATATATGGTATAAACACGAGATTTTCGGTCTAAGGGATATTGGGGACGCATGGCTGGCCATTCCAAATTCAAGAATATTATGTATCGCAAGGGCGCGCAGGATACCAAGCGCGCCAAGCTGTTCACCAAGATCAGCCGCGAACTCACCGTGGCCACCCGGTCCGGCCTGCCCGACCCGGCGCAAAACCCCCGGCTGCGCGCCGCGGTCGCATTGGCGAAAAATTCCAACATGGGCAATGACACCATCGACCGCGCCATCAAGCGCGGCTCGGGCGCCGATGACGGCGAATCCTATGATGAGATCCGCTATGAAGGGTATGGCCCGGGCGGCGTCGCCATCATCGTCGAGACCCTGACCGACAATAAAAACCGCACCGCCAGCGACGTGCGCGCGGCGTTTTCCAAACATGGCGGAAATCTCGGCGAAACCAACAGCGTGTCCTTCATGTTCGACCGCGTCGGCTCGATCCAGTATGTCACCGATGTGGCCACGGCCGACGAAATGTTCGAAGCAGCCCTCGACGCCGGCGCGCGGGATGTCGAAACGGGCGATGACGGCCATGACGTGTCGTGCGAGCCCGATGATTTCCACGACGTGCGCGAAGCGCTCGAGGCCAGGTTCACCGCTCCGGTGCGGGCGGCCTTGACCTGGAGGCCGCAAAACACCATCGAACTCGACCAGGAAGGAGCGGAAAAGCTGTTCCGCCTGCTCGAAACACTGGAAGACAATGACGACGTCCAGAACGTGTCGTCCAATTTCAGCGTTTCCGACGACATTCTGGCCAATCTGACCCAATGATCTGGATTCCCAACATGCGAACAGGCGGCGCGACATGAGACTTCTCGGTCTCGATCCCGGTTTGCGGGTTACCGGTTGGGGCATGGTCGAGGCCGACGGCAACAATCTGTCCCATATCGCCGACGGCGCGTTGAAAATCGATGCGCGCGGCTCGCTCGCCGAACGGCTGACCGATCTGTACGCCGGGCTGCGCGAGGTGCTCGATCTCCATCACCCCGATGAGGCCGCGGTCGAGGAAACCTTCGTCAACCGCAATCCGGCCTCGGCTCTCAAGCTCGGCCAGGCGCGCGGCGTGGTGCTGCTGGCGCCCGCGGAATTCGGCATTCCGGTCGCCGAATACCCCGCCAATGTGGTGAAGAAATCCGTGGTCGGGGCCGGCCATGCCGACAAGCAGCAAATCGACGCCATGGTGCGCATGCTGTTGCCGGGATGCGAGGCGGCGACGCCGGACGCGGCCGATGCTCTGGCCGTCGCGATCTGCCATGCCCATCACATGACGACCCGCCGGCGCTGGTCCGGGGACAATGTGGCGGAGGCGCGGCGTTGATTGCGAAACTCACAGGTCTGCTCGATTCCCAAGGCGACGATTGGCTGGTGATCGACGTCGGCGGCGTCGGCTACATGGTTTTCTGTTCCGGCCGTACATTGTCGAGCCTGCCGTCGGCGGGCGCCACGGTTGCTCTGTCGATCGATACCCATGTGCGCGAAGACCATATTCACCTTTACGGCTTCGCCGACCAAATCGAGCGCGACTGGTTTCGGCTGCTGACCACGGTGCAGGGCGTTGGCGCGCGGGTCGCGCTCGCCATTCTCACCGTGTTGAGCCCGGACAATCTGGCTGATGCGGTGATCTCCCAGGATCGCGCCATGCTGACCCAGGCGCCCGGCGTCGGGCCCAAACTCGGTCAGCGCATCGTCAATGAACTCAAGGATCGGGCTGGCGATCTGACCGTCGTGCGGCCGGCCGCGTTTGCCGCCGCGGCAGAGGGCGGCGCTGCGGCGGCGATCGGCGACGCGACCTCGGCGTTGATCAATCTCGGCTATCAGCGCGCCGAGGCCTTCGGCGCGGTATCGGAGGCCGCCCGCCGGCTTGGCGACGACCCGGCGCTGGACGATCTGATCCGGGGCGGGCTGCGCGAGCTCAAGGGACCGAGGGAGCTTAACGCATGACCTCGGAAGGCAATCTTGTCGCGGCCGAAACCCAGCCCGACGACGCGGAGGATGTATCGCTGCGGCCGCAGACCCTCGATGAATTCATCGGCCAGCATCATTTGCGCGACAATCTCCGGGTGTTCGTCGAGGCGGCGCGCGGCCGGGGCGACGCGCTTGATCATGTCCTGTTTTACGGCCCGCCCGGACTCGGCAAGACTACGCTGGCGCAGATCGTCGCGCGCGAACTCGGCGCCGGATTTCGCGCCACGTCGGGCCCGGTGATCGACCGGGCCGGCGATCTCGCGGCGCTGCTGACCAACCTCGAACGCAATGACGTGCTGTTCATCGATGAGATTCACCGGCTTAACCCGGCGGTCGAGGAAATCCTATCTCCGGCGATGGAGGATTTTAAGCTCGATCTGATTATCGGCGAAGGGCCGGCGGCGCGCTCCGTGCGGATTGATCTGCAGCCTTTCACGCTGGTTGCCGCGACCACCCGGTCCGGGCTGATCACCACGCCGCTGCGCGAACGTTTCGGCATTCCGCTGCGGCTGAATTTTTACGAGACCGACGATCTGGTGGTAATCGTGCGGCGCAACGCGGCTCTGCTGGGCATCGAGATTACCGATGACGGCGCGGCGGAAATCGCCGGCCGCGCGCGTGGCACGCCGCGCATCGCCGGGCGTCTGCTGCGCCGGGTGCGCGATTTCGCGGTGGTCGAAAAGGCCGGTAAGGTCGACAAGACGGTCGCCGACCGGGCCTTGTCCCGGCTCGACGTGGATGCGCTCGGGCTCGGCGACATGGACCGACGCTATCTGCGCTGCATCGCCGATAATTATGGCGGCGGGCCGGTCGGGGTCGAAACCCTGGCGGCGGCATTGTCCGAGGAACGCGACGCCATCGAATACATCATCGAGCCGTTCCTGCTGCAGCGCGGCCTGATCCAGCGCACGCCGCGCGGCCGCATGCTCCGTGATGTCGGGTTCCGCCAAATCGGCGTCGCGCCGCCGGCCGGAGCCCGCGAACAGCTTGACCTGCTTGACGACGCGGCCCGGGACGGCGGCTCCGAGGGGGAACGCGATGCCTGAGGCCGCTTCCCTTTCCGGCCGGATCGAAAACGGCGAGCATGTGTTTCCAACCCGGGTCTATTACGACGACACCGACGCCGCCGGGGTGGTCTATTACGCCAATTTCCTGCGCATGGCCGAACGCGCGCGGACCGAGATGCTGCGCCTGATGGGCGCCGGACACGCCGAGGCGGCGCGCACCCATGGCGTGGCGCTGGCGGTGCGGCGGTGCGAGGTCGATTATCTGCGCCCGGCCCGGCTTGACGACGCGCTCGATATTCACAGCCGGCTCCTCAAATTCGGCGGGGCGAGCATGAACATGGAACAGATCATTCGGCGCACCGGGGAAGATCTGGTGCGCATGACCTTGCGGATTGCGTGCGTGAACCGGGCGGGCGCCGCGGCAAGATTGCCCAACAGGCTGCAATCGGCATTGCAAAAATTTCTGACCGAACAAGGCGCCACCAACATGAGGCAAAGCTAAACCATGGAACCCGTAAAATCCGTTGACCTTGGGGGTTCCGCCTCCGGCGATCTGTCCATGTGGGGGCTGTTCCTGCAGGCTGATCTGGTGGTCCAGCTGGTGATGCTGCTGTTGCTGCTGGCGTCGTTCTGGTGCTGGGCGATTATCTTCGAAAAGATCACCCGCATGCGCAAATTGGCCGAAAAGGCCGACCGGTTCGAGGAAACCTTCTGGTCCGGCGGCTCGCTTGACGAACTTTACGACCGGGTCAGTTCGCGCTCCGACGATCCCATGACGGCGATTTTCACCGCCGCCATGAAGGAATGGCGGCGCGCGCCGGCCCAGGGCGCGGCGGGCGAGGTTGGTGCCAACACGGCTAATATGGCCACCATGGGAAGTGGCGGCCTCGCCGACCGAATCGATCGGGTGATGTCGATCACGCTCGGCCGCGAGATGCAGCATCTCGAACGCTATATGATCTTTCTCGCATCGGTCGGTTCGACCGCGCCGTTCGTCGGGCTGTTCGGCACGGTCTGGGGCATCATGAACAGCTTCCAGGCGATCGCCTTGACCAAGAACACGTCGCTTGCCGTGGTCGCGCCGGGCATTGCCGAGGCCCTGTTCGCCACGGCGCTGGGATTGGTCGCCGCAATCCCGGCGGTGATTGCCTACAACAAGCTGTCGACAGACATCAATCGCTACGCTGGGCAGCTCGAAGCCTTCGCCGGTG
>JAYZAW010000336.1:0-6160 GCA_036339495.1 Pseudomonadota bacterium | reverse complement strand
GAAATGATCCTGAACTATATTGGTGAAAAGGTATTGGGGCTGCCGCGTTCCTATTGAACGGATACCCGATCAAATAGACCCTGAATCTGTATTCGAAAAGCTGTTTAATATCTGAAATTTGGACTTGGAATCCGATTTTGGTTGAGTCTATAATTTTTTGCGGTCAAGGGATGAGACACTGGATCGCTGAATAAGGCGACCAGAATTGTGATGCGACATATGGTCGCGGAGGCGAGTTGCGATGTTGTTGGCAAAGGGCCTGAACAAAATCGTCAAGATCGGCACGCTGCGGATCATTGACGCAAACGGCAAGACACATGACATCATCGGATCGGACGGTCCGAAATGCACCGTGCGGCTGCATGATCGAGCTCTGCATTTTTCGCTGCTGGCCGACCCGTATCTCAAGGTCGGCGAATCCTACATGGATGGCACGCTGACCATCGAAGAAGGCACGCTGGGCGATCTGCTTGATTTCCTGTGTCGTTCCGCCCATGCGTCCGAGGATATGCTTTTTTTCCGTCTCAGCGAATGGCTCAGCCGCCGGATGAGGTGGCTTCAACAATACAACCCGGCCCGCCGCGCCAAGCAGAATGTCGCCCATCATTACGATTTGTCGAGCGCGCTCTATGATCTGTTTCTCGACGCGGACCATCAATATTCCTGCGGCTATTTCATCCGCGACGACGATAGCCTGGAAACCGCGCAGGAAAACAAGAAGCGGCATATTGCGGCCAAGCTTTTGCTCGAACCGGGCCAGCGGGTGCTCGATATCGGATCGGGCTGGGGCGGTCTCGGCATGTATCTCGCCAATGTGGAAAATGTCGATGTGACGGGCGTGACCCTGTCGGAAGAACAATACGGCCTTTCCCAGCAGCGCGTCGCGGGCGCGGGACTGCAGGACCGGGTCCGTTTCAAGCTGGAGGATTACCGCGACCAAACCGGCAAGTACGACCGCATCGTTTCGGTCGGCATGTTCGAACATGTCGGTGCCGGACATTTCCGTGAATTTTTCGGCAAGCTGCGCGAGCTCATGACCGATGACGGCGTCGCCCTGCTGCATTCGATCGGCCGCATGGAACGGCCCGGCACGACCAATGCCTGGCTGCGGAAATATATCTTCCCGGGCGGCTACACGCCGGCTTTGTCCGAAGTGATGGCCGCGCTTGAAAAGGAAAAACTCTACGTCACCGATGTGGAGGTTCTCCGCCTGCATTACGCCAAGACGATGGAACATTGGAACGACCGGTTTCAAAAGAACCGGGCGAAAGTCGCGGAAATCTATGACGAACGCTTTTGCCGAATGTGGGAATTTTATTTTCTGGGCTGCATTTCCGCATTCAAATACTGGAACCAGATGGTGTTCCAGATGCAGATATCACCGCGCCAGGACGGCGTGCCGCTGAGCCGCGACTACATCACCGACTGGGAACGCGACAGTCTGAGCCAGGACGCAAAACGGCCCGTCATCGCGGCCTGATTTTTCCGCCATCATTCCGACAAAATTCTTATTCATGTGATGCGGGACAGAGTTGTCCCCGCTATCCCCGCTTTGCGAATTATTAATTCAAGCTGATTGCGAATGGCAGTGGAACCGATTCGCGACAACGGGGGTAATCTCCGTCTTCCGCGTAACAGGATTATGACATCGTGAGTAGCCCCTTTAAATCGATCGAACCCGACACAGCTGAATTCCGAATACCGCCGGGTAATTTCGAAGCGGAGATGGGCCTGCTCGGCGCGATGCTGATCAACAACCGCGCCTATGAGCATGTCTCGGATTATCTGCGGCCGGAACATTTCGCCGACCCGCTGCATGGCCGCATCTATGATGCCTGCAGTACGCTGATCGAGCGCGGCCAGCGCGCCGATCCGACGACCCTGAAACATTTCTTCGACAGCGATGAAAGCTTCGACGAAATCGGCGGCGCGGGCTATCTCGCCCAGCTCGCCGCCGATGCGGTCACCATCATCAATGCGGCCGATTACGGCAAATTGATCCACGACCTCTATCTGCGGCGCGAGCTGATCGAGCTCGGCACCGAGGTGGTGAACGAGGCCTACGGCGCCCATCTCGATCTCGGCGCCGGGCAGCAGATCGAAAGCGCGGAACAAAAACTTTACGATCTCGCCACCACCGGCGATCACGAAGGCGGCTTTATTACCTTTACCGAATCCATGAAAGCGGTGATCGATACCGCCCAGGCGGCGTTCAAGCGCGGCGGCTATGCCGGGGTGCCGACCGGATTCACCAAGCTCGATCTGCAGCTCGCCGGTTTGCACAAATCGGATTTGATCATCCTGGCCGCGCGGCCATCCATGGGAAAGACCGCGCTGGCCACGAATATCGCCTTTAACATCGCCGCGAGCGAGCTGGATGAAAACGGCAACGTGGTGCCGCGACCGGAGCGCTCCATCGGGTTCTTTTCCCTGGAAATGTCCTCGGAACAGCTTGCCAACCGTATCCTCGCCGAGAAAGCGCAGATCCAGTCGGACCAGATCCGCAAGGGCGAACTCAACAACCGCGATTTCGAACGGCTCGTGCACGCGACGCAAACTCTGGAAAAGGCCCCGTTCTTTATCGACGACACGCCGGCGCTCACCGTTTCGGCGCTGCGCACAAGGGCGCGGCGGCTCAAGCGGCAGCATGGGCTGGGGTTGATCGTGGTCGATTATTTACAGCTTCTCCAGGGCAGCGCGATCCGGCGCAACGAAAACCGGGTGCAGGAAATATCCGAAATCACGCGGGGACTAAAAACGCTGGCCAAGGAGCTCGACGTCCCCGTGCTGGCCCTGTCGCAACTGTCGCGCGCTGTCGAACAGCGCGAGGACAAGCGTCCGCAGCTTTCCGATCTACGCGAATCCGGCACCATCGAGCAGGACGCCGACGTGGTGATGTTCCTGTTCCGCGAGGAATATTATTTGGAGCGCAGCGAACCCGGCCACCGCGAGGGCGAAGACGCCGCCAAGCACGGCGAGCGCCTGGCACAGTGGGAAGAAAACAAACGAATGGCCGACGGCAAGGCGGAAGTGATCATCGGCAAGCAGCGCCACGGCCCGACCGGCACCATACCGCTGCGGTTCTATCCGTCGATCACCAAATTCGACAATCTCGAGGATGAAGACGATATCAGGCACGGTTCGGGGAGCGATACATTCTGAACGGTTCGGACGCAGATTTCGCAAGGGCGGTGTTGACCGTCGATCTCGATGTGGTGGCGGAGAATTACCGGTCATTGCGGGGCGTTTTGAATGGCGTCGAATGCGGCGCGGTAGTCAAGGCCGACGCCTACGGTCTCGGCATGGCTCAAATTTCGCGCCGCTTGGCCGCCGAGGGATGCCGCAGCTTTTTTGTCGCCTATATTGACGAAGCCATCCGTCTGCGCGAGGCGCTGCAATCGACAAAGGCTTCCGACGCCGCGATCCATGTGTTTGACGGCGCGCCGACCGGCGCGGAAGATTTGTTCCACCAATACGCCCTGAGCCCGGTGCTCAGCGACCTCGATCAGATTGCCCGTTGGGCGGCCCATGGCCGGACCCATGGCGCGCGCAAGGCGATGATCAAGATCGATACCGGCATGGCGCGGCTCGGCCTGACCGAAACGGAGGTGGAGATACTGGCCGCCGAGCCGGACCGGCTTGATGGTCTGACCGTCGACTACGTGATGAGCCATTTGGCTTGCGCCGATGAAGCCGACAACCCGATGAACGCGCAACAACTTGCCACATTCGAGACATTGCGGGCAAAACTTCCGGCGGCGAAAGCCTCACTGGCCAATTCGGCGGGAATTTCGCTGGGGCCGGAATATCACTTCGATCTGGCGCGGCCGGGCGCGGCGCTTTACGGCATCCTGAATGCGCCGAATCAATCCAGCCCAATGAAGCAAGTCGTTACTTTAAAGGGGAAAATCCTAAAATCGCGCGGCGTTGACAGTGATCTGACCGTTGGCTACGGTGCGACCCATCATATGACTAAGGGCAAATGCCTCGCGACCGTGGCGATCGGCTATGCGGATGGATATTCCCGTGCCCTCGGCAATCGCGCCACGGGCTTTGTCGGCGGCAAGACGGTCTCCCTAGTGGGGCGCGTTTCGATGGATTTAGTAATTTTCGACGTAACCGGGGCGCCAGATGAGTTTTTGCGGCCCGGCGGCGATGTCGAATTGATCGGCCCGGGCCACGACGTCGACGATCTGGCGCGTGAAGCCGGCACCATCGGATATGAAATTCTGGCCGGGTTGGGGCCGCGCGTACGCCGGGTCTATCTCGGGGAGACCGGCTGAGGATGGGTTTTGTCGCCACCGTCGGGCGCGTATTCATCGCTTTCCTGACCGGCGCCGGCCGGCTTGCTATCTTTACCGGAAACAGCGTGATGCATTGCGTCCGGCCGCCGATATATCCCCGGCTGATCGGCCGACAGATGGTCGCGGTCGGGTATTACTCGCTTCCCGTGGTCGGACTGACGGCGGTCTTTACAGGCATGGTGCTGGCGCTGCAAAGCTATACCGGTTTTGCGCGCTTCAACGCGGAAAGCGTGATCGCCAATGTGGTGGTCCTGTCGATTACCCGCGAACTGGCCCCGGTTCTGGCCGGGTTGATGGTGGCCGGCCGCATCGGCGCGGCGATGGCCGCCAAAATCGGCACCATGCGGGTCACCGAACAGATTGACGCGCTGACCACGCTGTCGACCAACCCGTTCAAATATCTGATCGCGCCGCGGCTGATCGCCGGTCTGGTCACGCTACCGTTTTGCGTTCTTGCGGCGGACGTGATCGGGGTATTCGGCAGCTATCTGGTCAGCGTTCACAAGCTGGGCTTCAACCCGTCGATCTATCTCAAAAGCACCTGGAATTTTCTTGAGCCGATCGACGTGATTTCCCGCCTGGTCAAGGCCGGCGTTTTCGGCTTCCTGATCTCCCTGATGGGGTGTTACCACGGGTATCATTCCAAGGGCGGGGCCCAGGGGGTCGGCGCCGCGACGACAAACGCCGTGGTTTCGGCCTCTATCCTGATCCTGTGCACCAACTATCTGATTACCGAAGCTTTTTTCTCGACGGCGCCATGACCGAAAGCAGCAACAAAATCGAGGTTCGCGATCTGCGCAAGGCGTTCGCCGGCAAGATCGTGCTCGACGGCGTCGATCTGGAAGTCCGGCGCGGCGAATCGCTGGTCGTGATCGGCGGATCGGGCACCGGCAAATCGGTGCTGATCAAAATCATTATCGGCATCCTTCATCCCGACAGCGGCAGCATCAAGGTCGATGGCGAGGAGGCCGTCGGCATGAGCGCCCAAGACCGTGAAGCCGTCACCGCGAAGTTCGGCATGCTGTTCCAGGGCGCGGCCCTGTTCGAAAGCCTGCCGGTGTGGGAAATTGTGTCTTTCGGTCTGATGGCCGGGCACGGCGCGTCGCGCGCCGACGCCAGGGAAATCGCCACCGAAAAATTGCGCCAGGTCGGGCTCGGCCCGGAGGTCGCCGAATTGTCGCCGTCCGAACTGTCGGGCGGCATGCAGAAACGCGTCGGTCTCGCCCGCGCCATCGCGACGGCGCCGGAAATCCTGTTTTTCGATGAACCGACCACCGGGCTCGACCCGATCATGGCCGACGTGATCAATGATCTTATCATCCAGTGCGTCCGCGAACTCGGCGCGACTGCCTTGTCGATCACCCACGACATGGTCAGCGCGCGCAAAATCGCCGATCGGATCGCCATGATCCACCAAGGTAAAATCATCTGGACCGGCGCGGTCGATGACATCGATCATCGCGGCAATCCCTTTGTGGATCAGTTTATCAACGGTCGGGCGGAAGGTCCGATCCAGATGGAGATCGGCAAACCGTGACACAAACCAAGACAATGGGAAGCGATAGATAATATGGCCCGAGCCATCGCATCTTTCACATGCCAGGAATGTGGCGCGGTTCACAGCAAATGGACCGGCCAGTGCGACGGTTGCGGCGCCTGGAACACGGTGGTCGAGGAAGCGCCCACCGAACAGGCGCCCAAGGGGCTGGGTGCGAGCAAGGGTCAATCGATTTCGTTCGTCGGGTTGTCGGGCAAGACATCGGATGCCATGCGGCGCGTTTCCGGGATCGGCGAGTTCGACCGGGTCTGCGGTGGCGGGCTGGTCCCTGGGTCGGCGGTGCTGATCGGCGGCGATC
>JAYZAW010000335.1:0-5655 GCA_036339495.1 Pseudomonadota bacterium | reverse complement strand
ATAGCTTCGTGGCTCGTTCAGACCGCTTCCGGTCCAGCCCCATGTCGTCGAGGATGATTGCGATCACCGGTTACCCTGATATGTCCGGGGTCGCGGCGGCAAATTTCAACCAGGCCGGGGAAGCCGTATCGGGCGGCGGGCGTTCCGGCGGCGCAATATCGAATTCCTAGGGCGCGGATTGCGGCAATAATCGGGGCGCGAAAGCCACTGGTTCATTGGGAACGATATGGGCAATCGGCCCGGGTGAAGCTGCCGTCTCCACGAATTTCCACGGCGCCGAACGTGACCGGACGGGTGCGCCATCGGCCAGCATCGCGATAATCACGGCCCGGCCGCCAGCGCGACCGCCAGGACGGCGAAATCAAGGCCGGACGGACCTTTCGTCGCGCCGAATATGCGTTGCAGACTAATAATCGACCGCCCCCTCGCGGACTCTCACCACTAGTCCCCAAATCGCATGGTTACGGTTAAATTTTCGTGAGCAGGCGGGGAAGTCGGTCCGTCTGACTCCGATAAGCTTGTCTTGGAGCCCGGCAAGTCTTATGAACGAAGGCGAAACGGGTATGCTAAGAAGCTGATATACTGATTTAAATTGGCGTTGATTTCCAATGACGGGAAACAAGGGCGAAAAATGAACGGCGAGATCATGGATTTCAAGGCGGTGCTCGCCGTGGTCGCGGATGGGACAACCTTGACCGCGTCTCAGGCCGAGGCGGCGTTCGACACCATCATGTCGGGCGATGCGACGCCGGCCCAGATCGGCGCGTTTCTGATGGCGCTGCGGCTGCGCGGCGAAACGGTCGAGGAGATCGCGGCCGCGGCCCGGGTGATGCGCGCCAAGGCGCTCGGCATTACCGCGCCCGATAACGCCATGGATATCGTCGGCACTGGCGGCGACGGCAGCGGAACGCTGAATATTTCGACCTGCTCGGCGCTGGTCGTCGCGGGCTGCGGCATTCCGGTGGCGAAGCACGGGAACCGGGCGCTGTCGTCGAAATCCGGCGCGGCCGACGTGCTGATGGCGCTTGGCGTCAATATCGACGCCGACATGCGCCTGATCGAGAAATCCATCGTGGAAGCCAATATCGGTTTCATGATGGCACCGCGCCACCACAGCGCCACGCGCCATGTCGCCGGGCCCCGGGTCGAGCTCGCCACGAGAACCGTGTTCAATCTGCTTGGACCTTTGTCCAACCCCGCGATGGTCAATCGCCTGCTGGTCGGCGTGTTCGCCCGCGAATGGGTAACGCCGCTGGCCCATGTGCTGGCCAATCTGGGCGCCGAACAGGCCTGGGTCGTGCATTGCGACGGCGGCGGCGGCGCAACGCTGGATGAATTGGCCTCGGTTGGGGTCAACTATGTCGCGGCCTTGAAGGACGGCAAGGTCACCGAGTTCGAGGTGACGCCGGAAGAGCTCAGCCTCGCCCGCGCGCCGCTCGACGATATCAAGGGCGGCGACGGCGACTATAACGCGGAGGCCGCATCGCGCCTGTTGGCGGGCGAGAAAAGCGCCTATCGCGATACGGTTCTGATGACTTCCGGCGGGGCATTGGTGGTCGCCGGCGCGGCGGCTGATTTGCAGGCCGGGATCGCACTTGCCGCCGCCTCGATCGACGAAGGCCGGGCGCGCGCCGCGCTCGACCGGATGATCGCCATCAGCCATGAAGTGATCGTCGAGGAAGAAAGCGAGGACGGCGAACCATCATGAGCGACGTGCTGCGGGAAATTTGCGACAAAAAACGCGAACATATTGCGTTCATGAAAGCGCGCCGTCCTTTGAGCACGGTGTTGGAAGACGCCAATAACGCCCGCGCGACCCGTGGTTTTCACGCCGCGCTTGAAACATCCGTTGCCGCCGGACGCTACGGGCTTATCGCGGAGATTAAGCGAGCATCGCCCAGCAAAGGATTGATTCGAAAAGATTTCAACCCTTCGACCATTGCGCCGGCCTACGCGAAGGGCGGCGCGTCCTGTCTTTCCGTGCTGACCGACGGCCCCTATTTCAGCGGCGCGGACGATCATTTGTCCGCCGCCCGCGCGGTGGTCGATCTGCCGGTGCTGCGCAAGGATTTTATGGTCGACCCCTATCAGATCGTGGAGGCGCGCGCGCTCGGCGCCGATTGCATCCTGCTGATCATGGCGGCGCTGGATGACGGCCTGGCCCGCGAGCTTGAGGCCCTGGCCCTGGCCCACGGCATGGACGCGCTGATCGAGGTGCATGACGAGGATGAGCTGGAGCGCGCGCTGAAACTGTCCTCGCCGCTGATCGGCATCAATAACCGAAATCTGAAGACCCTGAAGACCGATACCGCGACGACGTTGCGGTTGGCCCCTCTGGTCCCCGACGACCGCATCGCGGTGTGTGAAAGCGGCCTCAAGGGTTCGGACGATCTGGCGCGCATGTCGGCGGTCGGCGCCAATTGTTTCCTGATCGGGGAATCCCTGATGCGCGAACCCGATATCGAGGCGGCGACGGCCCGGTTGTTGGCCGAACCCGCGATCCAGCCCCGGGTTGCCTGACGCCATGGCGGAATTCAGTCACATCGATGAAGACGGCAAGGCGGTCATGGTGGATGTATCGGACAAGGACGTCACCGAACGGGTGGCGACGGCCAAGGGCTCGGTATTCATGCAGCCGGAAACAATGCAAAAGATCATCGACGGCGCCATGAAAAAGGGCGATGTCATTTCTGTCGCCCGGCTCGCCGGCATCATGGGAGCGAAGAAAACGCCGGAACTGATTCCGCTGTGTCACCCCCTGGCGCTCAATTCGATCGATGTGGAGCTGACCTGCGACGCGGCGCGCAACGCGGTCGACATTACCGCGACCTGCCGGGTCACCGGCCGCACCGGCGTCGAGATGGAGGCGCTGACCGCGGTCGCGGTCGCCGGGCTGACGATCTACGATATGTGCAAGGCGGTCGACCGGTCGATGCGGATCGGCGACATAAGGCTGACCGCGAAATCGGGCGGCCGGTCCGGCGACTACTCTGCTGAAGACCGGGCGGACGAATGATATCGGTCGAGGAGGCGCGCCGGCGCATCATCCAGGCGATGCGGCCCATGGCGCCGGAACAGGTGTCCCTGAAGGACGCCCTGGGCCGGGTGCTGGCCGAGGATGTGGCCTCGCGCCGAACCCAGCCGCCCGCCGCGGTATCGGCCATGGACGGTTACGCCGTGCGGGCCGAAGACGTGGCGCGGCTGCTGGTGAAACTCAAAATCATCGGATATTCGCAGGCCGGCGGCGCCCATGACGGCGTGGTCGGACCGGGCGAAACCGTCCGGATTTTTACCGGCGCGCCGGTGCCCGACGGCGCGGACGCGATCGTGATCCAGGAAAATACCGACATCGACGATTCCAACCCCGAAACCGTCACGGTGACCGAGGGCCGCGCGCTGGCGGGACGCTATGTGCGGCCGGCCGGACTTGATTTCCAAGCCGGGCAAATTCTACTGAAGGCCGGAAAAGCGCTGACCGCGCGCGATATCGGGCTCGCGGCGGGGATGAACGTCCCCTGGCTCAAAGTGCGCCGCCGACCCCGGATCGCGCTGCTCGCCACCGGCGATGAAATCGTGATGCCCGGCGATCCGATCGGTCCGGACCAGATCGTCAGCACCAACGGGCTGTCGCTGGCGGCCTTCATCTCGGCCGAGGGCGGGTCTTCGATCGATCTCGGCATCGCGCCGGATTCGGAAAACGCGCTGGCCTCCATGGCGGCGGGCGCAAAGGGCGCCGACATGCTGGTGACCATGGGCGGCGCATCGGTCGGCGATCACGATCTGGTGCAAAAGGTCCTGGGCGATATCGGGCTCGAGGTGGATTTCTGGAAAATCGCCATGCGGCCGGGCAAGCCGCTGATATTCGGGCATCTCGATGAGACGCCGATTCTGGGTCTGCCGGGCAACCCGGTGTCATCCATGGTGTGCGCGGTGATCTATCTGCGCGCGGCGCTGCGCGCCATGCTGGTTCAAAACGCGCCGGAGTCGGAAACCGTCGAAATCACCCTGGGCGCCGATCTGGATGAAAATGACGAACGCCAGGATTACCTGCGGGCACGGATTGAGGCCGGGCCGGACGGCGCGCCCACCGCCATGCCGTTCAACCGGCAGGACAGCTCCATGTTCGCCCACTTGGCGCACGCCGATTGCCTGATCATCCGGGCGCCGTTTGCGCCTTCCATCAAGGCGGGCGCGCGTGTTCCGGCGCTGCCTTTGACGGGCGGCATCGTCAGCATCTGACGCCGATTCCGGTCAGACGCCGAAAAAAGAACTTTACAAGAACATGTGGTTATGTTTATGATTTGTTCCATATCTAGTGGGCAAACATAAAAGGCGCACGAAATGCTGACCAAGAAGCAATTTGAACTTTTGAAATTCATCGATCTTCATATCAAGGAGCATGGCGTCTCGCCCTCCTTCGATGAAATGAAGGATGCGTTGAATCTCAAATCGAAATCCGGCATCCACCGCCTGATCACGGCGCTGGAGGAGCGCGGCTTTATCGCGCGGCTGGCGCACCGCGCCCGCGCGCTTGAAGTGCTTCGCCTGCCCGACGCCATGATGCGCGACAGCAAGGGCCGCGAGGAGGCTGAGGAAGATACCGAGCTTGCGCCCAATATCATCCGAGGTAATTTTACCGGCGGGTCGAACGACGATTATGAATCCGAACCGGCGGAAGCGATTGAGCTGCCGCTCTATGGCCGCATCGCCGCCGGGCTGCCGATCGAAGCGCTGCGCGATCATTCCCAGACCATCGACATTCCCGCCAACCTGATCTCCGGCGGCGAACATTACGCCCTCGAGGTCGCTGGAGACTCAATGATAGAGGCCGGCATTCTCGACGGCGATATCGTGGTGATCCGCCGCACGGACACCGCCAGCAACGGCGAAATCGTCGTCGCCCTGGTCGACGACTCCGAAGTCACCCTAAAGAAAATCCGCCGGCGCGGCGATTCCATCGCGCTGGAGCCGGCCAACGCGGCCCACGAAACCCGCATCTTCGGCCCCGACCAGGTCAAGGTCCAGGGTACGCTCGCGGCGCTGTTCCGGTCTTATTAAGACTTCAAACGCGGTCCGCTACAATGCTGCGTTAGCGGGTTGATAAAAGCAAATACCGGTCCCTCGACACTCGGCGATATCCGAATTGTCCATACCCAAATTGCTGACGGCTTGGAACACCGCACGCGGTGAAAGCCCGGTGTGGGATCGTTGCGCCCACCGAATCGTTCCATAAGCCGGCGTAAACCGAGGCGATAAATATGCGCTGATCTCGATCCGATATTGACATTCACATGGAATGAAAACAGCCGCCCCGATGAACTGCAGCTTCAATGAGAGCCGCCTGGATTGGCTCAGGCGACGCGTCTGCGTCGTCTCATGATACCCAACCCAGCCAAGCCAAGGCCGAAGACGGCGAGAGTGGCGGGTTCAGGAACTGGAGTAGAGCTTCCGAAAGAGAGATTATCGATTGCTACAGCATCCTGCGCGTTTGCATTTCTTGTAACCACTATTTGAGTAACCGCACCCATTCCACTAATTCCGTAAAAGATTTCAAAATGTGAGGCGTTTGAAGCCGCAAACGCGCCATTTACAATTTCGACAGCGCCATTAAATGCTTGTATTAGAACTGAACCGGTCCCAGCCGGATTTCCGATT
>JAYZAW010000334.1:0-4277 GCA_036339495.1 Pseudomonadota bacterium | reverse complement strand
GTTTGCGAAGATGCTGAGCTGATTTGGGTCTCGACCGGCATGGCCGGCGACCCCATTGCTTTGGGAATTTCGGATGGTAAATTACGTTTCTGCCGCGACCTCGTCATCCGGCGTAATCCGGAACAGGTTGCCGTATTGGCGCGCCATGCCATTTTCAAACCATTCGGAATGGACTCCTCCGACATCGACTATAAACACAGCGAAATCGCGCCGGCCGTGATCAGGATTGACGCCCGTTCCAGCGGCGACACGGCGTCGGTCGTGCTCGCCATTCAGCCGATCACGGGCGATCGCGCCGGTCTGCATGTACTAGCCGGCGGCAACACCGAGGCGGAGCGGCGGCACTACGCCGACTGGGCGCGGCGGTTGCGCTGGTTCATGGAAAATCCAGAGAACGCAACGACGTCTTGGCGGCCGTTCATGGTCGAACCGACATGACCAAGACCACCGACGCAACGGCGCTCCATGATTGGCAGGTCATCGGCCGGGTGGAGGATATCCCGCGCGGCGGGGCCCGGCGCACGCAGCTTCTCGGACAGAATATTACGGCCCAACGCGGGCCGGACGGCGCACTCTCCGTATTCGAGCCCGACGGCCACAACCGGTCGCTTCCGACCAGGGAACGCCATGGCCATGTCTGGACCAGCTTGGGTAAGCCCGGGCGCGAACTGCCCGACATGCCCGAATTCGAGGAAGAGGGACGCCGTTTGATCACATGCGGCGCGATCACGGTGCGGACGTCACCCTTGCGGATCGTGGAGAATTTTCTCGACCTGGCCCACTTTCCATACATCCACACCGATATACTGGGAGTCGAGCCGCATACCGCCGTGGAAGACTACAAGGTCGAAATCCGCCGCCCCGAGGATGAAATATGGGCCACCGAATGCCGTTTTTTTCAGCCCCAGGCCGCCACATCGGCCGGCGGCGGACAGATCAGCGAATATATGTACCGCGTCACATCGCCCTTCGTGACCATCCTGGATAAAACCTGCCCAATCCGTGAGGGCGCATGGGATTTGATCGGCCTGTTCGTCCAGCCCCTGGAAGAAGACATCTGCGACGTCCATTCCTTCGTGCTGGTGTTCGACGAGGAAAATTCCGACGAAGCGATGCTGCATTTCCAGCAAATGATCTTTATGCAGGACAGAAGCATTCTGGAAAACCAGATTCCCGCGCATCTCCCCCTCGACTCGCGCGGCGAACATGCGATCCCGGCGGACCGGACGTCCATGGTCTATCGCCGCTGGCTGCGCGACAAGGGTCTGCGCTTTGGAGCCATCCCATGATCCGGCTTTATGATTATGTGCTGTCGGGAAATTGTTATAAAATCCGGCTTTTGCTGGCCATTCTGGATCTCGAATATGAGGCGGTGGCGGTGGATTTTTACCCGGGCCGCGCCCACAGGGAGCCGGATTTTCTCGACATCAATCCGCTCGGACAATTGCCGGTGCTGGAGGATGGCGACGTGCGATTGCGTGACGCCCAGGCGATCCTGATCTATCTCGCCGCGAAATATGACGGCACGCGCGAATGGTTTCCGGAAGACCCCACCTCGCAGGGCGAAATCGCCATGTGGCTGTCCTTCGCCGGCGGCGAGATCATGAATGCTTCGGCCGCCCGGCTGCACGACATGCTGGGCTATGAGTTGGATATCGACAAGGCCCGCGCGGCGGCGCATGACGCTTTCCGCGTTCTGGATGACCATCTGACGGAACGGGAAATCGCGGGCCGCGACTGGGTCGCCGCTATGGCGCGGCCGACCATCGCCGACATCGCCTGTTTCCCCTATGTGGCGTTGGCCGGCGACGGCGGCATTTCACTCGATGACTACCGCGCCATCCAGCGCTGGCTCGACCGGGTCAAGGCCATCCCGGAATTCATTCCGATGCCGGGAATTCATCTTTTTCCTCGCGCCTCCGAGCGGGCGATGTAATAGGTCGCCACCACGATGATTGATGCGCCTATGATGGTCCAAACGGATGGAATTTCGGAGAACAGGAAGAAACCGAACAAAGCCGCGTAGATCAGACGCAGATTTTCCGCCGGCCCGACCGCATTGGCCTCGCCGGTCCCGAAGGCGCGGACATAGCAAAACATGCCCGCCGTGGTGAATACCCCGATGCCGCCCATCAGCACCCATTCGATCCCGACCGGCGTGACCCAGACCAAATAGGCGGGAGCGGCAAACACCAGCGACCCGCCGACATGGTAATAAAACAGGATGCGGGCCGGGGGCTCGGTCGTCGACAGCTTGCGGATCAGTACATTGGCGACGGCGAAGGTCAAAGCCGATCCGACCGCGATGAACGCGATCGGGTCCATGCTTTCCGAACCGGGCCGCACCATAACCAGCACGCCGGCAAAGCCAACCAGCGTGGCGGTCCAGCGCCGTCCGCTGACGACTTCCGACAGAATGAAGACGGCGACCACCGTGGTGAAAAGCGGCTTGGAGAACATGAAGGCGGTCGCGTCGGCCAGGGGCATGTAGATCACGGTGATGAATATGCCGAGTTGCGCAATGAACGCCAGGCACATTCGAAATAGATGCAGCTTGAAACGTTGGGTCTTGAGCCCGTTCCAGCCCAATTTCATGAATAACGGGCTCAGGAGGACAAACCCGATTGAATAGCGGAACACGCTGATTTCCAGTGGATCGAATTTGCCGCCGGTCGCCTTGACGAACACATCGACGATGACAAACAGGAACGCGCCGAGGCTCAGCCAGAGAATCCCCCGCAGATTCGCGGGAAGCTCCGTCCAATAGAACGCGAGCCGACTGGCGACGGTAGAGTCGGACAAACTGAAATTCCTAAATTAAAGATTAGCGGATTAAACCCTGCCGCCCTTTTGTTCAATGCCGAGCAAGGCCATTCCCGCGTGTTCGAAATTGATCGGTTGTCCCTGGGCCTGCTGGGCCACGGCGTTGATATCGCGAAAGCGCCGCTCGAATGGATTGCTTTCGAGTATGGCGCTCGAGCCCGCCGATTGATAGGCGAAAGCTACGGTATCACGCGCTTGCATAACGGCGTTGGTGCAGGCCAGCCGCAGCCGGGCGCGATGGTCAAGCGACCAGCCATCGGGCGAGCCGGACTCCCACGCCGTGGCGAGCCGGTCGATCAGATAGGAACGGGCCGAGCCGAGATTGGCCTCGGCCTGGGCGACCTCTCGCTGAACCGCGGGATTTTCCCGCAATATCATTGTCGAATGATTGGGCGTCTTGTCCACCGCCAGCGCTATGAATGCATCCAGCGCCGTACGCGCGATCCCCAGCGCCACCCCGGCAAAGGCGACGCCATAGAATGTGGTCAGGGGCACGCGGTAAAGCGGGCCGTCTTCCCGCCGGTCGGCGGGTGAATCCCGGACGAATGAAAACGCCTTCGGGACAAACAGGTCATCGATTTCGAAATTGTCGCTCGCCGTGCCTTTCAGTCCGATGACCCGCCAGACATCGGTGATGGTCGCGCTGGACACGGGCAGCAGCATGCAGCGAACGACCTGCCGGCCATCGGGGGTAAGCCGCGGCGAGCCGTCTGTGTCCACCACGGAGCAGTTCGGACCCAGCCAATTCGCGTTACGAATGCCGCTGGCGAATTTCCATTTGCCGGTGACCCGGTAGCCGCCATCGACCGCGACCGCTTTGTTCGGGCCGTTGGGCGGACCCCAGGCAAGTATGGCGTCGGCGGCGCCAAAGACCTCTTGCGCGACCTCCGGTTCGACGAAGGCGGCCGACCGTGAACATCCCAGACCCTGGCCGAGACACCACGCCGTGCTGGCCTCGGCCGAGGCGATCGCCTCCACCGTCAGCAGCACGGTGGGAAGCGGCGCCTCGCCGCCGCCCATGGAACGCGGCAGACACATGCGGAACAACTCCGCTTCATGCATCGCCGACATGATATCCGGCGCAATTCGCCGCGCGGCGTCAATTCGTTCCGACGCCGCGTCGATAGCCGGACTCAAGTCCTTTGCGCGCTGAACCCAATCCATCGACGACCTATTGAAATTGTTTGTACCGCCCATCCAACCCGTGTGCTCTCGCATTTCATTTCATGAATTGATCACGCGTTCGATTGTGCGGTACTGAACCGAAGATGCCAATGGCTTGTACGGTAATTGTAAAATACGCCGATCAAACGGGCGAAAACGTTCAAGTTTCAAAAATTTCGGCAATTATTTTGGATAATCCATCGGCGCGATAGGGCTTTTCCAGAAACCAGAAATTGTCACCCTCGGGTAACTTCCCCTTGACGCCCTTTTTGGGATAGCCCGAAGATAGC
>JAYZAW010000333.1:0-3571 GCA_036339495.1 Pseudomonadota bacterium | reverse complement strand
AAAACATGTTTCAATTCGGATAAATATCAGTCCGCGTCCGCGTTCCGGCGGGGCGAGGGTGTCGCACAAAATGAGCTGACCATCGTCGCCTCGGGCGACGCGACCCGGTAACAAGGAAACCGCGCCATGAAATTCGGCATCTTCGATCATCTCGACCGCCGCGATGAACCGCTCCCGAAATATTTCGACGACAGAATAGCCTTCACGGTCGCGGCGGAAAAAGCCGGGATGTATAGTTATCACATTGCCGAACATCACGGCACGCCGCTCGGCATGGCGCCGTCGCCGGGCGTTTATCTGGCCGCCGTGGCGCGCGAGACCTCGACGCTGCGCATTGGGCCGATGATGTATCTGCTGCCGCTCTATGAACCACTTCGCCTGATCGAGGAAATCGGCATGCTCGACAATATTTCCGGCGGGCGGCTCGAGGTCGGCGTCGGACGCGGCATCTCGCCCCACGAGATCGGATTCTTCGGCATCGCCAATGATGACTCGCCCGGGATTTACGCGGAGGTCCTGGAAATCGTCCTGAAAGGGCTCACCGAGGACAGGCTTAGCTGGGACAGCGAACGGTTCCGCTACGACGACATCCCCATGGAAATTCCCACGACCCAGAAACCCGTGCCGCTGTGGTGCGCGCCGGGATCGCCGGAGAGCATCGACTTCGCCGCGCAATACGGCATGAACATCGTTTCCCTCGGCCCGACCCCGAGAGTTGGCGAGATTTCATCCGCCTATCGCGCAGCCTGGGATAAACACAAGGACCATCCGCTGCGCAGGCATTGTGCCCGCGCCGAGCCCCTGATCGGCGGCTACCGGCTGATCCATGTGGCGGAGACCGACGCCGAGGCGGAACGGTTCGCCCGGCCGGCCTTCGATCACTGGTTCCACAGCCTTGCCAAGCTATGGCGCGAACGGGGCGGCAATCCGCCCTTGCTGCGGATGGATAATTTCGATCTGGCGGCAAATCTGGGCGCGATGATCGCCGGGTCGCCGGACACGGTGCGAGACAAGCTGGCGGCGCAAATCGACGAGGCCGGTTTCAACTATCCGATCCTGCAGTTCTGTTTCGGCGATCTGGGGCATGCGCGCGAGATCGCCTCGCTGGAATTGTTTGCCGAGCATGTCATGCCGGCTTTCCCCGATTAATTTGCATTCGACGCCTTGAGGCCGCAAAATCCACGAAATCACAATCAGACCGGAGAGACCGACATGAACGCCTCCACTCCCGCCCTCGAAAAACAACATGATCAGCTGGATTCCATGGCGTCGCGCTATGTGGATGTGGCCGAACTGCCCTGGGTCGAGACCAAATATCCCGGCGTGAAGCTCAAAATTCTGCTGGAGAACAAAGAAACCGGCCTGTTCACCGCCCTGTTCCACTGGGTTCCCGGCGCGAAGCTGCCGCTGCATGAACATGTCGGCATCGAGCAGACCTATGTGCTGGAAGGCAGCCTGAAGGACCATGACGGGGAATGCACGGTCGGGAATTTCGTCTGGCGTCCGGCCGGCAGCCGTCATGAAGCGGTCGCGCCCAACGGCGCATTGCTGCTGGCGATGCTGGAAACGCCGAATAAGTTTCTCGAGGACTTATAGGACTACCGGCCCGCCGCTTTTCACCGATTGCCCCATGGCTTCGACGGCGGCGACCCCGGCGATGGCTGCGTCGCGCCCCAGACCAATGATCTGGACGTGGACGGGCGCGGGCTGGTCTATCTGGTCGACCGTTTCAACGGCTTCGACATTATCGAATATTCCAGCTGAGGAGACACACCCATGAGAGCCATCAGCCTCGAACAGAGCAACATAATGATCAACGCGTCGCTGGCGGCGGCCAAGGAACGCGGGCTCAAACCCCTGGCGGTGATCGTGCTCGATGCCGGCGGGCGCGTGAAGGCGTTCCAGAAGTAGGACGGCGCGGCGCTTCTGCGCTTCGAGATTTCCCACGGCAAGGCCTTCGCCGCCCTCGGCATGGGGCGGTCATCCAAGCTGGTGCTGCAGAAATTCCGCGACAAGCCGAAATTCATCGACAATCTGGAACAGCTCTCCGACGGCCCGATCTTCCTCGAAGGCGGCGCGCAGCTGATCCTCGACGAACACGGCGAAGTGGTCGGCGCGGTCGGCATCACCGGCGATTCAAACGAAATGGACGACGAAGTCGCCATGGTCGGCATCCGCGCCGCCGGATTTCACGTGGATCCGAACCAGTATGAGGGGGATGGGTGATCAGCCGCCCGGAACCAGCGCCGTGCATTTGAGTTCGACCAGCAGGCCCGGCATGGACAGTTCCGCGACTCCGATCGCCGTTTGCGCCGGCAGGTCGCCGGTCACGAAGCGGTCTTTCACTTTCTGGAACAGCGGGAAATCCCGTTGCAGGTTCGTGAAATAGCCGGTGAATTCGATCACGTCGGCGAACGACGCGCCGACCTCGCCCAAAACCAGGGCGGTGTTTTCGAACACGCGCACAAACTGCGCCTCCGGGTCCTCAATCACGCGCAATTCGCCGTCGCGCCCCAGCATGCCGGAGACATAGAGCGTGTCCCCGACCCGCACGCCGGGCGCGTAACCCTTTTCCGTATAGAGGTTTTCCAGCCCCTTCGGGATGATCAGTTCACGCGTCGCCAAGTACCCCTACCTCTTATTTATCCTTGGGGGGCGCCGATCGCGATGGGACGCACCGGCGAGCCCGAGCCGCCCTTGCTGCGCAGCGGCAAGATCATGGTACACGACGTCCAGACCTTGTCGGCGGCCAGTTGCTTGAGATTGGCATTCTGGATCTGATGGATGCCCGATTGCGTGAGATTGTAATGGTGGATCGCGAACGGCAGCCGGGGCGGCGTGCCCTTGGCGGGCGGGGCCTTGCCCATGATCATGCCTTTCGCCGCCGGGTCGGTGAACGGGTTGTCCAACGCCACCAGCACCACGGCCTTTTTGCCGATATACTGGGCCGCGTCGTAGGACAGCCCCGGTCCCATCGTGTAATAGGATTTTTTGGTATCGGGGTCGGACCAATGGTCGGACCAGCCGGTATAGATATAAAGCACATCGCCCGGCAAGATGCCGCGCCAGCCGAGCCCCTGGGCCTGGATCATGGCTTCAATATCCTTGGCGGTGATGACCTGGCCATCGGTCATCGCCTTGCCGCCGCCGAGATGGGCGCGCGCATCGAGCAGCACCGACGTTGTCACGATCGGCGGAACGTTTTCGATGCCGAGCTTGAGCAGCGGCGAGCCGGGCGTCGGCTTGACGTCCTTCTGCGTATAGCCGCCGTAATATTTCATTTTGTCGGCGGGCGGGCCGCCGCCTTTGCCGTCCCACGGCTCGTCCATATAAGCGAAGTGGCCGATGGCGTCCATTTGGGTACCCTGCGCGCCGGGTTCGCCGCTTGTCACCATTTCGCCGTTGAAGCCGTGCTTTGTGCCGGGAATGCTGGCTGTCGGACGAAACTTGTATTTCAGCGGAACGCCGAACGGTGAACCGGGCATGGTGTTGGACCGGACATGTGAAATTTCTTAGGATTTCGCGCCCAGATGGTTCAGATGAAAGGCGCAGCGCTGCCAGGTTCCCGCGC
>JAYZAW010000332.1:0-3889 GCA_036339495.1 Pseudomonadota bacterium | reverse complement strand
ACTCGCCCGAAATATCGCCATCATGGATACCGGTATGAATGACGAGGTCCTCATTCCGTTCGGGCTCGACCCGTCGCGGGAAATCGACCTCGAACTCGACCCCGGCGATGTCGTCTCATGGCATGTGTTTACGATCCACGGATCGGGCCCGAATGTCTCGTCGATCGATCGCAGGTTTTACATCAACGGCTATGTGACGGCGGAGTGCTGCGACCGGGGCGAATGGGCTTTCCGCGACGGAAGGCTTTGCGAGTTGGGCGACCCTGTGCTGGTGCATTACGACGATTTGCACAAACACCCCGAACCGCACTTCGTGGACGCCTAATTCTTCAATGTTCCCATCCTCGCAGCCGCGTGCGCCGCAGGAAAGCGCGCTTGTGGCGCCGTTGCCAAATCTCGAGATCCCAGACCGTGCTCGACTGAACCGCCTTCGGTCCGGCGACAAAAACACGGGCTGATACGGTTTCGCCGTCGTCGGCAACGACATTGCGGGTGACTTCGTCATATTCGTCGCTCTCGAAAGCCGCGAGGCGCACCGCGTCTTCCGCATTCAAGTCCCCCGATAACGCGCCGGCCACGCTGGATGCCGGCGACGGCGCAACCACCGGATAGACCCGCTCAGCCATGAACACACGGCGATAACCATGCAGCAAAGCGGCTTCCATCGGCCTATCCCGCGAAGCCGGCGACAACACCACCGCCCGCACATCCGCGTCCATCAGGGTGCCGTAAAAGAAGTAACGCAATTCTTCCCCCGCCGATAAGATGCTCCCCGATTGGGGGACTAATTTTGGCTACCAAAGATAACACGCAATGGACAGGCAGTTGGGCGACGACTGTCTCATTGATGGACGGCGTCGCGCTCGACGGCCAGACAAATCGGATGATCGCTCATACCAGTATCGGCGGCGCGACGTTGCGGGTCCGCCTGTCGAACGCCTACGGGCTCGGAAACCTGAATGTCGGCGCCGCCGGCATCGCCCTGCGCGAAGACGGCACGACCATTGCCGCGGGCTCGCACCGGGCGCTGACCTTCAACGGGTCTCCAACGACATCCATTGCGCCCGGCGCCATGGCGGTGAGCGACCCGGTGGAATTTGACGCACCGCCATTGGCGGATTTGGCGGTCAGCGTGTTTCTGCCCAGCCGCATGGACGATCAATTCCAGATCACGGGACACGGCAATTCGCGTCAGACCAATTATATCTCGACAAAAGGCGATTTTACCGCCGCGGCCGAGCTGCTGGTCGCCGCGCCGACGGACGCCTATCTGTTTGTCGCCGGTATCGACATGCTTGCACCGGAAGGAACCGGAGGCATCGTGGCGCTCGGAGATTCACTGACCGATTGCAATATTTCCACCGTGGACGCCAACAATCGCTGGCCCAACCAGCTGGCGCGCAGACTGGTCGAGCGCTTCGACAATAACGCGCCGGGCATGATGAACCAGGGCATCGGCGGCAACCGTATCGTTCACGATGCGCGCGGCGGCAGCGCCCAACGCCGCTTCGACCGTGATGTCCTGGCCCAGCCCGGCGCGAGCCATGTGATCGTGCTGCTCGGCATCAACGATATCCGCAACCGGAGCCGCAAACCGGAAGAGAAAGTCACGGCGACGGAATTAATCGCCGGACTGCACCAGATGGCCCAACGCGCCCATTCCAACGGCATTAAAATATTCGGCGGCACGATGCTGACTTTCGAGAATGAGGATTTCAATCCACCGCCGGGCATGCCGGGGCTCTATACCCCCGAGGGCGAGGCGATCCGCCAGGAGGTCAATCAATGGATAAGGAACACCGACGCCTTCGACGCGGTGATCGATTTCGAGGCCGCGCTGGCCGACCCGGCGCACCCGACGCAAATGCTGCCGGAATATGATTGCGGCGACCACCTGCACCCGAGCGACGCGGGCTATCTGCGGATGGGCGACTTCATCGATCTGTCGCTGTTTGATTAGTCCTGCCCTGAGGGCAAACCCGCCTCGGCAAGATATCCGAGATAGCGTTCGCGCACCTCGGGATTGGAAGTTGGAATCGAACGACGTACGGCTTCCAGAGTGTCATCCGGGTTCAGCCGGAGTACTTGCGCAATCGCCGCCTTTGCTTCTTCGAGACGGTCCTGCATTACATAAGCCGCCGCAACATGACGCCATCCAGCGAATAGATCCGGCGCGGCATCGGTAAGTTCCTTCGCCTTTGCGAGATATTCTTCCGGCAAATCGGCGATCAACGCGGCGACGACGCGCGCCAGCCCGACCCAGGACAGCGTCGGATCGCGGGGACTTTGCCGAATCGCGTTATCCAGATGAAGGTTTGCATCTTCGTAGTCGCCCAGATGCGCGTGAATCAATCCCAACAAACCTTCGGCGAACGCCAAATTGGGATTCAGTTCGAGCGCCTTGCGGCAGGATAGCTTGTCGGAATGGTTGTCGCGGGATACATGGTGAACCATCGCGAGGGCGACATGGGCAAGTGCGTCCTGATCATTTAGAGACAGGGCGTGCCGGGCAGTGCGGTATCCCATTTCCCGACTGTCTTGCAGATCATCCGCCCATCCCATCCCAGCCGGGAGTTGATAGGCCATCGCCAACCCGTCATGGGCAATGTAACTATCGGGGTCAAGCTTGATCGCGGCCTCAAACAATCGCTGTGCCTCGGTCATATCTTCCCGTGTCATGCGCCAGAGATGCCAGTTGCCACGCATGACCAGATCCCAGGAATCGAGATTCTCCGGCGCCTTGGCCCGCGCGCGACGCGCTTCGGCGGCCGCGAATGACGGCGCCACCGCACCGGTGATGGCCTCGGTGATCTCGTCCTGAACCGCGAATATATCGTCCAGTTCGCGGTCATAGCGCTCGGCCCATATATGGTTGCCGGTGGTCGCATCGATTAGCTGGGCGGTGATACGAACCCAGTTGCCGCCCTTGCGGACGCAGCCTTCGAGCACGTACTTGACCCCGAGGTCCCCGGCAACGTCGCGAATATCGGGCGAAGTTCCCTTATAGGAAAATCTCGAATTGCGCGCGATCACGAAGAACCAGTGAAACCGGCTCAGCGCGTTAATGATATCCTCCGAAATGCCGTCGGCGAAAAATTCCTGTTCGGCGTCGCCCGACATGTTCTGGAACGGCAACACGGCAATCGACGGTTTATCCGGGAGCGGAGGAGATGCCGCAACGCTCGGCGCGCGTGATGGCCTCACGCGATGTACATGAACCGGTTCCGATATGTTCTTGAGTTCTTGTAGTCCCAGGTCTTCAAACGAGCCATTGAATTTCCCGCGCACCTGGCGAAAAGCGTCGTCGGAAATGCAAATCCCGCCGGGCTCGGATAATCCTTCGAGCCGCGCGGCGATATTGACGCCGTCGCCGTGGATATCATCGCCGTCGACGATCACGTCGCCGACATTAATGCCGACCCGAAATGTCATGCGGCCGGCTTCTGGGAGATCGTCATTGCGCCCGCCCATGGCGGTCTAGACTTCGAGCGCGGACTGCACGGCGTCCACGGCGCTGGCGAATTCCACCATCGCCCATAACTTTGACGTTGCGCCCGCCATGGCGCGCCAGGCTGGGGTCGATGATCTGTTCCCGGCATTCGTCCAGTCGGGCCAGCGTGCCGACCTCGTCGCGCCCCATCATGGCCGAATACCCGACCACATCGGCGTCCAGAATCGCGGCGAGACGGCGTTGAACACGTTGTTCAGCCATGGAAAACGCCCGAAATCGTTGGATCAACCATTGGATTGTAGGCGCAGCCTTGCGCCAAGTCCAACCAGGCCTTGCTTACCGTTCCGGAGCGGCGATGTTGGATTGATCGAGCTGCCCGACCAGAGCGTCCCAGAGCCGGTCGAGCCCGGCGTCGTCATCCGCTTCGCATCTTGCGAC
>JAYZAW010000331.1:0-35023 GCA_036339495.1 Pseudomonadota bacterium | reverse complement strand
CCCTCGAAACCGTCATAGAGCTTTACGTCGATCCCGCCGCTGACCGCGATCTGCGCAATGCCGCGCCCCATGGTGCCGGCGCCGATAACGCCGATCGAATATTCGGGTGATGCCGGATCAACCGCCATTATTTGGTTCCTTCTATTACGTCTCGCGCTGCGCCGGCATCCGCCATGATGCGGTCGAAAATTACTTCTACCGGTTCGATCCGGTCGGCGAAAGAGCTGCCCTGGCCGACCGACGGCGTGCCCCGGTTCCAATCGCCGGTCTCATAGGCCTGGCGCTGAATTTCGCCCGCGACCAGCTCGCGATAGACCTCGAAATCATCGACGCCCTCGGCTTCGAGCGCCAGGACCTGGTCGGCGGTTTCATTGGCGATGACCCGCGAATTATCGCCGAAAATGGTCATGATGATGCGCGTATCGCCGGCGTCCATTTCGGCGATCCGATGCTTGTAACCGTCATGAGCCCAGACTTCCGAGGCCACGATCATGCGCGACGCCAGCAACATGCCGCCGGCGCCGAGCGCCAGACAGGCGACCAGCTGGCGGCCGGTGCCCATGCCGCCGGCCAGCACGACGGGAATGCGCATTGCCTTCGGCACCTGCGCGCCCTGCACCATGGTCCCGATCAACTGCATGCCGGGATGTCCGCCGGCTTCCGCGCCCAGGATCGTCACGGCGTCAACACCGGCTTTTTCGGCGCTGAGCGCGTGGCGCAATGTGGTGCATTTGTGGATCACCTTGATGCCGGCATCCTTGATCCGCGGCAGGAATTCGCGCGGGCTGTAGCCGGCGGTTTCCACGAAGCCGATTCCTTCCTCAATCGAGATGTCGAGGAATTGCGCGAGCTGTTCATTGGCTTCCAGCCGGGCCGAGACATAGAGATTGACGCCGAACTGCTTGCCCCCGGTGATCTCGAAACAGCGCCGCAGCTCATTACGGAAATCCTGTGGCGTCGGAAAACTTCTGGGCGTGATAAAACCCATGCCGCCCGCATTGACCACCGCGCCGACATAATCCGCATTGGACAACCACATCATGCCGCCGCAAATCAGCGGATGACGGATGCCGAACAGCTCGGTGATCGGCGTGGTGAAACTCCGCGGCGTCACTTGTCAGCCCCGGAATTTTGGTTTGCGCTTTTCCTTGAACGCGGTGGAGCCCTCGGCGAATTCAGAACTCGTCATGCAGGCGGCCTGGGCCATGGCCTCCATTTCCAGCGCCGATTCGAGATCGGTCGGGAACAACCCGAGCTGCCGCCGGGCAATGGCGAAAGCCTGGGGCGGCATGGCGGCCAGCTCAATGGCCAGTTCCACCGCGCGGGCCTCTGTTTCACCATCGCCGACCATTTCATCGGCCAGCCCGGCATCAAACGCATCCGCGCCCTTCAGGATGCGGGCGTAAAGCAATATCTGGCGCGCCCTGGCGACCCCGACCCGGCGCGGCAGGGAATATAACAGCGCGTAATCGGGCACCAGACCGATGCGGAAAAACGGGAAGCCGATGGTGGCAGTTTCCGCCATGACCACGGTGTCGGCCATCATGGCGATGCCGGCCCCGGCGCCGACCGCGAACCCTTCGACGGCGGCGATGATCGGTTTTTCCGATTCAGCCATCAGCCGAACCATCAGATGATTGGATTTCATGCGCGCGCGGGCCGATTGCACGGTCACGCCGGCCATGGAATCGATATCGCCGCCGGCGCAAAAATGCCCCTCATTGCCGGCGATGATGATAGCGTGAACATCTGCGTCGTCGCGCGCCGCCGTGAAGGCGTCGATCAGCGCATATCGCAGTTCGGGATTGATCGCATTGCGCTTTTCCGGCCGGTTCAGGCCGATGCGGAGAACGCCCTCGACCGGGTGATCGGTGGTCACGAACAACATGTGAAATCCCTTTTTGTCCTGATCGTATTTTATCGCCAATATCGACTCTTTGATGCATCCCGACAACAGTGCTGTTGCCGGTGGCGATCCAACCAATTTATGATGGCGTCTTCCGGCGCGTCGAATAAATGGCGAGCAAGGCGATTGATGAATCGACGGAAATCGGACTGTTCAAATTTATGCCCATGTCCGTGACCCTGCGCGGTTGGGCGGATAGTCTGGAAGGAGACCCCGGCAAGGGCGTGTCTGAAATTTATCGGGGACTCGATACGCTACGCGTCACGGGTTCGTCCGGTTCGTTCTCGACGGCGACCTATATGCTTGCCGAAGCGATCGCCAGTTCCCCCGCCTGGGAAGAGGCCGCGCCCGCCCTGTAAACGGCGATCGACAATATGAACCGGTACAGCGAACTATTGATGATGCCGAAAGCGTATGCGTTGATGGGCGATCTTCTGCTGCGTCAATCACCCGGAGACCGGGATTCGCCCGAGACCTGGTACAAAAAGGCGATCGAATACGCCCGCGACCAGGAGACCAAGATGTGGGAACTCCACGCCACCACCCAGCTCGCCCGCCTGTGGCATTCGCAAGGAAGAACGGAGGAGGCGCGGGACCTCCTTGTCCCCATATATGGCTGGTTTACCGAAGGGTTCGACTCCATCGATCTGGTCGAAGCAAAGTCGCTGCTTGATCAGCTATAGTTTGAGAAGCCTCGTGACGTTGCCGTTAAGAATCTTTTCGCGGTCCTCAGCGCAGAGCGGGACGGTGTCCATCCATTCAACGCCGGGTTTGTTTTCCACAAACGGATAATCGACGGAAAACATGATCCGGTCGATGCCCATTTCCTGCACGCAGCACAACAGCGCCGGATTGGAGAAATTTCCGCTGGTGGTGATATGAAAATGCGAGCTGAAAATATCTCGGAACGACCGGGCCGACCGGTTTTCCTTGCGCGACAGCGCCTGGTTGATGCGCCACAGCGAAAACGGCAGGGATTCGCCGAGATGGCCGAGGATGATTTGCAGATCGGGATAGGCGTCGAACACGCCCGACAGCACCAGGCGGATTCCTTGCGTTGCGGTTTCCACCGTATAGCCCCAGCCGGCGGTCGCCAGCGCGGGGAAATCGTCCAGATAGTCCTTGTAATAGGCCGCGATCACGTCGGGGTGCGGATAGCCCGGATGCATATAGATCGGCACGCCGAGCGCCTGAGCGCGTTCATAGATCGGCCAGTATTTCTGGCCGTCGCAGAACTCGCCGTTGGTCAGACCGTGGATCATGGCGCCCTTGAAGCCGAGTTTGGTGACGCAGCGTTCGAGCTCATCGGCCGAGGCCGCCGGGTCGGCCGTGGCCAGCGCGCCGAAGGCGGCGAAGCGGTCCGGGTTGGCTTGGCAAGTGGCATGAAGATTATCGTTGGCCTGGGTCGCAACCCCGGGGCCTGTTTCGGCGTCGAAACGCTGGGTCGACGGGGCGCCGTGGCTCAGCACCTGGACATCGATCCCGGCCTCGTCCATTTCCCTGAGCCGGAGTTCGCCCACGTCGTTGAGCCGCTCCAGCAAGTCGGAAGACCGGGTTGCGTTGCGCCCGGTATAATGGGCGGTGACGGTCTCGTCCCAGTAATGTTCCTCGAGCGCGATGACTTTCGATCCGGTCTTGGTCGCCATTTAGTTGATTCCTTTGTGTCTGAATGCAGATGACGGTACCAGCCTAGCCCGTCACGGAAAACGGGAAATGGACTCCACCCGCCGCACCCCATAGAATTTCGCGCTCAATATTTCCATTCAAAAGGTCAATCGGCATGAACGTGATGCGTATCGGCGAACCGGTTAAGCGTGAAGAAGATCTGCGGTTGCTGCGGGGCCGTGGGCGATATGCCGACGACGTGAACGCGTACCGCCAGGCCCATGCCCATGTCTTGCGCTCGCCCCATGCCCATGCGGAAATTCTTGGCATGGATGCATCGGCGGCCCGCAATTCGCCCGGCGTCCTGGCGGTCCTCACCGGGGCAGAACTAGCGGAACGCGGCTTGGGCACCCTGGTGCCCGCCTCCACCGGCAAGCGCGCCGACGGCTCGCCCGGCTATGCCTCGCTGCAGCCACTTTTGTCCCAGGGGCGCGTGCGGTTCGTCGGCGAGGCGGTCGCCTTCATCGTCGCCGAAACGATCAACCAGGCCAAGGATGCCGCCGAACTGATCATTGTCGATTACGATCCCCTGCCGGCGGTGATCACCGTCGATGACGCGCTGGCCCCCGGCGCGTCGGCGATCTTCGACGACAACCCGGGCAATGAAGGCTTCACCCAGGAACGCGGCGACGCGGCCGCGGTCGACGCCGCCTTCGCCACGGCGGCCCATGTGGTTTCGCATCGGGTCTGCGTCAACCGGGTCACGGCCAACGCCATGGAAACCCGCGGCTGTACTGGTGAATATGACGCAGGCGAAGACAGATATTTTTTGCGCGCATCGGTTCAGTCTGTGCACGGCACCCGCGCCGCCATCGCCGGTCAGATTTTCGGCATGCCGCAAAACCGATTGCAGGTGATCTGCGATCAGATGGGCGGCGGGTTCGGCATCAAGGGCGGATGTTACCCCGAATACAGTCTTTCATTATGGGCGTCGGAGGTGGTCGAACGGCCCGTGAAGTGGATGGCCGAGCGCGCCGAAAGCATAATGTCCGACGAACATGGAAGGGGCGGGTTTGTCGACGCGGAGATCGCGCTCGATGAGGATTACCGGTTTCTCGGACTGCGCACCCACACCAAGGTGCCGATCGGGGCCTATTTCACCACCGACCGCAATATCCGCTCGACCACCGGCGGGCTCGGCGGGCTGGCAGGGGTTTACGGCATCCCGGCGATCCACGCCAAGGTCACCGGCGCGCTGACCAATATCATGACCAACGCGCAATATCGCGGCGGGGCCAAGCCGGAACCGGTTTTCGTGCTCGAGGTCATGGTCGACGTGGCGGCGCGCCGACTGGGTATCGACCCGGTCGAGCTGCGCCGCCGTAATACGCTGGGCGTCGACGCGATGCCTTACAAAACCAGTCTCGGCGATATCTATGACTGCGGTGATTTTCGCAAGACCTATGACGATTGTCTCGAAACCGGTGAATTTTCCGGCATCGAAGCGCGGCGCGAGGCCGCCCGCAAAAGCGGTAAAATTCTGGGACTCGGGACGTCGAATACCGTGACCGGCGTCGCGACCACCAATTTCGAACATGTGGAGGTCCGGTTCGACACCTCGGGCGCGATAACCTTGCTGTGCGGGGCTATGGATCATGGCCAGGGCCACGGCACGACCTTCAAGCAGGTGCTGGCCGACAAGCTCGGCATCGACGGCGGCAATATCCGCTATCGCTACGGCGACACCGACAAGGTCGCCACCGGGGTCGGCACGTTCAACGCGCGCTGCGCCGTGTTCGTGGGCTCGGCGGTGTCGATCGCGGCCGACAAGATCATCGCCAAGGGCAGCCGCATCGCGGCCCATCTGCTGGAAGCCGCCGACGACGATATCGAATTCGCCGACGGGCGCTTCACGGTCGCGGGCACCGACCGGTCGCTGAGCCTGGAGGAGATCGCCAAGACCGCGTTTCAGAAACCGAGACTGCCGGCCGATATCGAGCCGGGCCTTTACGAGCACGGCGAATTCGGCATGGGGGTGGGCGGCGCGCCGACCTTTCCCAACGGGTCCCACATGGCCGAGGTGGAAATCGATGCCAATACGGGCAAGGTGACGCTGGTGCGCTATTCGGCGGTCGACGACGCCGGCACCATCCTGAACCCGCTGCTGTTCGACGGCCAGATCCATGGCGGCATCGCGCAAGGAGCGGGCCAGATCCTGATGGAGGACATCCATTACGACCGTGACTCGGGCCAGCTCCTGACCGGATCGTTCATGGATTACTGCATGCCGCGGGCCGATGATTTCTGCGATTTCCGGATTTCCGCCCAGGTCATCCCGACCGAGCGCAACCCGCTGGGCGTCAAGGGCGTCGGCGAATCCGGCACCGTCGGCGCCATGCCGGCGGTGATGAACGCGGTCAACGACGCGCTGCACAGCGTCGGCGCGCCGGCGGTCGAAATGCCGGCGACCCACGAAAAAGTCTGGCGCGCGCTGCGGGAAGCGACGGGGAATTAGTCAGGCGTCGAATAGCCGTCTTCCGCCGACGCGTCGTAATCGTAGAGCCAATCGGCCTGGTTCGGCGATTTGTCCTTGGCGAAGCGGGCGCGCAGCTTCATGCCGATATCGCGTTTCAGCCGCGCGACGGGCGACGCCAGGTGGTTTTGCCTGGCGCGGTGCCGCGAACCGAGCTGGGCGCGGGTGGCGCGCGGCTTGCGCAGCCGTTCGTAATCGGCGAGCGCCAACTCTAGATCATTGGGCGATAATTTCACGGCTTCGGCCAGAACAATCCCGTCTTCCACCGCCATGCAGGCGCCCTGTCCCAGAAAGGGCAGCATGGGATAGGCCGAATCCCCCAGCAGGATAACCCGCCCCCTGCCCCAGCTTTCCAGCGGGTCGCGGTCGAACAGCGCCCATTTGTAATGGCGGTCGCTGGACTCGATGAGCCGCAGCAGCGACTCGTTCCATTCCCCGTACGTGTCCATCAGCTCGCTTCGATCGCATTCATGGTTCCAGGATTCCCCGGTCCAGCCGTCGCTGTCGAAATGGGCCACGAAATTGACCAGCTCGCCGCGCCGCACCGGGTAATGAACCACATGTCCGTGCGGTCCCCACCAGGCCGTCATGTCCAGGGCATCGGACATGTGCGACACCGCGTCGATCGGCGCCATGCCGCGCCAGCAGATGCAGCCGGTAAATGTGGGCTCGATAGGCCCGAACAGGCTGTCCCGCACCGCGGAATGGATGCCGTCCGCGCCGATCACGATGTCGGCCTCGATCTCGCCGCCGTCGGCGAAGCGCACAACCGCCACATCTCCCCTGGTTTCGGTATCGACGCAATCCGCGTCGAGATGGACGCTTTCCGACGGCAGGGCGCCGGTGAAGATATCGAGCAGATCGGCGCGGTGCATGGACAGAAATTCGGCGCCGTAGCGTTGCATGATATTGCCGCTGCGCTGCTGCCGGGCGATGACCCGGCCACTGCGATAGCTACGGACCACCTGATCGGGAGCCTGATGCTCGATGGCGATGGCGGCGTCTTCCACGCCGAGAGACCGGAACGCCTTCAACGCGTTGGGGCTGAGATTGAGTCCGGCGCCGAGTTCCGGGGCTTTTTCGTAAATTTCCGCGTCGATGCCGCGCTGATGAAGCGCGAGCGCCGCCGCCGAGACCGCCGCCGATGATGGCTATCTTGGGAGACCGGGCGGTCATTAGCCAGCTAAGGCAACGGCGTCAGATTACTTTCCCGGATGGCGCGTTCATAGACCGGAATATCGATGATCGCGGGCGGGGCGCCGGCCTGGCCGAACATGTCGGCGATCCAGCCCCGATGGTAGCTGCCGTGGGTCACCAGATGGGTCAGGCACATGGCACGCGACAGCGACCCCGTGTTGCCGCCGATCAGTTCGTAATCGACGATTTCCTCCAGCGCGTCGCCATCGAGCCCGTCGAGATAATCCAGCAGCGTGGCGTCCATGTCCTGGCGCGCGCGCCACAGCTCGTCCAAATCCTCATAGAGCCGGGCGCGGAGTTCGGTAATCCCGTGATCGTTTCCCTGCATGTGGGCGAGCCACATGCGGTCGACCGCCAGCAAATGGTTTAGGCTGAGATGGATCGATTCCAACAGCGTCTTGCGCTTCCTGGTGACTTCCTCGGGCGGCAGTTCGCCGACTTTTCCATAGAGCTGCGCATTGGCCCAGCCGTTATATTCCAGCAATCCGCGCAGATAGGTTTTGTCTTTCATTGCAGTTTCCTCACCATAATTCTTCAGATGCCAGCCGCGCGCCTTCCGCCATCGATTTCAGCTTGGCGCGCACCACGCTTGGAAAGACCTGCGGAAAACCGGCATAGGTGCCGAAGCCGCAATCGGTTCCGGCAATGACCCGCTCGCGGCCCACGATGCCGGCATAGCGGCAGATACGCTGCGCGATCAGGCGCGGGTGTTCGACGAAATTGCTGGTGGTGTCGATCACCCCCGGAACCAGGATCTTGTCGTCGGGCAGATCTGGAGACTTCCAGTCTTCCCATTCATGTTCGTGGGCTGGGTTGGCGCCTTCGAACAGCAGAGCCTGGGGCCGCGCCTTGCCCAGCAGCTTCATCAGTTTGGATACCGGAATGTCATGGGTGTGCGGCCCGGCATAGTTGAGCCAGCAGATATGCAGCCGCATGGCGTCGGGCGGAATGTTTCTGGTGGCCTCGTTCAACGCCTCGATGCTTTTTTCGGCGAAGGCCAGGAATTCATTGTCGGATAATGCCTGCTGGTCGGTATGGCGGCTGCCGGCCAGATCGGGGCAATCAAGCTGCAAAACGAAACCGGCGGCATGGATCGCCTCATATTCCGGGCGCATCGCCGCCACCAGCGCATCGCGATACGCGTCGTTGTCCGGGTAATGCATGTTCGGCAGATAGTTGACGAGCACGCCCGGCGACGCGCCGTTCATGAAAACGTCATGGGGGCCGGATTGATTGATCGCCGCTTGAAGATTGGCGATATCCCGGTTCAGCGGCGCCATGTCGGCATGGGCCACGTCGCCGGCGCAGACCACCGATTGCAACCGGCTCGGCCCGAGACCGCTTTGGCCCTGGACAGCCATTTCGGGGACCTGCTGGATATCTAGCGGCGTGGGACGGCCGGGGATACCCTTGCTGGGCTGGTTCTCCAGCCCGGTCAGCCGATGCTTGCAGTAAATGTGGTAAGACATCTTGCTCATTTCGCCGTCGCTGACGATATCGATGCCGTCCTCGACCTGTCCCCGCACGGACTCGATGACGGCGGCGGCGGTTGCCGTCTGGAGCGCCGTCTGATCGACCGCTGCGCCCTTGTCTTCACTTTCGAGTAGGCCCGCTAAGAGCTCCGGGCGCGGCAGGCTGCCCACATGGGTGGTGAGAATCCGATCGCTGCTTGTTTTCATGACCTTAGGCAACCATGCGCCATTCGGCGAAACCGCAGCCCACATAGACTTCGGGCAACGGCGCGTAGTCGATCAGATCGAACCCTTTTCCACCGGCGGCGGCGTGGGCGATAACCCAGTTGCGCACTTCGTGGCCGCCATTGCCGGTCGATTGCAGGCGGTGTTCCAGCATGGCGGCCATATCATCGTCGGACGCATTCGAGAACAGATCGATGCAGGTATGATCGAACGGTTCGTCGATCTCGCCCATGGTCGGCTCGCCGATCGAATGGCTCAGCCCGCCGGTGCCCAGCACCACCACGCGCTGATCGCCGGGGAAGCTGGCGATGGCGTCGCGGATCATCCGGCCCCAGGCGAGACAGCGCCGGATGGTGGGAAAGGGCGGTTCCAACTCGTTCACGGTGATCGGCACGATGGCGGGCATCGGGTCCAGCCCCATGCGCCACAGCGGCACGCAAAAACCGTGATCGAGCTTCAACCGGTGGGAAATCGCCGGATCGAAATCGGCCCCCAGCGCACATTCCAGAATATGGCGGCCCAGCGCGGCATGGCCGGGCAGGGTATCGTGCGGAAACACCGCCTTCATGAAGGGTTCGGGCGGGCCTTCATGTTCCTCGCCGATCCCGACGCAAAAACTCGGCAGGTTGTCGATGAAAAAATTGACCCAATGGTCGGGCGACAAGATCACCAGAATATCGGGCTGCAGGGCTTTCAGCCTGTCGCCCATTTCATTGAAGGCGGCGTTGACCAGATCCCGCGTCGCGGGGGTCAGCCGGTCCCATTCGCGCGCGATGATGGGGCCGTGGCTGGCCGCGAAAGCGCCAACGAGTTGAGCCATTATGCGTCCTCCTTGAGCGCGTGCAGCCGCGCCATCAGCTCATCGTCCTTCATGCCCGTGGCGCTGAGATAAAACCGCAGCAGATAGGGGTTCACATGGGCCGCCAGAACAGCGACATCGGTATCGAGCACGGCCTGTCGGATCTCCGATTTCAGCGGATACTCCCCAAGCACGGCATCCCGGTCGGCGTTCCATTCCGCCTTTTTATCCGGCGATTGCAGGTCGAACAGCAGTTTGCTGAGCCAGTAATCCGTCATGTTCAGATTCCCTTCCCGCCGCCGCCATCGATCCGCCAGTTCGCGCCGGTGCTATAGCTTGCGTTCCGCCCGGACAGATACGCGACCATGGCGCCATATTCCTCGGGCTTGCCGAACCGGCCCGCGGTCAGCCGGCTTTCGCGCAGCTCGAGCTCCTCTTCCGGGGTAATGCCTTTCTTCTCCGCAAAAGTCGCCGCGGTATAGCGCGTCCGGTCGGTCAGGACCGCGGTCGGCGAGACGATATTCACCGTGACGCCGTCCTCGATCACTTCCCCGGCCAGAGCCTTGCAGTAATAGGCCATGGCGCCGCGAAACACGTTCGACAGCACATTGTTGGGGATCGGTTCGGCCACGGCGGACGCGCCGACCATGAACACCCGGCCCCATTTACGGTCCACCATGCCGGGCACGATCAGCTGGGTCATGCGGATCAGGCTCAGCAGCATCTTGTTGGTATGATCGGTCAGCTCGTCGGCGGTAACTTCCAGCGCCTTGCGCAGCGGCGGCCCGCCGTGATTATTGAAAAAAATATCAAACGGCCCGCCCATGGCGTCCTCGGCGGCGCCGGCCAGGCTATCCATGTTCGCCGGATCGCTGAGATCGCCGACCAGCCCGGCCGCGTGCACGCCGGTTTCATCGGCGATTTTCGTCGCCGCAGCCGCCGCCCGGCCGGCGTTCGAAGAGCTGATGCAGACATCGACGCCTTCCTTGGCCAGCGCGTAGGCCGATGCATAGCCAAGCCCGCTGCTCGACGCCAACATCAGCGCCCGTTTTCCCCGAATCCCCAAATCCATATTACGCGCAACCCTTTCTCATTCTCATGTTTGCGCTTTCGCCTTTTCCCGGTCATGCGCCCCGAAGGTCGGCTTGTAGGACTTATCGTCGAGGAACTGCTTGAGCCCGTTGTGATAGGCGTTTTCCTTGTCGCGCTGTTTGATCTCGGCCGATTTTGCCGCCAGATAATCGAACGCCTGATCGTCGGTCATGATGCGCACAGCGCCGATCGCGTGTTTGGTGGCGCGCAGCACCTCCGGATTTTTTTCCATCAAAGTCCGCGCGAGATCCTCGGTCACCTGGCGCAAATCGGCCAGCGGCACGGATTGCGTGATCATGCCGATCTGCTCGGCGCGCTTGCCGTCGAAGGTCCGCCCGGTGCAGGCATATAGCATGGCGTGACGCGGCAGCAACACGTCGGCCATCTTCTTGCTGACCAGCCCGCCGGGCAGGATCCCCCAATTGACCTCGGACAGCGAGAAGATCGCCTCATCGGCGGCGATCGCGAAATCGCAGCTCAGCATCTGGGTAAATCCGCCGCCGACGCAATAGCCATTGACCATGGCGATGGTGTGTTGTAGTCGACCAGCCGCCGGTTGCGCCAGCGCTCGCTGGCTTCGCCGACGCGCCGGCGTTCCGCCGGATTGTCGTCGAGCCCGCGGAAATATTCGCGCAAATCCTGGCCGACGCAAAATGTCTCGCCCGCGCCGGTCAGCACCACCACCTTGGTGTCCGGGTCGGCTTCCAGCTCCGGCAACCCCCGGTCCATCTCATAATGCATTTGCGGGTTCATCGCATTGCGTTTTTCGGGCCGGTTCATGGTCAGGAAGGTAATGCCGTCCTGCTTGTCGATCCGGATGGTCTCGAAATCCGGTCCGCTCATTTTTCTGTTCCCCTTATTTCCAAAGCCTGTCGCTGGCGAATATCGCGCCCTCGACCAGTGACGCGAGCTTGGCCCAGGCGACCGACGGCACGATGCGGTTGTTGCGCCCGGCGAATGTGGCGAAGCCGCAATCGACCCCGGCGATCACCCGTTCGCGGCCGACGATTTCGGCGTAGCGGCAAATCCGCTGAGCGACCAGAACCGGGTGCTCGACGAAGTTGGTGATGGTGTCGATCACGCCGGGGATCAGCACCTTGTCGTCGGGGATGTTCGCATTGGCGAGATCTTCCCATTCATGCTCATGGCGCGGATTGGCGCCCTCGAACAGCAGCGCCGCGGGACGGCCCTTCATGCAGACATCGAACACATTGGCCAGCGGGATATCGTGGGTGTGCGGTCCTTCGTAATTGCCCCAGCAGATATGCATGCGCATGGCGTCCGGCGGAATGTTCTCTGTCGCGAAGTTGAGCGCTTCCACGTTACGGTCGGCGATGCGCAGGAATTCCGCCTCGGTCAGATCCTGGTACTGATTGTGCCGCGCCGAGCCGAGATCGGGGCAGTCGATCTGCAACAGAAATCCGGCCTTGTGGATCGCTTCATATTCCACCTTCATGGCCTTGGCCAAGGCCTCCACATAGGCGTCTTCATCCATGAAATAGGCATCGGGCACGAATTTGGTCAGTACGCCCGGCGAGGCCGCATTAATGAAGGCTTCGACCGGTTCGGACAAGTCCACCGCCGTCTGCAAATTGGCCAGATCGGCTTCCAGCGGAGCCCGGTTGCCGTAATCGACCGGTCCCGTGCACCAGACCTCCTTGAAGCGCAGGAACCAGTTCCGGCCCTGTTCGGTCATGCGCTCCAGATAATCCGGATGATCGGTTATGTCCAAGCCTCTGGTGGATGCGCGCGGCGGTTTTTCGGTTCCGTCATCGGGGCTGAGTCCGCTCAGGCGGTGCTGTACGTAGAAGGTGTATGAAATTTTTCCCATCTCGCCGTCGCTGACCACGTCGAGGCCGGTCGCGACCTGTTGCGCGACCACTTGCGCGACGGCGTCCGCCGTCGGCCCGACCAGCTTGGAAGGGTCGAACTCCCCGCCCTTATGCTGTTCTTCCAGCATATCGATCAGCGCGCCGGGGCGCGGCAGGCTGCCGACATGGGTGGTTAGAATACGATCCGTGCTGAGTTTCATGGGTTCAGGCCGCCTGTGAGCTGATAAACCCGATCACGGCGTCGGTGAAGGGACCGACGGCTTCGACCTGCGGCAAATGCCCGCAATTATCGATCATGGTGACCGACGCGCCCGCGATCAGGCCCTTGAACTCCTCGGCATAGGCCGGCGGAATGATCTGGTCGCTGTCGCCCCAGATCACATGGGTCGGCAAATCGATGCGATGCATCCATTTGCGCAGGCTTGGATTGAACAGCCGGGGCTGCCAGCCCATCCGCGCGGTCGAGACCTTGTTGCGGATCTCGATGTCTTCTTGTTCCTCGGTCCGCTCCATGGACAGCCAGCTCTCGATAATGTTTTCGTCGACCAGCAGCGCGCGGGTCAGTTCTTCCGGATCCATCATGAAAATATCGGCCGCCGGCATGCCCTTGATCCGGATGCCGGCCGACCCGACCAGCGTCAGACTGGCCATGCTCTGGGTCGAGCGCACCGCGACCTCGAGCGCGATCCAGCCGCCCAGCGATTGGCCCACCACATGGACATTCTCGAGCCCGAGCTGCTTAATGAAATCAAGATAGAAATAAGCCATGTCGCCCATGTCGCTGAGCCATTCGGCGTCGTCGGACAGACCGAATGTGGGATGGTCGGGCGCGACAACGTCGAACGAATCCGACAATGTGTCGAGATACGGCATCCAGCCCGGAATGCCGCCCGCGCCATGCAGGAACAGGAGCGTTGGCCCCGACCCGCCGCGCCGCAGATTTATGCCGCAGCCATTGACCTCAATCTTCGATTCCGCGCACGACGCCATCTTGAGCTCTCCCTGATTTTATTATCGACGGGCAAAGGTGCCGCCGGTCACCGGACGTGTCAAACCCTTTGTCGGCACACAATCCGTTCCCATGGGGAGGGAATTCTGGTACACCGCCTGTGTTGGCAATTCCAAGAAAGAAACCCGTATGATCCCGCGTTATTCGCGTCCGGAAATGGCCGAAATCTGGACGCCCGAGAGCAAGTTTCGCATCTGGTTCGAGATCGAGGCCCATGCCTGCGACGCGCAGGCCGAACTGGGCGTGATCCCCAGGGAGGCGGCCGAGGCGGTCTGGAAGCGCGGCGCCTTCGAGGTCGAACGCATCGACGAAATTGAGCGCGAAACCCGCCATGACGTGATCGCGTTCCTGACCAACCTTGCCGAACATGTCGGTCCCGAGGCGCGCTTCGTGCATCAGGGCATGACGTCGTCGGACGTGCTGGATACCTGTTTCGCGGTGCAGCTGACAAAGGCCGCCGATATATTGCTGGCCGATCTGGACAATCTGCTGGCCGCGCTGAAGAAACGCGCCCTGGAACACGCCCAGACCATCTGCATCGGGCGTAGCCACGGCATTCACGCCGAACCCACCACTTTCGGACTCAAACTTGCCGGGCATTTCGCGGAATTCGCCCGCAACAGGGAACGGCTGCTTGCCGCACGCGCCGACATCGCGAGCTGCGCCATCTCGGGCGCGGTCGGCACGTTCGCCAATATCGACCCGGCGGTCGAAGCCCATGTGGCGGACAAGCTCGGCCTCACGGTGGAGCCGGTCTCGACCCAGGTAATCCCGCGCGACCGGCATGCGATGTTTTTCGCCACGCTGGGCGTGATCGCCAGTTCGGCGGAACGGCTGGCGGTCGAAATCCGCCATCTGCAACGGTCCGAGGTGCGCGAGGCGGAGGAATATTTCTCGCCCGGCCAGAAGGGCTCGTCGGCCATGCCGCACAAGCGCAACCCGGTGCTGACCGAAAACATCACCGGTCTGGCGCGCATCGTGCGCTCGCATGTGAGCCCGGCGATGGAAAACGTCACGCTGTGGCATGAACGGGATATCTCGCACTCATCGGCGGAGCGGATGATCGGGCCGGACGGCACGGTGACGCTCGACTTCCTGCTCGCGCGATTGACCGGCGTGGTGGAAAAGCTGGTGGTGTACCCGGAAAACATGAAGCGCAATCTCGATGCGCTCGGCGGGCTGGTCCATTCCCAGCGCGTATTGCTGGCGCTGACCCAGGCCGGCATGAGCCGCGAGGACGCCTATGAAGCGGTGCAGCGCAACGCCATGGAGGTGTGGCGGGAGGGCGGCGACTTCCAGGAAACCCTCGCCGCCGACCCGGCCATCCCCGCGCATATGTCGGCCGATGAGCTGGCCGAACATTTCGACCTCGGCTACCACACAAGACACGTGGAAACGATCTTCGCCCGGGTGTTTGGAGAGGACTAACCTTCCGCCAGAATCGTCGCGGCCACCTTTTCGCCGACCATGATGGTGGGGAAGTTTGTGTTGGCGCAAGGCACCGCCGGCATGATCGAGGCGTCGCACACCCGAAGTCCCGCTATGCCGTAGACCCGCGCCGACGGGTCGGTCACCGCCAGCTTGTCATCCGCCGCCCCCATGCGCATTGAGCATGATGCGTGGAAATGTCCGATGGCGGCGTTCCGGATCCAGTCTTCCATGACCGACTGATCTTCCATCATATCCTCGATCGACGGGCCGTCGGCGACCAGCGTTTTGATCAGATAGCGGCGCAGGGGGCCGGAGGCGTCCATCACCTGACCGCCGATCCAGGTCTGGATCTTGTTGTAGGTGCTGTAAACCGCCGCCTTGCGCGCCCGGTCTGAATAGCTGATTGGGAAAATATCGCTGACCGCTTCATTCAGCGCGGCGCTGGTCCGCATCTGGATCATCTTGTGGGTGCCGATCACCAGCCGGTCGAGATCGCGCTGGTCCGATACCAGATTGAAATCGACGTCGGGCGCGCCCATGTGGTCGGACGCGTTGAGCTTCACCTCGCCGGTCGAATAGGCCTTGTTGACCCACATCATCATCAGCCCCATGCGTTCGCCGATAGCGTGCCAGAACGACTTGTTCATGGGGATCATGTACATGTCGCCGGCGGGGCAGCCGTCGACGCCGGACGACCAGCGCAGCCCGGCATACATGGGCAGGCGAAGGTCCGGCGGCAGGCGCGAGTCCCGCTTCATATAGACGCCGAAATTCACCCCGGGATGTTCCATCAGATGCTTGCCCACGCCGGGCTTGTCGAGCGCCACATCGATGCCGAGATCGGCCAGTTCGGAAGCCGGGCCGATGCCTGACCGCAGCAATAATGCCGGCGACTGCAATGCGCCGCCGGACACAATCACCTCTCCGGCGTTGATGTCGAAGACCCGGCCCTTGCGGTGAATTTTAACGCCGGTGACCTTTGTGCCCGACAGCAGCAGCTTTTCCGCGCGCGCCTCGCCGAGTATGTCCAGATTGGGCCGGGCGCGGGCTTCGGCGGTGAGATAGGCGGTGGCGGTCGAGATTCGCTTGCCGTCGGCATGGGCCACGGCGATCGGGAAGTAGCCGTCTGAGAAATCGGCATTCTTGTCCTTGATTTCCTTCCAACCCTGTTCCTTGGCCGCCGCCATGAAGCCGGTCGTGAAGCCCGGCCAGCGGTCGGCGAAGATGCGCTGCAGCCGCATCGGGCCATCCTGGCCGTGCATCGGGCCGTCGTAATCCCGGTCGGTTTCCATTTTGCGGAAATAGGGCAGCACGTCGTCCCAACCCCAGCCGGCCGCGCCGCGTTCGACCCAGCCGTCATAATCGGTCGGCACGCCGCGGATCGAGATCATGCCGTTGACCGACGAGCCGCCGCCGATCACGCGGCCCTGGGCGTAACGCACTTTTTTGCGCTGGTCGGGCGCGTTGCCGGGGCGCGGCGGCCAAGTCACAGTCTGCCCGGCCCAGGTAAAACGCGGATTGCTGTGCGCGCTGCCCGCGAAGGTATCGCGGATTTCATCGGGTTCGGTCCCGGGGACGAAATCCTCGCCCGCCTCAAGCAGCAGCACCCGGTTGGACGACCGCTCGCTCAACCGGCCGGCGAGTACGCAACCCGCCGCGCCGCCGCCCACGATCACATAATCAAAATGCTGATCGGCAAACTCTGTCATGAAAGTACCTTATATTTTTACGGTTTTTTTCTTGTTGGAATATTCGTTTGAGATCAGGATTGCCGCCAGGATCCCGCCGCCGATTTCGACCCAACCCGCGCCGTCGAACGCCGGCGCCGGGATCATCAGCGCCACGGCGGCAGCCAGGAACCCGAGACGCACCAGAGCCGGCATGGTCCGCACCAGATAGCCCATGAAGGCCGCGGTGCCGATCCACACGCCGCCCGCCGCGCTGAGCGCCGCGAGGAATATATCGAGCGGTTCGCCCTGCCACACCAGAGTGGGCGAAATGACGAAAATCACCTTGATTCGAAATTATGCCGAATTTAACCGGTAGCGATAGAGATATCACCAATTAAATCGACGTCACGATATTTCCCAGCCGTTGGGTCAATTTAAGATTTTCCGCGTAATCGATCGGCGCGGCGATCAGCGCCGGGCCTTCCTGCGCGAAGGCTTCCGTCAGCGCGTCCTCGACCTGGCCGGGCCCATCAAGGGTGCGGCCCCAGATTCCAAACGACTTGGCCAGCAATTCGAAATCAGGGTTGTTGAAGGCCAGATCGGAATGCCTGCCGTCGAAATGGTTCTGCTGCTTCCATTTGATCAGCCCGTATTCGCCGTCGACCCAGACCATGATCACCACGTTGAGCTTCAACCGCGCCGCGGTTTCCAGGTCCTGAACGTTCATCAGGAACCCGGCGTCGCCGCAGACCGCCAGGACCTTGCTGTCGGGATTGGCAAATTTCGCGCCCATGGCGCCGGGCAACGCAAACCCCATGGAACAGAAACCGTTCGAAATCAGGCAGGTATTGGGGTCCTCGCACTGGTAATAGCGCGCCACCCACATCTTATGGGCGCCCACATCGGACAGCACGATATCGGCCGGGCCGAGGAACTTGCGAACGTCGTTGAGAATACGCTGCGGCTTGTAGGGGAACGACATATCGTCCGCCTCGGAGGCGTGATCGTCGGCGATCTGCCGCCGAAGTTCGGTAATACGCCCGATATCGAACAACGGCTGCTTGTCGCCGAACCGGCGGTCGGCCTCTTCATTGAGCTGCCACAGGGCTTCGGCCAGATCGGACACGATATCGAGCGCGACCGGATAATCCATATCGACTTCGGCCGGATCGAAATCGATATGGATGATGGTCTTGTCGCGCTTGCGATTCCAGAGTTCCGGCGCGTATTCGACCAGATCATACCCGACCGCGATAACCACATCGGCGTCGTCGAACGCCAGATTGATATAATCGGCGCCTTGCAGCCCCATGGTGAAGAGACAGTGCGGGTCGCTCATCGCCACCGCGCCCTTGCCCATGAAGGTGTTGACCACGCCGATGCCGGTTTTCTCCGCGAAACGACGAAGCTGGGCCGAGGCCCGTTTGCGCAAGGCGCCGTTGCCGGCCAGAATGATCGGGTTTTTCGCTTTTTCGATAATGTCCATCGCCTGGGTGACCGCCTTGTGGTCGGCGGCCGGCCGGCGCGTCTTGATCACCGCCATGGGCGACAAATCGATGTCCTGCTTGGCGACATCCTCGGGCAGTTCGATAATGGTCACGCCGGGCTTTTCGACCTCGGCGGTCTTGAACGCCTTGCGCACGATTTCCGGGATGTTTTTGCCGGCATAGACCGTCTGCGCCCATTTGCTGATCGGCTTGAACATACCGATGGCGTCCATGTTCTGATGGCTTTCCTTGTGCAGCCGCCGGGTCGAGCCCTGGCCGATGATGGCGACCACGGGCGCCCGGTCCATGTTGGCGTCGGCAAGCCCGGTAACCAGGTTGGTCGCTCCCGGCCCCAGCGTCGCCAGGCACACGCCGGCCCTGCCGGTCAGCCGGCCATAGGTATCGGCCATGAAGGCGGCCGCCTGTTCGTGACGGCACAGCACGAATTGAATAGAGCTTTCATTCAGCGACAGCATGACGTCGGCGTTTTCCTCGCCGGGAACGCCAAAAATATGTTCGACCCCTTCGGCTTCGAGACATCTGACAAACAGATCCGACGCTTTCATCGCGCAACTCCCCTGAAATCCGTGTAGTCCGAAAATACTCTAGCACTAAAATTGCGACGGTGATTATTTTTGACGGTGGCCGGTCGGCTTAGCGGCTTTTTGAAGATCAACGGATTCGGCGCGTTCCCGCGCGGCGAGCCGGAAGGATTGCTCCTTGCCCGAATCATAGGGCAAGGGCCAGCGCTGCTCCGCGACGCCGTAGAACGCGGACGCCCGCAGCGTGAAATGTGGATCGGTGAGGTGCGGCCGCGCCAGCGCCACAAGATCGGCGCGGCCCGCGGCCAGGATGGTATTCACCTGGTCCCAACTGGTGATGTTGCCGACCGCGATGGTCGGAATATCGACGTCGTTGCGGATCTGTTCGGAAAACCAGGTCTGAAACATGCGGCCATAGACCGGTTGCGCATCGCGCGTGGTCTGGCCGGCCGACACGTCGATCAGATCGCAGCCATGCTGCTTGAAGACGCGCGCGATCTCGGTTGCCTCATCCGGCGCAATGCCGTCGTGTCCGACCCAATCATGGGCCGAAATTCGCACTGAAACGGGTTTGTCTTCCGGCCATGCCGCCCGGACCGCGTCGAAGACTTCCAGCGGAAAACGCATCCGGTTCGCGAGATCGCCGCCATAATCATCGGTCCGCTGATTGCTGACGGGGGTCAGAAAGCCGGACAGCAGATAACCATGCGCCATATGCAGCTCGATCATGTCGGCCCCGGTATCGATCGCCCGGCGGGCGGCGGCGGCGAACTCCCCGGTCACTTGATCCATATCTTCGCGGGTCATTTCGCGCGGCGTCTGGCTGAACGGATAAAACGGTATCGGCGACGGCGCGATCACGGGCCAGTTGCCGGTCTCCAATTGCTGGTCCATGCCTTCCCACGCCACTCGGGTCGACCCCTTGCGCCCGGCATGGCCGATCTGCAGACAGAATCTCGCGTCGGATTCGGCGTGCGCGTAATCGATGATCCGCCGCCAGGCCTTGGTCTGATCGTCGTTATAAAGACCGGCGCAGCCGGGGGTGATGCGTCCGTCGGCCGATACGCAGACCATCTCGGAATAGATCAACCCCGCGCCGCCATGGGCCAGGCTTCCGATATGAACGAAATGGAAATCCCCGACCACGCCATCCTCGGCCGAATACATATCCATGGGCGAAACCACGACGCGGTTGGCGAGCGTCATGCCGCGCAATTGGAACGGCGTAAACATCGGGGCCGGCGGCGCCGTGTTGGAATCGAACTGTGCTGTTGCGTCGTTGGCAAACCAGGCTTCCACCCGGTCGATGAAAATTGGATCGCGCAACCGCAGATTTTCATGGGTGACCTGCTTGGCCCGCGTCAGCATGGAATAGGCCGCCTGGATCGGTTCCATGTCCCAATAGCGTTGCGGGTTTTCAGTCCAGACCACGCTGACATCGCCGGCGTGCTGGGTGATCTCCACCTCCTCGCGGCGCGCCGCTTCGAAATGGGCCAGGGCGGCGGGGACATCGCTGGTTTCGCGAAATGAATCATGGAGGGCGATCGCGTCTTCCATGGCGAGCTTGGTGCCGGACCCGATGGAATAATGCGCCGTGTGCAGCGCATCGCCGAGCAGCACGATATTTTCGTGCGACCAGTTTTCACAGCAAATGGTGGGGAATACGCGCCAGACGGATTTGTTGGCAACCAGCCGATGGCCGTCGAGCTTGTCTTCCCAGAGCTCCTCCATGAAGGCGAGGGTCTGTTTCTCGTCGAGATGTTCCACATCGGCGCGCGCGCGCTCCCAGGTCGCTGCCGGCGCCTCGACGATCCAGGTGCTCATGTTGTCGTTATACTGATACGCGCCCAGCACCCATATGCCGTGCATATTGGCGGCGAAATCGAAAGTGAAGGCGTCGTAGGGCCTGGTCGTGCCGAGCCAGATGAAGTGGTTGCGCCGCCAGTCGGTCGATGGTTTGAACTGGCTTTCATGGGCGGCGCGGACGGCGCTGTTGATGCCGTCGGCGGCAACGATCAGATCCGCGTCCTTGAACCGCCCTACATCGTTGATCTCGGATTCGAAATGCATTTTCACGCCGAGTTCGCGGCATCGCTTCTGCAAGATCAGGAGCAGCTCGACCCGGCCGCAACCGCAGAACCCGTGGCCCGACGACCGGATGGTTTCACCGTGGAAATTGAAATCGATCTCGTCCCAATAGGCGAACTGGTCGGTGATCGCCCGATAGGTCTCCGGGTCGTATTCCTGAAAATTACCCAGTGTTTCATCGGAAAACACCACCCCGAACCCGAATGTATCGTCGGCCCGGTTGCGTTCATGGACCGTGACGTCGTGAACCGACCAGGCTTTTTTCATCAGGATAGCGAAGTAAAGCCCCGCCGCCCCGCCGCCGATGATGACAATTTTCATGGGATCGTTCGGGTTCGCGTCATGATTCCTCGACTAGGGAATATTCGTCCCGGGCGTTCAAGCAAGCGGCTTCGGGCAGGCCGAGCTCGCGCCGCACGATATTGGCGCCCCGGACGATGGCGGTCAGCTTGTTGGCGGCGTGGCGGCGGCTCATGCCTTCGCGGCCCATGCCGCAATCGGATGCAATCACCAACCGTTCCGCCGGAATATGTTCGAGCCCGTGCCGGATCGTGGCCGCGACTTCTTCGGCGCGCTCGACCTGCAATGTGTGGTGATCGATCACGCCGATGGCGATCTTCTTATCGTCGGAAATCACCTGACCGATGGCCTCGAGATCGGCGCCGCCCGAGCTGCAGCATTCGAATGTCAGGATATCGGCATCGACCTTGTTAAGGGCTTCCAGCGCCGGGGCATAGGTTTGCTGTGAGGCGAAGATGCGCTGCTGCGCTGGGTTGCCCCAACACGTGTGGCACCAGATTTCGGTCCGGCCGCGCAGGCCTTTGACTGTGTTGTTGAACACCTCGACCATGAAGTCCGGGTTCAGCACATCGTCGCTCAGCCCCTTGGCGGCGAGCAGATGAATCTGGGTTTCCTCCATCTGGACCGCCGGACAGCCGGCATCGACCAGCTCAGTGAGTTCTTCATTCAGCGCATCGGACACCGCCATGATGCAGTCGCGCAGATCCTTGTAGTGAAAATCGCGCACCGCCAGCGCCAGCAATTCCGCCGTAATCGTGCCGAATTTCACCGGACGCGTGGTCAGCCGCTGAGCGGTTTTCCACACCGAGGTATATTGCAGATTGCCGCGCCCGACCGGGCCGGTGAGGTCGGGCATGATGCGGGCTTCCAGGACTTCATGCAGGATTTCACCGCGCTTGTTGGGAATCCCCGCGCGTCCGCCTTCGGCCCGATAAGCAAAATCGCCGGAAAACCCGTCCATGTGGTTGGGCGCATAGGAAAACCAGCTATGGCCGCCGACATCGGCGTCGAACCGGGCGTCGCCGTCGGTCAGGATATCGAGACCGGCGGTTTCCTGGTCGCGCAGATAGACCGATACCGCGTCGATATATTGTTCACGGAACCCGGTCAGCACCATGGCTTCGCGGAAGCTCCGCTTGCCGAGATTTTCGGTATACCAGGCCGGGCGCGGCAACGACCCGATGATGGTGGTGGGCAGGAGGATGCCGTCGGTGGCTTTATACATTTCAGGGCCTTTCGTTTAGCCGTCGGTGAGGCGGAACGCCGGGCCGCTATCGGACCGGGTCATGCCCGCTTCAAGATCATTGATGAGAGTATGAATTCGTTCGATATGCGGGTCCTTGTCGAAACCATGATAGAGAAAACCGGCCGAGCGCACCGGGTCGCCGGCGAAATAGCGTTCATAGAGCTGCTGGCGGCCGGAAAATCCGGACAATGCGGCATCATAGGCGAGCCGGAACAATTTGATTCGGGTGCGCGCATCCGCATTGGCGGCCTGGAAATAGCGGTCGACATCGTCGGCGCGCTCGCCCTGGGTCTCGGCGAAGGACGGCAGCATGAACAAACCGCCCGCGCCCATGTTCTGGATGATCTCGCAGGCGCGGCGGAATAAATCGGGAAACATGAAACGCACCGCGCCGAGCGGACCGGATGCGGGCGCCACGGTCCCGAACGGGGTCTCCGTGGCCTCGGCCTCGCTGGCGATCACCGCCGAACGCATGAATTCGGTGGTGTTGATCAGTTCGGCCAGCATGCCCTGGACATGCAGATGCACATCGATATTGGTGCTTTTCGCCAATGCCAGCCCGAGCGCCATGATAAATTCCGCCTTCGACCAGTCTTTTACGGAATATTGATGCGCCATCTGGGTATGGGCCTGGGTATGTTGGTAGATGCCGTTGAACACACCGACGTCGCGGTGAATGAAGACCCGCTCCCACGGCACCAGCACATCGTCGAAGATCACCATGCAGTCGCTGTCGTCGAACCGCGCCGCGATCGGGTGATCCATCGGTGAGCCGGCCCCCGCCGGGTAAAGCGGCGGCCGCGCGATCATGCGCAGGCCCTCGGTCGCAACGGGAATGGCGAACGCCATGGCGAACGCCTTGGCGTCCTCGGTTTCGGGCAACGGGTATGACGGCGCCGACATGACCAGAATTTCATCGGAAAACGCGCCCAAAGTGGCCAGCATGCGCGCGCCCGACACCACGATCCCAGCATCGGTTTCACGCACTACGCGGGCCGCCAGATCGTTGGCGTCGAGCTGTTCGGAAACATCGCGCGACCGGTCGACCTGGGGATTGGTCAGGGAATGGGTCAGGGCCAGATCGTTTTCCCTGACGAATTCATAGTAATTCCGGATATTGCCGGCGAATTCGCCAAACCCGTCGGCCCCCGCGGCATAACCGGCAAGTCCGACATTCAGGAAATCGGGGCTGCGCGGAAACATGCCGAGGCAATGGTCGTTCCAATGTTTCATCATCACGCGGCGGCGGCGCAAATCGTCTTTTGTTTCGGGTTGGATGAAAGACAGCCCGACCCGGTCGCCGGTGCTGGGCGAGATATAGGTCATGTCGTCTGCCATCGCGGGATCGCATTGCAGATCATAGAGCTCGGCCAGCGATTGTGCGCCGCCGGCGAGCCGCGCATCCATGGTCACGTCTTCAATACGCTCGCCGTCCATCCACAGCCAGCGCCCATCTTTTAACCCGGTCAGAACCTGTTTGCCGTTTCGGACTCCCATTTTTTACATGCTTCCGTCACAAATATTTCAAATGCTTTTCCAGCCCGTGGGGGCTAGGATATTGACGAAAAAAAAAGATAACATGATGTCGCGCCGGGGGGCGATGGCCCGTCGACGAATAAAATGCCGTGTGAGAAAACGGCTCCGGGCCGGCACTTAAAATTTAGGGAGATACCACCATGGCGGAAACAGCAATTTTTGAGCCGGGAAGTTACCGCTATGTCCGGGGCCCGTTCCAATATTCCGGCGGCGTCGCGGCCGAGGACGGCTACGCCATCGAGCGCGTGCGCTTTGCCACACCGGCGCCGATCGAACAAGGTTTCGCGGCGATCGAAGCGCATCTCAGCAACATGGGCCGGCCGGTGACGTCGTTCTGCGCCTGCGAATTGCGCTCGCCCGCGCCGTTTACCGAACAGGGCTTCATCGATTTTAACCGGGTCTATGTCGGCACGCTGGAACGCTGGGACATTTTCAAGGACGAGGAAAACCCGGTCGCCCGGTCCAATGTCTGCCCGGTCGTCAACCCACCGCCCGAACCCAGCTTCGAAGCCTTCAGCTACACGGTGCCTGTGACAAAACAAAGTAATGTCAAAAGCTTCGTGATCGCCGGGTCGGCGGAAGCAGCCGAAAAGGGCGCAAATTACAGCGAACGCATCGTCAGGCTCGGCGAAACCTCGCCCGACGCGATCCGCGAGAAGGCGAAATTCGTACTCGGCGCCATGGAAGGCCGCATGGCGGCGCTCGGCATGGGCTGGGGCGATGTGACCACCAGCCAGGTCTATACGGTCCACAATTTGCATCCGTTCCTGGAAGACGAAATCGTCGCGCGCGGCGCGGCCGCCGCCGGCCTGACCTGGACCTATGCCCGTCCGCCGGTGGTCCGGCTCGAATATGAAATGGATGTGCGCGGCGTGCCGGTGGAACGGGTGATCTGACGGGGGTATTTCCGCCGTGAATTCCTTTTTCCCCTGAGGGACCTTTGCGCAGGCAACAGATCCCGCCGGGCGGGTAACCTTGCATCCTTCTCCCCTTCACCAACAACCCCTCAAGCACGGAACTGATTTTGGACTCGCCTCTCAAAGCCGCAATTATTCCCGTCACGCCGTTTCAGCAGAATTGCACGCTCCTCTGGTGCGCGGAAACCATGCGGGCCGCCGTGGTCGACCCCGGCGACGATCTCGACCGGATCGAGCAAGCGATTACGGAGCAGAAGGTGATGCTGGAACGCATTTTGATCACCCATGGCCATATCGATCATGCCGGCGGCGCAGCGGAGCTCGCCGAACGAAACGGCGTGCCCATCGAAGGCCCGCAAAAGGAGGACGCCTTCTGGATCGACAAGCTGGCCACGCAGGGCGCGGAATTCGGCCTGACCGGCGCGCGCGTCTTCACGCCCGACCGCTGGCTCGAGGGCGGCGACAAGGTGCTATTCGGCAATGTGGAAATGGACGTGATCTACTGCCCCGGCCACACGCCCGGCCATGTGGTGTTTTTCGAACCCATCGCGCGTATCGCCATTGTCGGCGATGTTCTGTTTCAGGGCTCGATCGGACGCACCGATTTCCCACGCGGCGATCACGCCACGCTGATCAATTCGATCCGCAACGGGCTATGGCCGCTGGGCGACGACGTCACCTTCGTTCCCGGCCACGGCGCGCCTTCCACTTTCGGCGACGAGAGGCGCGGCAACCCGTTTGTCGGCGATGCCGTGATCGGCGACGGATGATTCATACGGCGTATTAACGATTTTCATTTCGACAAAGATCGGTGCGTACTCATCTCAAGCAGCGAGGATCGCTTTCAATTTGGGCCAGGCCTCCTGGCCCTTGTCCGTCATCAGCTGGATAAGGGGTTCAGGGATAAATTTGAACATTGCGTCCTGAAACATCGGCCGCGCTTTCATGCGCTCCCACCAACCGGTGAGATGCGGGTGCGACCCGGTCCACATTCCCGAGAGCTGCAGCATGTCGAGCCGGTTGACGAACGGGATCATCCCGATCTCGGCGAGTGAAAACCCATCGCCGGCAAGCCAGTTCCGCTCCGCCAGTACGGTATCCATGTCGGCGAACAGCTTTTGGTACACCTTAAGCGACGCCAAGACGTCCGGGTCGTCGACGCCGCGCTCGAGCCGCTTGCGCCGCATGGGGGCCGCGTCCGGACCGAGCTTGTTGATATATTCCTCGACCATTTCCGGCGGGTTCGCGAGCACGGCATGGCGGTGCGAGATCGCAAATGTCAGGGGGCCGGTGACCGGAAAGACCTCTTCGTCGATCCGCTTGGTCCAGACCCGCATGGCGTGCCGGTCCAGCGGGTCGGCGGGTTTCAAAGGGGGCGCGGGAAATTTTTCGTCGAGATATTCGCACATCAAGGTGGATTCCCGCAGCACATGCCCGTCATGCACCAGCGTCGGGACCACGGCTTTCGGGTTGAGTTTCAGATAATCCGGCGCGAACTGCCCGCCGGTCAGGATGTCGATGTAATGGCCGGTCCATTCCAGCCCCTTTTCGGCCAGCAGGATACGCGGCTTGGCGGCGCAGACGGATGTTCCGTGGTGATAAAGTTCGATCATCGCCTCATACCCCGATCTTGAATTTCTCCATGATGCCGATTGTGCGCCGGGATTTCCCGGCAGGCAACAAGGACGGAGGTTTGGCTCGCCGACCGAATTACGCCGGCGCGGTGACTTGGTTTCTGGCGCCGATCCGGACCACCGGATCTTTCTCGTTGCGCAAAATACCCGGTGGATCTTCGCCCGCCTCAATGGCTTTGAGCCCGTCGCGGAGCAGCCGGCGGAACATCACCACGCCCCGGTCCGAGGTTCCGAGATGTTCTCGGGAATGGTTCACAATCGGGCCCTGGCCGACCTGGGCTTCCCAGTCGTCGGGGCGGCGCTGGCGTTCGACATAATCCCGTTCATAGGGCTCGGTCGGCTGATAGGCGCTGCCACGCACGCCCGCCGGGCGCAGCTCGATATGGAACCCCATGGTATGGGTGTCGTCGACCGGCACCCACCACCCGATGGCGCGCGGGTTGGGGATCACGCTGGATTTGGACGGAGACCACGTCATGTGCGGCCCGTTATATCCGGTTGGGTTGAGTTAACCCCCCGGTTCGAAATGAACGACCTCCGGCGCTTCCGACAGATGGGGCCGGAAATAGCCGCCGAAGGTCGCGAAATCGTCGGTTTCGCGGAAATTGAAATGGTCCTGAATCTCGCCCCATTCGACCTCCAGAATGAAGGCCAGTTCGGGTTCGACCCGCTTGCCCCAGCGCAAATTCTTGCATCCCGGCTGCCGTCGCAGGATATCCGCGCCCTTTGTGAAATCCCTGACAAAATCGGCCTCGGCTTCGTTCTTCACGAACAATGTCGCAACCTCGATAACCATTGTGCCTCTCCCTAAAAGTTAGCTTTATCCGTACATCACGGCGGTGACGTCGATTTCCACCAGCGCATCCTTCACCAGCAAGGCCTCGATGCCGACGCAGGTGCTGGCCGCCGTGCCGCCATCACCGTAGAAAGCGTTCATGGCGGCCGCGATGACCGGCCGGTGATCGAGCCGCAGCCCGACGATGAACACGCGCTGGCGCACCACGTCGGCCGGCGTCGCACCCTGTTCCGCCAAAACCCGTCTGATATTGTCGTAGATGAAATTCATCTGGGCCGCCAGATTGCCTGGCCCCACCAACTCGCCATCAGCATCCGAGGCGACCAGCCCCGACAGATGCAGGGTCTTGCCGCCTTCGCTGATCACCAGATTGGTGAAGTGGGGCTTGTTGTCAAGAAATTCCGGACGGTGGCGTTCGATCATCGAGGACCTCCTTGCGCATCAAGAAATTCGCCGAGCAGATGGTTGAGCTCGTCCGCGGCCTCCATGTAGATCACATGCCCCGAGCGGGGCACATTGGCGGTTTGGATGCCCGGCATGGCGGCGGCGATGCGGTCGCGCGCCTCAGCCGTCGAGGTGCCGTCCCGGCCGCCGGACACGAACAGCGACGGCGCGGCCACGCTGCCGTCCAGCTCATCGAAGATATCGGCCTGGAACATGGCGGCCCATTGCTGCAGATAGCCGCGCGGCCGGGTCGAATAGCTCACGCGGGCGGCGCGCTCGATCATCTCCTCGTCCGCATCGTCGGCCATGGCCGCCCTGGCCCGGATAAGCGCGAATTCCTCGCGTGTGACGGCAGCGATATCGTCATGGCGTTTGTTTTCCAGTTCGGTGCGGCGTTCCGGCGTCATGTCGAGCGCCTGATAGCCGACAACGGCCTGCAGCAAGGCGAGGCTCGCCACGCGGTCCGGGTGACGGCGCGCATGGGCGCAGACCAGAATGCCCCCGAAGCTGTGCCCCGCCAAATGCGCGCGTTCGATGCCGAGCCCATCGAGAAACCCGGCCAGCACCCGTGCGTAATCGGCCACCAGCGGGCGCTCGTCGGCGAATTCGTCCGACCGGCCATAGCCCGGCCCGTCCCACCCGATTACCCGGTAACGGTCGGAAAGCCCTGCATACTGCGCTTGCCAGGCCGCCGACCCGCCGCCCATGCCGTGGACCAGGACCAGGGGAAAGCCGGACCCGGCCTCGCGCCAGGTGATGGCCATGCCGTCGATGTCGATGGTTTGTTCGACCGGCAGGCTCATGGCGGTCAGAACGTTTGGCCGGAGTTCAGATAATGCTCGGTGATCTCGCGGCCGGTCGCCTTCCAGACATGGTCGTGGGAACAGATATAGGCCAGCGCATCATCCAGCGCGCCGATCCGGTGCGGCACGCCGGTAATGTATGGGTGCAGCGATATGGCCATGACCCGGCCCGATTGTTCGCCTTCCCGGTACAGCACGTCGAACTGGTCGCGGATCATCTGGCCGAATTCCGTCGCCGCGCGGTTGAAGGCCTCGATCTGCGGTTTGTCGTTGATCTGCGCCGAATAGGGCAGGGAGACCAGGCTCTTGCCGTCGATATCCATCATGTAGGGCTGGTCGTCATTGACCCAGTCGGCCACGTAAGAGCAACCGCCCTCGATCAGATAATCAAGCGTGTTCCAGGTTTCCTGCAGCCCGGAGCCGAGCCAGCCGGAGGGTTTGACGCCGGTCGCCTCCTCAATACGCGATAGGGTCGACAGCACCACCTCGCGTTCGGTTTCGGGCGGGATGTTGTTGAGCCGGCGCGTGTTGCTCTGGTTATGGCCCATGTAATCCCACTCCAGCGCCCTGGCGTCCTCGATGATCTCGGGATACTGGTCGCAGACCTCGCTGTTCAGCGCGACGGTGGCGCGGATGCCGTGCTTGGACAGCACCTCCATTTGGCGGAATATGCCGACCCGCGCGCCGTAATCGCGGATCGCCCAGGTATGAACATCGGGAATTTTGCCGTTCGACCCGCCGGGCCCGCCGGGCATGGTCTCGTCGAGGGCGAAGATTTCCACATTTGGTATAACCCAGAGAGCGACCCGCGCGCCGTCCGGCCAGGTAATTCTGGGCCGCCGGTTGATCGGCGTATAAGGGAAAGGTCCGTAGGGGCGCGGTTCCATGATCCTGTTCCTCGTTGGAAATCGGTGTCATATTCTCGCACCGCGCGCGAGCGGAGCCAAACACCGATTTTTCGGAAACAGCCGAAAGCACGATCATGACCGAACCCTGCCCCGGGCCCGTGCCGCCCCAAACACCCCGCCTCACGGCCCCGTCCGGCGCGTGCGATACCCATGCCCATATTTTGGGACCCTATGACCGGTTTCCCTTGAATGAAAACCGAAGCTACACCGCGCCCGAATCCACTTTCGAAGATTATATGCATCTGCTGGACAGATTGGGGCTCGAACGCGCGGTGATCGTCCATGGCAGCGCCCACGGCATGATGCTGGCGGCGACCGAGGACGCGGTGATGCGGCTGGGCGATAATGGCCGGGGCGTGGCGGTGGTCGAGCCGGATATATCGGACCGCGAACTCGACCGGCTGCATGAAATCGGCTTTCGCGGGTTGCGATTTACCACCCTGCTGCGCGGCGGCGCGGGCATTGAAAACGTCCCTCACATCGCTGACCGCATTCAACGGCTCGGCTGGCACGTCCAGATCTTCGTCCATGGCGGGACCGAGCTGGAACCGATCCTGCCGATGCTGGCCGGCCTGCCGGTCGATTCCGTGATCGACCACATCGGCCATTTCAAGTTTGAGGAAGGCGTCGATCACCCCGCGTTCCGGGCGCTGGTCGACCATGTCCGGGGCGGGCGCTGCTGGGTGAAATTGTCCGGCCAGTACCGGATTAGCCAGACCAATGCGCCCTTCACCGACGTGCCGCCCATGGCTCATGAGTTGTTGCGGGTCCGTCCCGACCGCATGGTCTGGGCCACCGACTGGCCCCATGTCATGCTGATGGACAAACCCATGCCCAATGATGCCGACATCCTGGACTGGACCGAAAGCTGGGGCGTCGATGACCCCACCATCCTACAAGTGCTGGTGGATAACCCCACGGAGCTCTACGGATTCGGCTAATACCAAGGAGCGTTTATCCCGACCGATAAAGCATGCTTCGAGACGCCGGCTTTGCCGGCTCCTCAGCATGAGGAAATAAAATAATATCAACGAGTTAACCTCGTCCTGAGGAGGCCTGAAGGGCCGTCTCGAAGGGCACGGCATGAGTCGTTGTCAGAGCTCGCTGGTATAAGGGTTTTCAGGACTGGGCTGAGCGTTGCGCCTCGTCTGTTTCCGGTTCACGCGACTCGGATTTTTTCGTCTCCACCCGCGTTGCGGCCAGCGGCCGACGCAGGGAGTCCGGAGCGACGCCGGCCTTGAGCGCGGTCATCACGCCGACGGCTTCCCAGTAATTTTCCACAATGTGCAACTGGCCTGGCGCCCAGGGCAGGGTCCGCAGATCGTTTCGCATCAGATTGTCGTTCTCAGCCACCGCGATCACGGGAATGCCCTGTTCCAGCGCCGCCAGGGTGGGCAGCCCGACGCATTTGTCGGGGATCACGAGGCATGAGACATCGGCGGCGGTGAGCACGCCGGCCTCGCGCATGGCGTCCGGATCGGAAACGATGCGCGGGCTGCGGTGCAGACCTTTCAGCATGCACTGCACGAAGGTGAGCGAGATGGCCTCGGCGGCGAGCCGTGGGTCGACCAGCCCGAGATCGAAATCCGCGACCTTGTGGCTCTCCATCATCGGCGAATGGGCGACCGGAACGTCGTACTGCAGCGACAGGGCATGGGTCAGCATCGCCTCTACGCCGCCCCAGGGATTGGTCATCTTGCCGTCGCAGTGAAAATATTGTTCGTGGATTTCATCATCGACCTCGATAACCGAGGCGATCGCGACCGCGTCGAACGCGCCGCGCCGTTCATCCAGCACCACGCGGACCCGGTCGAGCCCCTCGACTTCGCCGGCGGCCCGGCCCGATTCCGTGAATTTCGATATCATGCGGAGCGGCGGATCGAGCTTCACCACCGTGGGGCAGTCGAGACCATATGTCGCGCGCGCGGCATTTACCGCGTTGATGGTGTCGTTGGCGAACAGCTCAATTTCATGCTCGTCGATGATCATCAGGACCCGGTTCGCCCGGACCGGCTGCAATCCCGCTGTTCCCATCATCAGCCGCGTAATGGCGCTGCCCTCCACATAGAGGGCGTTGTCCGGCATTTCGTTGAGATCCGACGCATTGACTACATTCGGATGGGTGATTAGACGATCGCAGGCCGCCGCCAGCACCCGCGCCGCCGGGGTCGCATCACCCGCATGTCCACCGATTTCGGACCCGATGCCCGTCGGCACCAGAAAGACCGCGTTGAAGACGTCGGTGCGCTCGATCCTGCGCGGCGCAAAATGAAAGATCAAGCCAATTTCCTCATCGGTCCCGGGACCCAGACCTTCGAGCGTGCCGAACTCGCATTGGTAATGGGTGTCGTCCATGCGGGTGATCGCGAAACGCACCGGGACCGCACCGTCCTCGAGCCGGAATTCCACCGCTTTCCGGATATGGGCGATTAAATTCTTGTGGCCGGGCGACGCCGGGATGGGAAAAACTTTTTCCAGCAGGTTCACGTGCGTCCCCTCACACCCGGTCAATGAATCGGGCGGAACAATCGCCGGCGCCGAACCATTCGATCGAGAACCGCTCCGCTGCCTTGGGATCGAACGCCTTGCACGAAAACATGTTGATATAGACCGCGCCCAACTGATCCAGCGTATGGATGACGATGGAGCTGGTCAGGATGAACTGAACCGCCGATGTGCCCTGGGTATGGGGCGAGGTCTGCCTGTCTTCCTCGGAAACCCCGACATCGTCCCAGAAATGCAGATCCTCGCGCTGCATGTCGATGAGCTCGCACAGCCGTTCGAAATATTTCGTGATGCTGTCCCGCGTGAATTTGGAAACGTCGCAGCCATGCAGATCAAGAATCAACTCAATGCCGTATTTATCCATGGTCGTTCCCGGCCCGATGCCGGTTTGCCGGCCTCCGACAATCATGTCCGGCGCCCCTGGGTCGCCACGCGGCAATGCGACATTGGAAAGTCCTTCTCACTTTGTTGAATAATGAAGCCGATGTTCCCTGGCGGTCAATCCAGGATCACGTGGGGGACGACCCGGGCATCCGTGCCGGTGACCAGAGTCCGGTCTTCCCGGATGCACATTCCGACCGCCTTGCTGGCGACCAGCCAGCACCCGATCAACGGATAATGTCCGCCATGGTCCGGCAGCGGGTGGAACCCTTGCAGGATGCAGGCTTCCGCGCCATAGGGTCCGTCATTTTTGAACTCGGTTTTGCCGTCCCGGACGATTTCGATATTCGCGCCCTGGCGCGACAACAGCGGTTTGCGGACATATGTGCCGCCCAGTGCGTCGGCGGCGGGGTCGCCGTCGAAATAAGCCGGCAGCAGATTGGGATGGCCCTCGAACATTTCCCACATCAACGGCAACAGGCCCTTGTTCGACAGGATCGCCTTCCAGGGCGGCTCAACGAAGCGGACTCCGCTGGCCGGCACATTCCGCCCGAACTCCTCGTCCATGATCCATTCCCAGGGATAGAGCTTGATCAGGGTGGCGATCACATTGTCGTCGAGATCGGTAAAGCGCCCTTGGTCATCAATCCCGATATCCTCCATGGCCAGGGGCTGGGTTTCCAGCCCGGCTTCGCGGGCGCATTCCTCCAGATAATCGAGGGTTCCCTTGTCATCCTCGATATTTTGGTTGCAGGCGAAGTGCGACAAGCCTTCGATGCCCAATAGAGGGAAAGATTGCACGATGCTTTCATGAACGTCGTTGAATTGATCGCATCCGTCGGGAATAAGGCCCAACTCCATGGCTCGTTCCAGCCATTCCCATTGAAAGACCGCCGTTTCATAGAGCGCGGTCGGCGTATCCGCGTTGTATTCCAGCAGTTTGGCGGGGCCTTCGCCGTCATAGGACAAATCCATCCTGCCATACAGGTTTTTTTCGCCGTTGCGCCAACTGTCCGCGATGTAGCCCCAGAAAGGCTCCGGAATGCCAAGCCGGCGCAGGACCGCCTCGTCGTCGACGGCGCGCGCAACGACATCGAAACACAGGCCTTCGAGCTGCTCCGCCGGCCCTTCCAGATCGTCTTCGACCTGGCGCAGGGTGAACTGGTAATAGGCGGTCTCGTCCCAACCGATCATGCCGTCGCCGGTCTTGTATCCGAAACCATGCTCAGACGCTGCTTGCGCCAAATCCGGTCGTTGGGTCACGGGTATTCGCTGCATGGTCGGAGACGAAGCGCTTCAGATCAGGTCGCTGCGGATCCGAATCGCCCGCCGGACGCGCCGAAGCCGCCGCGCCGGATGGTCGAGGATTTGAAGGACGGACGGCTGGCCGCCGATCTGGCGACCTGGGTGCGGCCTGTCTTTGAGCCAACGTTTCTGTTGTCGGCGGTGCGGAAGGAATTCCGACTCCCGGCCGACCGGTAGAGCGGCTGCGACATCATGGACCGGCGTCCGCCGATCATGGAACCCATCATGTACCCCATCATCAAAGGCATGAAAACCGAACCGCCGCTCGACGTCCGATAGGGGGCCTGCTCGCACTTGCCCATGCCGAAATCGGCCTGGCAATCCGCTTGCGACGCATATTTCGGCGCCACCGCGGTATGCTGGTCTTGGGCTTCCTTGTAGCTGATCTTGCATTCATCGTCGGACATGGCGGGATCGTCATAACATTGCTTCAGGCTTTCGAAGACCGATGCATCCACCTGCGGCTCTTCACAAGCTGAAAGCGCGATCAGGCTCACGCCCATCAACATCGCGACCGAAATTGAGTTCCAGCGTTTCATTATGCGTTCTCCATCAATTCGTCATGGCGGCGGCGTTTAGGATACCGCCGGCCAATGAGGCGGCCCCAAGCCATAGCCCGCTGGCTGATTCGCCCTTCTCGATCCGTTCCGATATTTTGGGAACGGGCAGACGGACGAGGTAAAAAATCAAGATCTGGACGATCAGGGCGACCACGCCCCACACAACGCAATCCGCCAAGGCGACCGAATTGGCCATCGCGCTGGCGAGCGGCAGGCAGAAGCCGATCAGGCTGCCGCCAAAAGCCAGCGATGCCGCCATATTGTTTTCCCGGATCAGCGCGATCTCCGGGTGCGGCGTCACCCACATATAGATGACCACATAGACCAAAGTCATGACCACGGCGGTCGCCATATAGGCGAGAAACCATGGAAGCCCGTCAAGCGAGGCGCTAATTAATTCCAAAAGACCAATTTCCCTGATTGGAATGATCGAAGACCGGGCGACGCTACCATAAATCGGGGCTGATCAAAAGCAGTGCCGCTATACCGGCGGCAAATTTCTGCCAGAGAAGAATGTGCCGATCACATTGCCCTTGGTGATCGGCAGCAGCAGATGCGATGGATAGTTCAGATTATGGCGCACGGTGACCCCCGACGCGTTCGGGCGCGCCACATGGCCGTGGGCCAGCAGCTCGTTGAAATTTGTCGACGCTTCGCCATCGGCGGATTTGATCACCAACCCGAGCCTTTGGCCGGCCTTGAGCAGCAGCCCGTAGGGGCGGATTTCGAGGTTGAATTCGTGATCTCGCCGGGCGTCAGGGGCTCGCGTTTGGTATGGGCGTGGACCGGCTGCCAGGGTT
>JAYZAW010000330.1:0-3756 GCA_036339495.1 Pseudomonadota bacterium | reverse complement strand
GTGTACGGGGCAGAAAACCCGGAGGACCATCGGGAAAATCAAGGCTGCCGTTTCCGTGACAATGTGGGCAAACTCGTTTGCCTCGATACGGTCCCAGACGCTGAAGATGAATTTGCCGCCGGGCGTTTGGACCCGCCGAGCCTCGGCATAGCCGGCAATTCTGTTTGGGAAAAACATTACGCCGAACTGGTAAACGACAACATCAAATGCCCTGTCATCGAACGGTAGATCCTGGGCGTCGGCCTGCCGCCATGTAATTCGCTCATCCGCTCCCTGCGCATTACGAGCATGATCGAGCATCGGCTGGTTGAGGTCCGTTGCGACGTAGTAGGCATCTGACGCAAGACGGGGCGAGAGCGCCCTGGTCACAACGCCGCTTCCCGTCGCGGTTTCAAGAACGGATTGAGGCGCGAGAGCGACCGCGCGGTCCGCAATGTCCCGGGCATAAGAGTCAAATATCAGAGGCACCAGATACGCGTCGTAAAGCTCGCGAATCGATCCGCTGAATACCTTGTCGCTGTCAGCCATCCATGTCCTCGGTAATCTGGCCTATTCCACGACGGCGGGGGCCTTCTCGATCTTGGCGGCACAGAACTTCACTTCGGCGATCTTTCCGACCGGGTCGAGCGCCGCGTTGGTCAGCAGATTGGCCGCCGCTTCGGCGAAGCAGAACGGGATGAAGATCATGCCTTGCGGCACGTCGCGGTCGATGCGCGATGTGATGTCGACCACGCCGCGTCTTGTGGCGACCCGGATTGCGTCCCCGGGCGCGGCGCCGATGCGCTGGAAATCGGCCGGGGCCAGATAGGCGATCGCTTCCGGCTCGATCGCATCCAGCACCTTGGACCGGCGCGTCATCGCGCCGGTATGCCAATGCTCCAGCACCCGGCCCGTGGACAGAATCATGGGATAGTCCGCATCGGGCACTTCGTCGGGCGGCAGGATCGAGGCCGGCGTGAACTTGCCGCGCCCCGACGCGGTCGGGAACCCGTCGCTGAAAATGATTTCTTCGCCCGGCTGGTTCTCATCCTCGACCGGGTAAGTGACCGATTCCTCGCGCAGCAGGCGATCCCATGACAGCCCCTTGATGGATGGCATGCAGGCGCGCAATTCGGCGAACACGTCGCCCGCGCCGTCATAGTTCCAGTCGAGCCCCATGCGCCGGGCGATATCCTGGATGATATCCAGATCCTGGCGCGCCTCGCCGGGCAGGGGCAGGGCTTCGCGGCCGAGCTGGACCTGGCGGTTGGTGTTTGTGAAGCTGCCGGTCTTTTCCGGGAACGCGGAGGCGGGCAGAACCACGTCGGCGAAATAGGCGGTTTCGGTCAGGAACAGATCCTGCACCACCAGATGGTCCAGCTTCGACAGCGCGTCCCGTGCGTGGTTGGAATCGGGGTCCGACATGGCCGGGTTTTCGCCCATCACATACATGCCGTGAATTTTGCCGTCGCAGATCGCATCCATGATCTCGACCACGGTAAGCCCCGGAACCGGATCAAGTTCGGTGTCCCAGAATTCCTCGAATTTGGCGTGGACTTCCGGGTCGGCCACTTTCTGGTAGTCGGGATAATACATCGGGATCAGGGCGACGTCGGACGCGCCCTGCACGTTATTCTGTCCCCGCAAGGGATGCAGCCCGGCACCGTCGCGCCCGACCTGCCCGGTCATAAGCGCCAGGCTGATCAGGCAGCGCGCGTTGTCGGTGCCGTGCACATGCTGTGAAATGCCCATGCCCCAGAACACCAGCGCCGCGTCGGCCTTGGCGTATAGCCGGGCCACAATACGCAGAGTCTCGGCGTCGATCCCGCACAGCGGCGCCATCTTCTCCGGCGCGAAGTCCTTGAGATGCTCGCTCAGCGCCTCGAAGCCTTCGGTATGCCGGGCGATATAACCCGCATCGGTCAGGCCTTCCTCGACAATGATATGCATGATCGCGTTCAGCATGGCCACGTCGGTGCCGGGCTTGAACTGCAGCATGTGGGTGGCGTGCCGGGTCAGGGCCTGGCCGCGCGGATCCATGACGATCAGCGTCGCGCCGCCTTTCACGGCGTTCTTGAAAAAGGTCGCGGCCACCGGATGGTTGATCGCCGGGTTGGCCCCGATCACGATGATCACGTCGGAATCCTCACAGGCGTAAAACGGCGCGCTGACCGCGCCCGAATTGATGTTTTCCATCAATGCCGCGACCGATGACGCGTGGCACAGCCGGGTACAGTGATCGACGTTGTTGGTGTGAAACCCGGTGCGCACCAGTTTCTGGAACAGATAGGCTTCCTCGTTCGATCCCTTGGCGGAACCGAACCCGGCCAGCGCATTGCCGCCATGCTGGTCGCCGATCGATTTTAATCCGCTAGCCGCTCGGTCGAGCGCTTCTTCCCAGCTCGCCTCGCGGAAATGGGTCTGCGGATTGGCCGCATCTAGGCCGGCGAAATCATCCTTGCCGACGCCGTCCTTGCGGATCAGAGGCTTGGTCAGCCGGTGGGCGTGATGGACATAATCGAATCCGAACCGTCCCTTGACGCAGAGCCGTTGGTGGTTGGCCGGCCCGTCGCGCCCTTCGACCCGGATCAGCTGGTCGTCCTTGATATGATAGGTCAGCTGGCAGCCGACGCCGCAAGAGGGACAGATCGACTCGACCGTCCGGTCGGCTTCGATCACGCCCGGCTTGCCGGGCTGGGTGACGGCCTCCGGCAGCAATGCGCCGGTCGGGCAGGCCTGGACGCATTCGCCGCAGGCGACGCAGGAACTGGCGCCCATGGGATCGTCAAAATCGAACACGATTTTCGCGTTGCTGCCGCGGGCCGCCATGCCGATGACGTCATTGACCTGGACATCGCGGCAGGCGCGAACGCAGAGCGTGCAGTTGATGCAGGAATCCAGATTGACCGCGATCGCCGGATGGCTTGCGTCGGCGGTCGGCGTATTCCGCGCTGGAAACCGGCTGTCCGACACCCCAACCTTGTCGGCCCAATTCCAGAATTTGGAATTCGGGTCATGGGCGCTTTCCCGCGCCGGCTGATCGGCCACCAGCAATTCGAACACCATGCGGCGCGAGGCCTTGGCGCGGTCGGATGCGGAATTGACCACCATGCCTTCCGTCGGCACGCGGATGCAGGACGCCGCCAATACGCGTTCGCCCTCGATCTCCACCATGCAGGCGCGGCAATTGCCGTCGGCTTCGTATCCGGGCTCGGGGGAAAAGCACAGATGGGGAATTTCGACCCCCAACCGCTCCGTGACCCGCCAGATGGTTTCGCCGGGCGCCGCCTCAACGGCTTGACCGTTGAGGGAAAATTTTATCGCTTCGCCGATTTCGGCCATTTTGTACCACGCGGGTTAATTGCCATGACGGGAAAATAGCCCGTCAAACCTCTAAAATCCACTGCCGGTGCGTTCACGGGCAGGTGAAAAAATGCCCCGCTGAAGCGGGGTAGTGGAAGGAAATTATCGTCACAGTGGTTCTGCTACGGGAGGTCGGCCACAATCCGCTGGAATTCGGCCTCGGTGAAACCACGGGTGGTGTTCGTGCGCACGTTTCCCTGCGTGGCGACCGCCTGTTTGAACTTCATCATCACTTCCCCATCCGGCGCCTCGACAATGAGCAGCATATCGTTTTCGCCGGGGGTGAAATAGACTTCTTTGATTTCACCACCGAGATCCTTGATCAGCGGATCGACGATCGGCATGGTCAGCACAAGGATGGCAACCCCTCCATGAAAGTGCCGAGAATTATGTAACAGATCAGAATGATGGCCA
>JAYZAW010000329.1:0-15395 GCA_036339495.1 Pseudomonadota bacterium | reverse complement strand
CGGCATCGCCGATTTCAACAACGGGCGCGACGACGACGGCGTAATTTTGAAAATCGGACTGCATCAGGGCGCGTGCATCGCCGTCACCTCGGACGAGCGGCTCGATTATTTCGGCTCGATGGTCAATCGCGCCGCCCGATTGCAGGGCGAAAACCGGGGCGGCAACGTCGTGCTGTCAACCGAGATGATCGAGTCCGCGGGCCCGAACGATCAGATCGAAGGTGCGCGGAACTTCGAACTGGTACAGGATACAGGCCGTCTGCGCGGTTTCGACAACCCGATCACCTATTGGCGCATGACGAAGCGGGCTGGGAAGGCCTGAAGTCTTTATTTTTTAAGCGCCGACAGGATGTCGCGTGATTGCGTCACGAAGCCGTATATGTTTTCCACGTGATAGATTGCCGCTTCGGTGCAGAAATCCGGGCTGGTGGTGGCGCAGCAATCCTCGATCAGCACGCAGCCATAGCCGTTGAACTGGGCGTCCTGCAATGTCGACATCACGCAGACATCCGTGTTGACGCCGGCGAACAGCAGGCAGTTCACATTCATATTGCGCAGGATGGCATCGAGTTGGGTGCCCCAAAAGCCGCTGAGGCGGAATTTGTCGATTTTGATGTCCTGGGGTTTCTGTTTCAGCTCGTCGACCACGGCGGACGACCAGCTGTCTTTTTCCAGCACTCTCGCGTCGCTGCCGGGCAGCTTGTCGCCATAGCCTATTCCCGCGCCGGTCGGCGTACATTGGCGAAGATCTCCCGGCGTCATGTTCAGAAGGTCCGGCCGGTTGCCGAAATTGAGCCAGATGATCGGCATGCCGGCGCGGCGGAGCGCCGGAATGAGTTTGCTCAGCGGTTTGATCGGCGCCCGGTTGGGTGAGAAATCCGCGCCGAGATGATCGAGCCAGCCGCCTTCCGCGCAAAAATCGTTCTGCATATCGACGACGATCACGGCGGCGCGCGCGACGTCGAGCGTCAGGCGCTGCGGGCGCGCGTCGAAGGTCAGCGGATTAGCGGTTGTCGCCGCCGTGGTCATGTCGACGGAATCCTGTCCGACCAGCCATTGGTTGCCCGCCCACGACCCAAGGAGTTTCGGTTTCTGTTTGGATTTGCCCGCAAACTTCGCTGGCTTGGTCTTGAGCGCGTTCATCAGACGGAGTCCCCCCTTGGAAATCGTCAATCCATGAAGCTTGGCAAATACAGCGACAGCGCGGGAATGAAGATGATCAATGCGACGCGGACGATATCGGCGGCCACGAACGGCAGGACGCCGCGGAATATCTCGGTCAGCTTTACATCGGGCAACATGGCGTTAAGCACGAAGACGTTGAGCCCGATCGGCGGCGTGATCAGGCTGATCTCTATCACCACCACGACGACGATGCCGAACCAGACCAGATCGAGGCCCAATGTCTGCATCACCGGATAGAACACCGGCACGGTCAGCAACATCATGGAAATACTCTCGAGGATGCAACCAAGCACGATGTAAATTGCGACGCAGATCACCACGACGCCCAAGGGTGGGATGTCGACGGTGACGAACCAGTCGGCCAGAACATTGGGCAGCCGCGATACGTTGACGAAGTTAGTGAACAGCAGTGAGCCGATCAGCAGCGTCATCAGCGTTGCCGTGGTGCGGCCGCTTTCCACCAGAATTTCCATTGTCGAACGAACCGTCAGCGTTTTGCGCGCCAGCGCGATCACGAAGGCGCCGGTGGCGCCGATCCCGGCCGCCTCGGTGGGCGTGAAAAAGCCGACATAGATGCCGCCCATAACGATAACGAACAGGACCAGCATGCCCCAGACACCGCGCAGAGACCGGAAGCGTTCCGACCAGGGCGCCGGTTCGGCCGGCGGGCCGAGTTCCGGATTAATCCGCGTCACCACCGCAACGGCGGCGGTATATAAAAAAATTCCCAAGATGCCCGGAATGATCCCGGCGGCGAACAGATGGCCGATATCGGTTTCGGTCATGATGCCGTAAATCACCAGGGCGATGCTGGGCGGGATCAGAATGCCCAATGTCCCGCCGGCGGCGATCGAGCCCGCCGCCAGACTGTCGGCATAGCCGAAGCGGCGCATCGGCGGCATGGCGACCTTGGCCATGGTCGCCGCCGTCGCCAGGCTTGACCCGCAGACGGCGCTGAACCCGCCGCAGGCGACGATGGTCGCCATGGCGAGCCCGCCGCGCCGGTGGCCAAGCCAGCGGTTCGACGCCTCGTAAAGATCCTGCGAAATGCCCGAACGGGCGACGAAATTGCCCATCAGCACGAATAGCGGCAGCACCGAAAAATCATAGAGCATGACCATATCGGTGGCGGTCGTGCCGATGCTTCTCAGCGCCGGCGCCAGCCCAACGAAATAGGCGAATCCGAATGTCCCGACAATGGCCATGCCGAATGAAATCGGGACCTGCAGGAACAGCAGGGCAAACAGCGCGACGAAGCCGACGAGAACCATCTCCATGTTGTTAACCGTCGCCTTGCGCCGCGCCGGTGGGTTCGCGGAGCTTTACCCAGGCAAGGATGAAAAAGATCGCCGCCGCCATAAGCGTGAAGCCGCACATCACGTATATGAACGGCGCTCTCTCGACCTTCAGGAACATCAGGATTTCATTGTGCTGCGCAAGTTTGCCGGCATGAATCCATAGCTCGCGAGTCCAGATCAGCGTCAGGACGCCGAACAGGACGTTCAGGACCACGCCCTGAATTCGCCGGATCTCGCCTTTGAACAAATGCTCGAACAAACCGATCGTGATGTGTTCACGCCGGGCGCAAATTAACGGCAGACCGAGATAAATCGTATAGCCGACCATTAGTTCGGTGATTTCGAATCCCGCCGGGACGGGGGAATTGAAAATCTGCCGTCCGACCACATCGACGAACGTCAACGTCATCATAACGAAAATGAGAACGGCCAAAAGATAGCCGAGCGTTTGGTCGAGGAGGCGCACCATGTGCGCCTCCGGACCCACTCGGGCCGTGGTTGTCAGTTCGTCCGACATATAGGCGTTCGCCGCCGATCAGGGCTTTTTGTAGGCCGCAATCTCCGCCCGGAACATCTTGAGCGCCGCCGGTCCGTCGACACCCGCGGCCTTCGCCTTGGCGATCCAGCGCTGTTCGAACACCGCGAGCTTGGACTTGAGCCCGGTCAAGGCGTTGCCGGAGAGGGTATTGTAGGTCACGCCGTCGGCCTTGAGCTTGGCGGGCGCGGCGGCATCGCGCATGTCCCAGTGTCGACCGAAACCACGACCGCCGAGATTTGCGCTAGCCATCTTCATGATCGTCGCCTTGTCCTTGGCGGAAATCTTGTTCCACTTGCCGCTGTTCATGGTGATCGCGAAGCTGACATTGTAGAGCCCACCCGGAATGATGGTGGCGTGCTTGATGAACTTCGATATCTTGAAGGCCTCGACGGCTTCTGACGTGAATGCCGTACCGTCGAAGATTTTCTTGGAGAGACCGTCGCGCAGCTTGGTGACGGGCGCGGAGACGGGTACGGCGCCGAGAATCTTCAGCGCGTCAGAGGTAACTGAATTGGGAATTCGGATTTTCAGCCCGCGAAAATCACCCAGCGTCGCGACTTCGTGCTTGCTGTTGTAAATATTGCCCGGCGCGTGCAGGAAGACCGTCAGCACATGGGAATCCTTGTGCATTCCGGCCGGCTTAAACATCTTATTGAAGACCGACCAGTAAGCGGACGCGTTGGCCTCGGCGCTCCGCGTGATGAACGGAAGTTCCACCATCTCGCTCAGCGGAAAGACTCCGGGTGTGTAACCATGGACGACCCACGCCACGTCGGCGATGCCGTCAATTACAAGCTGGTTCTGACGCGGTGGCGCGCCGAGTCCCTTAGCGGTCGGTTGGATGTTTACTCGGCCTTCGGTCGCCTTGGTGACTTGCTTGAACCATGGATACAGCAACTTGCTTTGGCCCCACCACCCGGCCGGCAGCCACTGACTGTAGCGTAGGTGCATATTTTCGGCGGCTTTTGCATCGGCGATCGTCATCGCGCTGGCCGCGACGGCGACGCCAAGAATCGCCGCCAGCGAAATCAATTTCCGTTTCATAAATATTCCTCCCTATGTGTCAAAGCGGCTTGTATGCCATTTGTTTTGCGGCATCAGGTTTGCATTTGTCGTTAATGTTTGCAAGCCGTCCGTTCTAATTAGGGCTCGCCGGAAAGTTCGAGCGCGCGCCGCACCAGCTCCTGGCTTTCCGATTTGTCGAAATTGAGATAATTCATCGCGGTCGAGCGCACCGGATCGCCGGCATAATACCGTTCATATTGCAGTTGCCGGCTGCCGAAGGAATCGCCGCACAGATCCCAGGCCAGCTTGTACAGACGGATACGGTCCGTGCCCGCGAGACCGTCGGCGCCCTGATAGAACCGCTCGATCTCGGTGCCCACTGGGCTGGTCAGATCGGCTGCCGACGGCATCATCAGCAACCCGCCGGCGCCGACTGTCTGCAGCACTTCGATGGCCTTCGGATAGCAGCGCGGCATGAAGGTTCGAATGGCCTGCAAAGGCTGATATTGCGGCAGGAGGACGCCGCTGTCGGTGGTCTCATATTCGATTTCGGCGCGGGTCAGGCAGCCCTTGATCAGTTCCAGCGCCTCCAGGCATTCGCCGAACATCACCTGCACATGCAGAAACCCGTTCGACTTCACCGCCTCGCTTATCGCCATGGCGAGCCCGACCGCGAACTGCATCTTCACCAGCCCGCGCACGGAGCTCTGATGGGCGGTGTAATTGCGCAAAAATGTCTGGGGAAACACGGCGTTGGAGAGATCGATATCGTTATAGACGAACACGCGATCCCACGGCACCAGGACGTCGTCGAAGATGATCAGCGTGTCGCTTTCCTCGAAATTGGTCGCCAGAGGATGGTCGAAGGACGACCGGCCGCCCTCGTCGAACGGTTCGCGGCACATCTGGCGCACGCCCGGCGCATCGACCGGAAGGCCGAAGACCAAAGCGTGTTTGGTATCCTGCTTCTGCAGGTTGGGAAGGTTGTAGACTAGCATTTCATCGGCAATTGGCCCCAGGGTCGCCAGCATGCGCGCGCCGCGCACGATGACGCCCTCGCTGGTCTCCCGCACCACGCCGAGATGCAGAAATTCATCCTCCTGCTCGGCCGAGGATTTCGACCGGTCGGTCTGGGGCGAAACGATCGCGTGGGTGAGAAAAAGATCGTTTTCCCGGATGTATTCATAATATTTCACGACGTTTTCGCCGAATTGCGCCCCGCCCCGGGCGAACAGCTGATGCGCCTCCGCAAACGCCAGCAGGACCCCGTTCATATAGTCCTGCGACCGGCCCATCAGGCCGAACGTCGCCTCGGCCCAGACCCGGTAGCCCTCGCGGCGCTTCACCAGATCGTCGTATGTTCGCGCCGGCATGAGGGCGGAGGCCACGGGATCGCCGGTGGTCGGCGATTTGTAGGTGAGAAAATCCGCAAACTCCGGGTCGTGCTGCATGTCGAACAGATGGGCGAGATGCCGGATCGGCTTTTGGAAGGCCGGCTCCTCGGTGACATCGTCGATGCGCCGCCCGCGCAGCCAGACTTCTCTTTTGTGCTCTTTCAGGCCGGCAATATATTGCGCGCCGGTTCGGACTCCCATGATCTGGGCCTTCTTTCTATTTGTGTTGACCAAACATAAACAGCGAGGCGTGGACACGGCAACCCGCCGGACCTAGAATTCCGGCGGGAACAAGGAGTAACCATGCCATGGCGACCGAAGTGCTCGATTTCACCACCGAAGATTATGATTATGTCCAACATGACGGCGCGGCGCTGAAGCTGCGGCTATTCAAACCGGCCGGGACGGGGCCGTTTCCGCTGGTGATCGACCTCCATGGCGGCGCCTGGAACAAGGGCGATCTCAGCAATTGCCAGGGCCGCGACGAAATTCTGGCGCAGTCCGGGCTGGCGGTCGCGGCGCTGGATTTCCGCCATGCCGAGGACGGCTATCTGGCCTGCATGGCCGATATCAACTACGCGACGCGGTGGTGCAAGGCCCATGCGGCGGAACTCGATATCGATCCCGACCATATCGGCATCTGTGGCCAGTCGAGCGGGGGGCACCTCGCCATGCTGTCGGGCATGCGGCCATGGGACGAAAGATATTGCGAGATCGCGCTCGACGGCGGTCCGTCCGTGGATGCATCGGTGAAATGCGTCGGCATGGCGTGGCCGGTGATCAACCCGCTGTCGCGTTACCGGCATGCGTTGCGCTGCCGCGCCGGCGACGGCCCGTCCGAGTGGGTCAACGACATTCCGGAAAGCCACGACAAATATTGGGTAACTGATGAAAACATGATCGACGGCAATCCGATGCTGGCGCTGGAAAACGGCGAAAAGGTCGAACTGCCGCCGGCGATCTGGATCCAGGGCAAGCCCGATATCGTGCATGATTACCGCGACACCGGTCAGGACCTCAACGAACCCGACCGCTTCGCCAAGAACTACCGCGACGCGGGCGGCGAGATCGAGCTGCTCTATATCGATTGTGCCGGGCGCGAGTCGGTCCTGTCGCACAACCCGCTGGCGGTTTTTTTCCGCAAGCATCTGGGGTAGGGGATACTGAATTCTTATGAAAAATGGTGCCGCCGGATAGAATCGAACTATCGGCCTCGCCCTTACCAAGGGCGCGCTCTACCCCTGAGCTACGGCGGCCTATGAAAGCGGGCGGAACATGCCACCGCTTGTCCGTAAACGCAACCTTGCTTAATCCAAAACCGTTTCGCATTGGTTGACGGGGCGGGCATTGTTTACAATCACGGCAAATGGGATTGTTTCGTGTTCCCGCCGATGTACTATCGCAGGTGCTAGGAAGGTCATGGTGAGAACGCTCAGAATTTTCCGCAATCTACTAATTGGGAGTATCCATGATGTTAAGAAAATTCGGAGCGATTGTCGGCGCCGGTGCCGTGTTGGCGGCCGCCGTGGGTTCACGGGTCCCGCCGCGGCGTCGGAGGTTAACCTCGTCCTGAGGATGCCCTCATCGAGACGCCGCCCGCGGCGGCTCCTCTGGGCAGGCTCCGTCTCGAAGGGCATGGCATGAGTCGTTGTCACCGCTCGCTGCTATTAGGTTTAGGCCAATGTTTCCGGCGGCACGAAGCCTTCCCAGAACCCGGGCCGGAGAGGCAGTTCCTGAAATGTCTTCACCCGGTCGGCGGCGAGCCCGATGATGTCCGAAGCGTCTTTGTCTTGTTTGTTCAAATAGTTTGATAGTTCGGCGACCGCACTCTCGATCACGCCGAACCCGCCGGTCATAACCGCGGTGCAAAGCTCGGCGGCATGCGCCCCGGCCAGCATGAAGCGCGCGATGTCGTGGCCGGACCGCCCGCCATTGATCGCGATCAGCGGGATTTCAGGCCCCAGCGTTTTGCGGGTGCGCGACAACCAATAGCATGTCAGGGGCAGGGACCAGGCGCCGCCGATGCCGAGATAAGTGTCGAGCAGCGGCGCCATGCTATTCAGATCGGGCACCAGCCCCATATAGCGGCCCATCAGCACGATGCAATCCGCGCCGCCGTCCCGGGCAGCGCGTGCCAGTGACGTGACATTCTCGCTCTGCCCGGTGATCTTGGCCCAGACCGGAATGTCGATGGCGCTTGTCACCGCCGAGACGATCTCGGTCACCCGGCTGGTTGCCCGTTCGGTCGACACCGCGCCGGCGGCCTCATCGCCATAGGGCGTGCCGAAATTGAATTCCAGTAGTTTCACGCCGGCCTGTTCCACCCGGCGCGCCATGTCGACCGCCGCGTCGAGGTCGGCCAGGATGATATTGGCGGCCACGATGCAATCGGATTTCGTGGCCTCCCGGTCCAGCGTCACGATGACCTCGAGCCATTCGTCGAAGGCAACTCGGGTTAGGCCCGACCGGCAGGCCAATGTCGCATCGCGCGGCGGCGAGAAATTCCACGGAAGCCGTTCGAAATTCGAATCAATCAACGCATAATCCGTGCGGTCGAGTTGGTTTTTTGCGGCGTCGGTTTCATTGAACGATTTGGCGACCACCACGGATGCGCCCGCATCCACGGCGGCCTGGATGCCCGAGGCGGTCATCAGATGCTCGCCGGCCCCCGCGATCACTGGGTTTTTGAGTTGGAGTGATCCGAGGGTGGTTTCAAGGCTGCGCGCCATTGGTTTGTTCTCCTATGTGGTCCGGCTTTGTGTTCCGTGGGCGGGCCCTATATCTTGCTGAGGGTCTTCATGAATAGGGCTGGATTATATAGTGAGCGGATTTTCCCTCGCCGTCGATATTGGCGGAACCTTTACCGACGCCGTGCTGCGGCGCGACGATGGCGCGTGCTGGGTCGATAAGGCGCTCAGTACCCCGGATGATTTGCTGGTGGGGTTTTTCGCGGCGGTCGATAACGCGTTGGTCCGGGCCAATGCGACGCCGGGTAATGTGGATGACGTGGTGGTGCACGCGACGACGGTCGTCACCAATGCCATCATCACCCGCCAGGGTCCAACCACCACGCTGCTCGTGACAGAGGGATTTCGTGATGTCCTCTATATCCGCGACGAGCACCGCTACGACATGTTCGACCCGCAGATCGAATTCGCCGAACCGCTGGTGACCCGCGATTTCACCTTCGGGATCAAGGAACGCGTGCTGGCCAACGGCAAGGTGGAGACGCCGGTGGATACAGACGAGATCAAGGCACTGGCCGGTGAAATGATCGGCAAGGGCGTGGTATCCGTCGCCATTTGCCTGTTGAACGGATATCTCAATCCGGAAAACGAACGGCGCATAAGAGATATTCTGGCCGAGGCCGCGCCCGATCTCTATGTGTCGATCTCGTCCGACGTCGCGCCGCAGATCCGCGAATATCAGCGCGCGTCGACCACGGCGCTCAACGCCTATACCAGGCCGATCACCGAACCCTATCTGCGGCGGCTGACCGACGAACTGCACCGGCGCGGCTTCGACCGCGACCCGTTGATCATGCTGTCCAATGGCGGCGTGCTCGGGGCCGGCATGGCCGGGCGTTTTCCGGTGCGGATGATCGAAAGCGGGCCGGCGGCGGGCGCGCTGGTGGCGAGCTATTTTGCCGAAATTCTCGGCCTCGACCGGGTGCTGTCCTTCGACATGGGCGGCACCACCGCCAAGGCCTGCATTATCGAGGAATGCAAGCCGCTGGTCACCGGCGTGTTCGAAGTCGATCGCATGTACCGCTTCAAGACTGGCAGCGGCATCCCGGTCATCATCCCGTCGATCGACATGATTGAAATCGGGGCCGGCGGCGGCAGCATCGCGCGCATCGATAATCTCGGCCTTATGAAGGTCGGGCCGCTCAGCGCCGGCTCGCAGCCCGGTCCGGCCTGTTATGGGCAGGGCGGGGAGAACCCTACCGTGACCGATGCCGACCTCGTGCTTGGGCTGCTTGATGCGGGCAATTTTCTCGGCGGCGAAATGGCGCTCGACGTCGACGGCGCCAGGGCGGCGATTGACCGGGTGGCCGAACCGCTTGGAGTCGATACGGAAGAAGCCGCATTCGGCGTGTTCCAGGTGGTCGGCGAATCCATGGCGGCGGCGGCCCGCGCCCATGCCACCGACCGGGGCATCGATTACCGCGGCATGCCGGTGCTGGCGTTTGGCGGGGCGGGGCCGGTGCATGCCTGCTATGTGGCCGAACTGTTGGGTAGCGATACGGTGATCTTTCCGCCCATGGCGAGCGTTCTGTCGGCCTTCGGCACACTGGTCACGCCGCTGCGGCTTGACCTGGCGCGTGGTTCGGTCGGCGCGCTCGACTGGGACCGGGCCGATGAGGTCATCGGTGAAATGGCGACGGACGCATCCCAAGCCCTGTCCGAAGCCGGATGTCCGCTCGATGACGTGCGTTTTACCCATGGTGCCGATATCCGCTATGCCGGGCAGCAAAACGAAGTATCCGTCGATCTTGATCCCGAGATTATCAAGGGCCGGGATTTCGCCAGTGTCCGCGAGGCGTTCGAGGCCGCATATGAAATGCAGTACGGCCTGCGCCTGCCGGACATGGAGATTGAAATCGTCGCCTGGCGGCTCAGCGCCCATGGCCCGGAGGTTCAGCGTGACAGCGTCGCGCCACTCGGCGCCGAGATTGCAAACGCCAAGGGCGAACGCCCGATTCGACTGGGCGATGGTTTGCAATCGTCGCCGGTCTATGACCGCGCGCCCTTGGCAGCGGGGCAGGAATTTGCCGGACCCGCCATTATCGAGGAACGCGAAACCACAATCGTCGTGTTGCCTGGATGGCGCGCGCGCGTCGATGATAGCGGATGTATCATTGCCCGAAGGGAGGGTTGATCATGGACGGAATCCAGCTCGAAATTCTGTGGAGCAATTTGATCAGCGTGGTCGGCGATCAGGCCCAGGCGCTGCAGCGCATCGCCTTCAGCCCGGTGGTGCGCGAAGCCGGCGACCTGGCGGCGGCGGTGTTCGATACAAAGGGCAGGATGGTCGCCCAGGCGGTCACCGGAACGCCCGGCCATATCAATTCCATGGCGGCGGCGGGCAAGCATTTCGTGAATAAATTCCCGTCCGAGACCCTGGTTGAAGGCGATGTGCTGATCACAAATGATCCGTGGCTGTCGGCGGGGCATTTTTTCGACATCACCATCATGACGCCGGTCTTCAGGGACGGACGCATGGTCGCCATGTTCGGTTCGACCATCCACCATACGGATATTGGCGGCTATGGCGTCGGCGCGGGCGCGCGCGACGTGCATGAGGAAGGGCTCTGGATTCCGCTGGCCAAGCTTTACGAGGCCGGCGAGGCCAATGAATTGCTGTTCGATATCATTCACCATAATGTCCGCACCAAGGACGCGGTCAGCGGCGATCTTGCGGCGCAGGTCTCGAGCGGCCGGGTCGGGTCGGAACGGCTGCTGGCCCTGATGGACCGGCACGATCTGTCCAATATCAACGAACTGTCCGAGGAGATCATTTCGCGTTCCGAGATCGCGACGCGGGACTCGATCCGCGAGCTAAAAGCCGGCACCTATCACGGCGATTGCGTGTTCGATATTCCGGGTGGCGATGTTATCGAACTCAAGGTCGCCATGACCGTGGATACGGATTTGGGTGAAATCCTGATCGATTACGCCGGGTCGTCGGGGGCCAGCCCCTATGGCGTCAATGTGGTCCTCAATTATACCCATGCCTATTCCACATTTGCTGTGCGCTCGACCCTCGACCCGGATCTGCCCAATAATTACGGCAGCTTGACCCCGATAAAGGTCACGGCGCCGGAAGGCTGCATCGTGAATGCGAAGTATCCATCGCCCGTGGCGGCGCGTCAGGTGGTCGGCATGTATACCTCCATGCCGGTGCTGAAGGCGCTGCATCAGGTCGTGCCGGAGCGCGTGGTGGCGGAGGGGTCGGGCGCGGTCTGGACATTCCAGGTCCAGGGCAAGCGCGAGGACGGTTCGGCCTTTACCAGCGGCATGTTCAACTATTCCGGCGGCATGGGCGCGCGCATGACCAAGGAAGGTTTGTCCGCGACCTGTTATCCGACGGGCGTCGCCGCCGTGCCGGTCGAGGTTCTCGAAGCCGCCATGCCGATCCAGTTTACGCAAAAGGAATTGCTGGCCGGGTCGGGCGGTGCGGGACGCCAGCCCGGCGGCGAGGGCCAGATCATCAGTTTTCATCTTCGCACCGACGCGCAATGGCTGCTGAACGCGGTGCCGAGCCGGCTGTCGGAACCCGCCGAAGGTCTGGATGGCGGTGCGCCCGGCCGCGCCGGGCGGTTTCTGGTCAATGGCGTCGACTCGGCGCGGGCGCACAAAATGACTATGGAGCCGGGCGATCATGTCACCTTGGAAACGCCGGGCGGCGGCGGCTATGGTCCGGCCGGTGAGGCCACCAAATAACCGAAGGAGAAAAAAATGGCGCAGAAAGCCACTTTGTATAATTGGGATAGTCTGGACAGGGAAATTGTCCGCAAGGGCGTCGAACGCGCCGGTTTCCAGGGCGATGACGTATTGATGGTGATGAACTGGCTCGAACCCGGCATGGACCTGAACCCCCATAGTCATCCGTTCGAACAGGTTGTCTATATCGTACAGGGCCGTGTGATATTTCATGTTGGCGACGAGTCGATTGAAGCAGGGCCCGGCAGTCTCATCCGCATTCCGCCGGATGTGGTCCATTACGGCGAACCAGTTGGCGACGAACCGGCGATGAATTTGGATATTTTCTCCCCGATTCGAGAAGATTACCGTCATCTTGTTGATTACCAGCAATCGGATTTTGACGGCGAAGGTTAGGCATGAATAGCGATAATCCCGTTCTCGTCACCGGCGGGGCCGGCTATATCGGCAGTCACGTGGTGATCGCGCTGCGCGAAGCTGGCCGAGGCGTGGTGATTGTCGATGACCTTTCCACCGGCCGCCGCGAGGCCCTGCCGGATGATGTGGAGCTGGTTGTCGGCGATGTGGCGGACAGCGGCCTTGTCGCCGGCGTACTGGCGGATCACCGCGTTGAATATGTGATGCATTTCGCCGGCAGCATCGTGGTCGAGGAATCGGTTTCCGATCCGCTGAAATATTATCGCAACAATACCGGGGCGAGCCGGAATTTTATCGAGAGCTGCGTGGACGTCGGGGTGGCGGGGTTCGTGTTTTCGTCCACGGCGGCGGTCTATGGCATCCCGGGAAAGGTTCCCGTGACGGAACAGTCGCCGGTCGGGCCAATCAACCTCTACGGCCATTCCAAGCTGATGACCGAACAGGTGCTGCGCGACGTGACGCCGGTCTCCAATCTGCGCCACGCCATCCTGCGTTATTTCAACGTGGCCGGTGCCGATCCGGCGGGCCGGTCGGGCCAGGTAATCGAGGACGCGACCCATCTGATCAAGATAGCCTGCGAGGTCGCAACCGGCAGGCGCGATTTCATATCTATCTTCGGGACCGATTATCCAACCCCGGACGGTACCTGCATCCGCGATTTCATCCATGTTTCCGATCTTGCCGACGCCCATGTCCGGGTTCTGGAATGGCTCGCTGCTGGCGACCGGAGCGCCACGTTCAATTGCGGCTATGGGCGCGGTTATTCGGTGCGCGAGTTGCTTGAAGCGATGGGCGAGGTCGCGGGAGGCGAATTGACAGTCAAGGAAGCGCCGCGCCGCGCCGGAGATTCGCCCGAAATCGTCGCCGATAGTTCGTTGCTGAGGCGTGAAACCGGCTGGACGCCGCGGCATGACGATCTGACGTTGATCGTCGGGTCCGCGCTCGATTGGGAAAAAAAGAGCAACCCACTTTAAGAGAGAAATAAGCATGGCAATGATCTTGGTCGAACGCGACGCCAGGGGCGTTGCGACGGTCAACCTTAACCGGCCGGACGTGCGCAACGCCATCAACCCGGAAATGATTGGCGAAATCACCGACGCATTCACCGCGCTCTCCGCCGATGACGCGGTCCGCGCGGTGCTGGTGCGGGGCGCGGGCAAGGTTTTTTGCGCCGGCGGTGATCTCAATTGGATGCGCGACGTGGAAGGCTACTCGGAAGATGAGGTGGCCGAGGATTCACGCCGCCTGCAGAACATGTACCGCGTCATCAATGAATGTCCCAAGACCACCATCGCCCGCATCCACGGCGCGGCCATGGCCGGCGGACTCGGCATCGCGGCCTGTTGCGATGCGTCGCTGGCGGTCAGGAACACCAATTTTCGCGTCTCGGAAGTCCGGCTTGGGATTGTGCCCGGCATCATCGGCCCGTTCCTGCTGGCGCGAATCGGAAATACATGGCTGCGTCATTTTGCGGTCACCGCCCGCATGTTCGACGGTGACGAAGCCCTGCGCATCGGTCTAGTCCATGGCGTGGCGGAAAACGAGGCCGCGCTTGATGCGCTTGTGGCGGATCATGTGACTTTGGCGCTGGAAGCCTCGCCCAAGGCTGTGGGGGAAACCAAGCGGCTGGTTGCGGGTATCGGCGGTGGACCCGATGCGGCTGTATTCGACGACGCCCTAGCCTGGAATGTCCGCACGCGCAGGTCTGCTGCCGCAAGCGAGGGCATCGGCGCCTTTCTGGAACGGCGGAAAGCGAGCTGGACGCCGGAGGGCTAATCGTTTTACTCACCCATAAGGGAAAACAGACCATGGCAAATGGCGGAGAATATGGCGCGCGCGCGGTACTGGGGGTTGGGACGCCCCAGGCCAATCCCACGGTGGAGCCCGAGGTTGGGGCGCTGATGCCGGCCGGCGTGAATTTGCTGACCACGCGGCTGACCAGCCCGGTACAGAATTCGCGCGACCGGCTGATCGATTACATGGACCGGCTTGAGGACGCGCTGCGCGCCTATGACGTTTTGCGGCTCGATGCTTTCGGTTTGGCATGCACCGGATCGTCCTATCTGATTGGCGCGGCGCGCGAGGCGGAAATCGTGGCGGCGGCGGAACAAACCTTCGGTTACCCGGTTATTACTTCCGCAATGGCGGTTTGCGACGGGCTGATGCATCTCGGCGTCAAGCGCGTCGCTCTGATCTCACCCTATCCGGACTGGCTCGAACAGGCGTCGATCGCCTATTGGGAAGCCGCCGGCATTGAGATCGTCGACACGGTCCGTATCGATACGGGAGACGCCGATACGAGAAGTATCTACAGCGTCACCGGCGCGCAGGTTTTGGAAATACTGCCGGAGCTCGATGCGGGTTCCGCCGAGGCCGTTTTGCTGGCCGGCACTGGGATGCCCACGCTGGGCGCGCTCGGCGACATCGAATCCCGAACCGGCCTTGCGGCGGTTTCGTCCAATTTCTGTCTCGCCTGGGCCCTGCTGCGCGCGGTGAATTTGGCGCCGGAGTGCGCCGATGAAACCTTGTTATCCGGTTGGCAATCCCGGTTTCGCGCGCGAATGGCCTAGCCTGGTTCGATATCGAAACCGCTATCCCCTTCCGCGGCATCCTTGGCGACGGCGAAATCCACTTCACCGCCGGCATGAATGCGGAATAGCGGTTCGCCCTCGGCGACGGGGTCGCCGATCTGTTTCAGTAGATCGATCCCCGCCGTCTTGTCGAGCGGCGCGGCGGCGCGCCGCGCCAGTCCGGAAATCCACCAGCCATCGCTCGCGCTGACAATTCCCGCTGCCGGCGATGGATAGTCCCACTGCAACGGGCCGGGTTCCGGCGGGGCGGGGTTGCGGCCCTGCAGATCGATGATGTGGTTCATGGCGTCGAGCGCCGCGCCGCCATCGAGCAGTTCGCGCGCCCGTTTCAACCCATCGCCGGCGCGGAAAGCGGGGTCGAAGGCGATGATCCGGGCCGCGAAGGCGAGTGATTTTTCCCGTAGATCGGCCGGTCCATCGGGCGCGTTCGACAATACCCGCATCACGTCCCGGGCCTCCAGCACGGGACCGACGCCGCGCCCGATCGGCGCGGAGCCGTCCGTGATGCGCGATACCACGGT
>JAYZAW010000328.1:0-12716 GCA_036339495.1 Pseudomonadota bacterium | reverse complement strand
CATGCCGGTTCCACAGATAGAACCCGTCACCGGTTGTCGTGCTGGTGAGATCGATGTTCAAGCCCGATTCCGACAATTTCTGGTGGGCGGAGTACAAGGCGTAGCTGAGCATGCTGAGTTGGGCCGCTTGTTCTTCCGGGGTGAAAAGAGAGACCCCGAAATGTCGAGCAATCCCACACCTCTTTGTTTGGTGGTGGAAATGCAATACGGACGCATGGCGGTTTCGAGTTCGTAAAGCGCGGGACCGTTCAGCGACCCCACCGGGTTGTCCAAATCCACCTGAACCGGATTGGCTCTCAGTTCGTTTGCCAGCTTTGCCAGGATTTCGGCGTCCATGACGCTGGCGCCGTCAATCAAATGAGGCTTGAGGGCTTCTGTTTCCAGCGCGCTCAACACCGGCGCGGCCAAGACGGTCAACCCGTCATCGGTCACGCAGCATCCGACGAGCGCGACCCGTCCAAAATCCTAAATAGCGCGGAATTTTCGGTCGAGCTCGGACCGATGCAACGTATTCGGCGCCACGATCCGCCCGGATGAATCCGGGGTCGGAGTTCGCACTGGCCGGTCGACGGCATCGTGTGAGGCGGACAATCGATCCATAACGCCGAAATATGGTCACGAAAACCATAAAATCCGGCCAATATTCATCCTTAATGAAAGGTTAGGAGCCGAGTGAAACTGCGGCGTTCTCACGCCCGGACCATGCTCTCGGTCGCCGGGCGCGGCGTTGTCCGACCCTGCAAAATACCTTGGCGACGGTCAGCCGGGATCTCAGATTTTCGCCGAATGCGGGAAAGTCCCGGTTGTTGAGTTGGGCGAGGGGCTGGCGGTCGCCGGGAACGCGGTTGATTTGAAGTCTCGCCCGGCGCACAGCGTCATTCAATGATATTGGCGCGGCGGTATATGTCCGGCCCCGGCGTGGTGCGCCCGCGACCACGATGCCGATCACGCGGCCGGCCCGGTCCAGCATCGGTCCGCCCGACATGCCGGCCAGATTGGGGCCGTTGTCGGGCACGCGGCGAAGCTGGCTCCAGGCGATCACCGGTTCATTGGTGCGGTATTGGCCGGAAATTCGCATCACGCGGCGACCGAGAATCTGTCCATGAACATCGCCCGGATTGCCGCCCGGAAATCCGATGCCGAACCCGCTTTGCCCGGTTTTCAGATCGGCGCCCGACAGAGTCAGCGACGGCGCGCCGCCGCGCGTCCACAATACCGCTACGTCGGCATTGGGGTGTGTCACAATGCGCTGAACCGTCACGCCCTTGCGCCGCGCGGTGCGGATGATCACCTGCCCGCAGCCGGCAACGACATGACGCGCGGTCAGCCAGCGTCCGTCTCCGGCAATCGAAAAGGCGGTGCCCGACGATGGTCCCGCGGGACCGACCTTGACCCCAAATATACCATCCGCCGATGACCGCCCGGGCAGGGGACGCTGGGCTCTGTCGTCCGAAGGCGGCGCCTGATAGACCGGCGGCGGCCGTCGCGGCTGGTATTCATCCTGGGCGTCGCCGCCATAACCGACCATCTTGCCGATCACCGCGACCACCACCACGGCAACCAAAGCCAGGATATCCAGCTTGCGCATGACGGCGTGTTCTAACCGGTTACCGCGGCGGCGTTGATCATGGCGACCGCGAGCTTGACGCCCACGACCAGGATCGCCGCGCCGATTTCGTCATTCTCTATCCGTTCGGGCAGGCCGCGCAGCATCATGTCGGCGACCCGATAGGCGCCGAGCTGGATCACCAGGGTCAACGCGCCCCAGATCAGGACATCGAACGCGTTGACGCTGCCCGCCATGGCCACCGCGAGCGGCAGGGCAAGCCCGACAATGGCGCCCGACAGCGACAACGCCGCCGCCGTGTTTCCCGCCTTGATCAACTTGAACTCATGATAGGGGGTCAGCCAGACATAGATCGTGACTCCAAGACCCAAAATCCCGATGGTAAGCGCGAAATGTCCGATAAGAACCGGAAATCCGGCGAAGAAACTCTCGATAACTGCGTCCATGTGATTTGGGTCCGTCTGTTGGGATGTCCTGCTTAAATAATGCCGTGTCTAGCTCGCCGCCGCAATCGCCGCCAAAAGCCGCTTCGGGCTGATCGGGATTTCGTTGATTTCCACGCCGAGCGGTCGCAATGCGTCGTTTACGGCATTGGCGATGGCCGCCGGCGGGCCGATGGCGCCGCCTTCACCGATGCCTTTCTGGCCGAAGGTGGTGTAGGGCGAGGGCGTTTCCATATGATCGATGCGAATATCCGGTATCTCCGTCGCGCCCGGCATCATGTAATCGGCAAACGAAGACGCCAGCGGCTGGCCGTCGTCGGAATATTGCATTTCCTCATAGAGCGCGGTGCCGATGCCCTGGCCCGCGCCGCCATAAACCTGGCCGTCGACGATCATGGGGTTGACCAGCACGCCGCCGTCCTCGACCACCACGTAATCGAGTATTTCGATCTCACCGATGTCGGTGTCGACCGCGATGACGACCGCGTGGGCGGCGTAGGAGAACGTGCCGCTGTCGCGATCGGGTTTGTAGCCGGCCGTGACCTCGACCCCGCCAGGTTCCACATCGTCGGGCAGATCCTGCGGTTTGAGATACCAGGTGCGGCCGATTTCCTCGAACGAGATACTGCCGCCCGGGCCGGTCACGCCGCCGTCGCCGACGCGTACTTCGCTTTCGTCGGCCTGTAGCAGCTTGGCGCCGATGCGCGCGATGCGCCGGCCGATTTCCTCGCAGGCCGTGGCCACCGCGCCGCCCGCCATCACCATGCAGCGCGACCCCCAGGTGCCGGTGGAATAGGGCGTGACCGCGGTATCGCCCAGGATCACGCGGACATTTTCCGGGTTGATCCCGAGTACCTCATTGGCGACCTGGGCCAAGGTGGTTTCCAGCCCCTGGCCGTGCGAATGCACGCCGACGCGCAGTTCCAGCACGCCGTCGGGCGTCAGCCTTGCGCCGGCCTGCTCAAAACCCGGCACCATGGGAATGCCCCACCCGGCATAGACCGACGTGCCGTGGGCGGCCTGTTCGCAGAAGATCGAAAACCCGAGCCCGATGCGCCGCCCGTCGGCTTCGGGGTTTTGTTGTCGTTCGCGGATGGCGGGGACGTCGATGGCGTCGGCGGCGCGGCGCAGGCATTCGGGGTAATCTCCCGAATCGAAATGCTTGGCGGTGATATTGTCGAACGGCATGACATCGGACGGAATCAGGTTCTCGAGCCGGACTTCATGGGGTTCGCGTCCGGCCTCGCGCGCGATCGCGTCCATGATCAACTCCATGGCGAAACACACCCCGGTGCGCGCCACGCCGCGAAACGGCAGGATCGGCGGCTTGTTGCTTGCCACCGACCAGGTGCGGCAGCGATAGGCGCCGAAATCATAGGGCCCCGGCAGGATTGACGCGACCTGGGCCGCTTCGAGACAGGCCGAAAACGGATAGACCGAATAGGCGCCGGCATCGACCGTCGCTTCGGCGTCGAGCGCCAGCAGCCGGCCGTTGGCGTCCGCGTGGGCGGTGATTTCGTATGCGTGTTCGCGGCAATTGGCGTTGGCGATCAGATGTTCGCGGCGGTCCTCGATCCAGCGCACCGGCCGGTCGAGATGGATGGCGAGCCACGAGATGCAGACTTCCTCCGGCGACAAAATTCCCTTATAACCGAACCCGCCGCCCACATCGGGCGCCATGACCCGGATCCTGCCGTGATCGATGCCGAGGCAATCGGCCAGCCCAGTGCGCACGATATGGGGCATCTGGGACGCCGAGATCACTTCGAGCTGTTCGAGGCGCGAATCCCAATTTGCCGCCACGCCCTTGCCTTCTATCGGCGCCATGCATTGCCGCGCCGTGCGGAAACGGCGCTTGACCGTGATCGCGGCCTTTTCGGCGGCGGATTGAATATTGCCGTCAGTCCCGGCCTCGACGAATGTTTCCAAAAAGATATTGTCGCCCCATTCCTCGTGCAGCAGCGGGGCGTCGGAGTCGCGCGCCTTCAGCATGTCCGACACGGCCGGCAGGATGTCGTATTCCACCATCACGCGGTCGGCCATGTCTTCCGCCTCGGCGCGGGTCGCGGCCACGCACATGGCGATCAGCTCGCCGACCTGACGGATTTTTTCACCGGCCAGCGGCGGCTGGGCCGATGGCTTGTAGCCGGGCAGGGCGGAATCGGCGCGGATCGGCGAGACATCGGCCATGTCGTCGGCGGTAAAGACACGCGACCGGATGTCTTGCGGAATGTCGATGGATAAAATGTGCGCATGGGCGACCGGGCTACGCAAAAACGCCACTTCGCGCTGACCGTCGAACCGGATATCGGCGACAAAGCGGCCCCGTCCCCGTGTGAGACGATGGTCTTCCTTGCGGGGAAGCCGCGCGCCGACGCCTTGTGTGCTCATGGGATCTCCTGGTTTCTAATATCCGGCCGCGCGGTCGACAAGCCGCGGTAAAGCCTCGCCGGCCCGCAGGCAGCGCATGGCCTCGGCGAACTGGGGAACGATATTGGCGGGTCTGATGCGGCGCGACGTATGAGGCATGATCGTGATCAAGGGATGGGTCCATAGCGGGTCCCCGGCGGGCAGCGGTTCGGTCCGGTAGACATCCAGTGTCGCGGCGGAAAGCTTGCCCGAATCCAGCGCAGCGATCAGATCCTGATCGACCACATGTTCGCCGCGGCCGATATTGATCACCGCGGCGCCGTCGGGCAGCTTTGCAAGCGTATCGGCATTGATAATATCCCGGGTCCGTTCCGTGACCGGCAGAAAATTGACGATGATGTCCGAGCGGGCCAGAAAATCATCGAATGCGGCATCGCCCTGAAATATTTCCATGCCCGTTATGTCCTTCGCTGTTCGGGTCCAAGCCGCAACCTGAAATCCCAGATCGCGAACGGCTTCCGCGGCCGGGCGCGCGACCAGCCCAAGGCCCAAAAATCCCACGCGCCGCTCCGCCGCCAGGGGTTGATCGAATTTGATCCACTCGGATCGGCTCTGCGCCTCCGCGTATTCCGGTAACCGGCGATGATGACGCAGGACATGCAGCATCGTGTATTCGGTAATCTCCGGGTCGCCGCCCGGCGCGCCGCAGCGAACGATGGGCAACTCATCCGGCAAATCCGGATTGCGAAGCAGGCCGTCAACGGCGGCTGTAATCGATCCAACGAAGCGCAAATTCGTGAAGCGATTGATTGGCCCGCGCGGAAGTCTCATCACCAACATGGCTTCAATGTCGTCCGGGTCGTCGACTTGGTCGATCAGCCGAATATCATCGCCGGGCATGATTGCCCGCAAGGCATCCGCCCAGATCGTGGCCGGGTTCGGTCCGGTATGCACCAGTAACGCCATGTGACCTCTCTGAACGCCATTCGCCAATTGCAAGGATCATACACCAGCCGGCCATTTGTCGAAGTGCGGAGGCGGGGAAAATCTTGTAAAAAGAGTTTGGTTATGCCATTCTCTATATTGTTGACATAGTAAACCATTGGCTAGTCACGGAAAATAAGTGCGCCGGGCAGTCACTTCTGGTGGGAGAGACCATGAAAACGGTGCTGTCATTGAAGCTGAACGGGCGTGATCGGGACGACGTGGTGCCCGATAACATGCTGCTGGTCGATTATCTGCGCGAGGTGGCCGGGCTGACCGGCACCAAGATTGGGTGCGACGGCGGCGAATGCGGTTGCTGCACGGTGCTGGTCGATGGCGATGCGCGTCACGCCTGTCTGACTTTGGCGGCGACCTGTGGGGGTAGCGATGTCGAAACCGTGGAGGCGCTTGAGGCAAATGGCCGGCTGTCGGATCTCCAACAAGGTTTCCACGAAAAGCTCGGCGCCCAGTGCGGGTTCTGCACCCCGGGCATGATCATGGCGGCGGAAGGCCTGCTGCGCGAGAATTCGTCGCCCAGCGAGGCCGATATCAAGGGCGCGCTGGCGGCCAATATCTGCCGCTGCACCGGCTATATCAAAATCATTGAAGCGGTCCAATGGGCCGCCGGGGAACGTCGGAAGGAGAACGCGGCATGAGCGAAATAGAAACCCATGGACCCGTTCGCACCATTGGCGTTCCCACGCCGTTGATCGACGGCCCGGAAAAAGTTTCCGGCAAGGCCAAGTACAGCGCCGATTTCAATTCACCGGACACTTTGGTCGGCCGGATTCTGCGCAGCCCGCACGGCCACGCCAATATCCTGTCGATCGATGTGTCGGCGGCCGAGGCCCTGCCTGGCGTGATGGCGATCTGCACCGGCGAGGATTGCACCGAAACCTATGGCGTACTTCCGATCGCCATGAATGAATACGCCATCGCCAAGGGCCGCACGCGGTATCGCGGAGAAGCGGTCGCCGCCGTCGCGGCAACCGATGTCGCCACGGCGCAAAAGGCGCTCGATCTGATCAAGATCGATTATGAAATCCTGCAGGCCTATTACAACGCCGATGAATCGCGCGCCGAGGACGCCGTGCAGCTGCATGAAAAGCGCAGCGGCAATATGGAACGCGCGGTCGATTTTGAGATCGGCGATGTGGATGCCGGGTTTGGCGACGCCGATCTGGTGCGCGAAGGCAGCTATCATTTGGCCGAAGTCTGCCAGGTTCAGACCGAGCCGCACGCGGCCTATGCCGAATACGATGCGGGGCGCGACCGCATGACGGTGCGCGCCTCGACCCAGGTGCCGTACTACGTCCATTTGATGCTTGAGCGCACGCTCGGCATGGACAAATCCAAGATCCGCGTGATTAAGCCCCATATCGGCGGCGGGTTCGGCTGCCGCACGGAAACCCTGCATGTGGAACTGGTCTGCGCGCTGCTGGCGCGCAAGGCCATGGGCACGGTGCGCCTGGTGGTCAGCCGAGAGGAAACCTTCATCACCCATCGCGGCCGTCAGGAAACCGAGGTCAAGATGAAGATCGGCCTCAAGAAAGACGGCGCGATTACCGGCGTCGAATGCGAATGCGTGCATCGCGCCGGGGCCTATTCGGGCTATGGCGTGGTCACGATTCTCTATAACGGCTCGACCCTGTTTGCGCTCTACGACATCGATTCGATCCGCTACAAGGGCTTCCGGGTCCTGACCAACATGCCGCCGCCCGGCGCGTTCCGCGGCCACGGCACGGTCAATCCACGCTTCGCTTTCGAGAACCTGCTGGACGAGATGGCGGAAGAGCTCGGCCTCGATCCGTTCCAGGTCCGCCGCGCCAATATGCTGACCGCGCCGTGTTTCACGGCCAACGATCTGATGGTCAATTCCTACGGCCTGCCCGAATGCATGGATATCGTCGAGGAAAAAAGCCGCTGGAAGGAACGCTACGACAAGATGGGCCCCAATCGCGGGCTCGGTATGGCGTGTTCGCACTATATCTCCGGCGCGTCCAAGCCCAAGCACTGGACCGGAGAACCGCACGCGACGATCCATCTAAAAGTGGATTTCGACGGCTCGATCACCGTGCTGACCGGGGCCGCTGAAATCGGCCAGGGCTCATCCACCGTGATCACGCAATGCGTCGCCGATACGTTGGGAATCCCGATGTCGCGGCTCCGCACGATCGCATCGGATTCGGCGATCACGCCCAAGGATAACGGGTCGTATTCGTCGCGCGTGACCTTCATGGTCGGAAATGCGGCCGTCGACGCGGCCAAAAACCTCAAGCAGGTTTTCATCGAGGCGGCCGCGAAAAAACTCGAGGTGCGCCCGGAAGATGTCGAATGCCTGGGCGAAACCTACCGCGCCGGCACCCAGGACGAAGGGCTGACTTTCGACGAGGTTGTCATGGCGGCGCTGGAAGGCGTCGGCACCCTCAACGTGAAGGGCAATTTCGACACCATCCCGGAAAGCTGGGGCACGACCAAATATCGCGGCGGCGCGATCGGCGGGACCATGGCGTTCGCCTATGCCGCCGTGGTGGTCGAGGTCGAGGTCGATCCCGATACCTGCGAGGTCCATGTCGAGAAAATCTGGATCGCCCAGGATGTCGGCAAGGCGCTCAACCCGCTTGCCGTCGAAGGCCAGATCGAAGGTTCGGTCTGGATGGGCATGGGCCAGGCCCTGACCGAGGAAACCCGCTATCACGAAGGCCTCAACGTGCATGGAAACATGCTGGATTACCGGGTGCCGACGATCGTGGAATCGCCTCCGATCGAGACCTATTACGTGGAAAGCAACGATCCTTACGGTCCCTACGGCGCCAAGGAAGCCGGCGAAACCTCGCTGGCCTGTTTCCTGCCCGCGCTGACCAGCGCGGTGGCGCAGGCGGTTGGCGTGCGGACCCATGAAATGCCGCTGACGCCCGACCGGCTGATGGAGCTGCTTGAGAATAAAGAGCGCGAGGATCGGGCCGCTTCCCGCTCCGCGCCTGGTTCAGTTCAGGAGGGAGCCGAGTAATGGAGTTGATGCCTGAATTCAAACTGCACCGGCCCGAAACCGTGGCCGAAGCGGTGGCGCTCAATGGCGGGTCCGAAACCGCGCGCTATCTGGCCGGCGGCACCGACATGGTGGTCAATATCCGGCGCGGCATCGAGACGCCCGAAACGTTGGTTGATCTCAATGCCGTCACGGAGATGACGGAAATTCGCGAGGATGCCGACGGCCTGCATATCGGGGCCGCGGTCAAACTCCAGGAACTGGGCCGCCACGAATCCGTTCAGCGGGATTATGCCGCCGTGGCCGAAGCCGCGCGCGCGGTTGCCGGACCGACCCATCAGCATTACGGAACGGTCGGCGGCAATCTCTGCCTCGACACAAGATGCATCTACTACAATCAGTCCGAATGGTGGCGGTCGGCCAATGATTACTGCCTCAAGCATCGCGGAGAAATCTGCCATGTCGCGCCGGGCGGCAAGCGCTGCTTTGCCGCATTTTCGGGCGATGTTGCGCCCGCGGCGCTGGTTCATGGCGGCGAAGTGGGACTGGCCGGGCCAGACGGGACGCGGCGCATCCCGCTGACCGATCTGTACAGGAATGACGGCATGGATCACCTGACGCTGGCTGCCGGCGAACTGTTGGTCGCGCTGCATCTGCCCAAGGCCACGGCGGGCATCCCGTCCGGTTATGTGAAATCGCGGGTGCGCGGGTCGATCGATTTTCCGCTGGCCGGCGCGGCGGTCGCCCTGACCATGAAAGACGGCAAAGTGGAGGCGCTATCCATTGCGCTCACGGCGGTCAACCCGTATCCGCAGCTCGTCAAGGGAACCGATTCCTATGTCGGCAAGAAAGTCGACGGCGATCTGCTGGAAGACATCCGCGAAAACGTGCGCAAGCAGGCCAAGCCGATGAAAACCACCACCATCGCGCCCTGGTACCGCCGCCGCGTGGTCGGCGCGCTTGCGCAGCGGATCGTTGCGCGGCTGGCGGCGGGGTAAAACCTAGACCGGGTAAATCAGCGCGTTGGGGATGATCAGGCTGTCATAGATGCAGTCGCGTTTTTTCAGCTTGAGGGCGCCATCGGTTCGGGCGAAGATATCGTCGTAGCGGCCGGCCTGGAAGATGCGGGTTTCGTCTTCCATCAATGTTTCGACCACCAGATAGTTGGAACGCGCCTCGATTTCACCACCATCTCCGACGCCCAGCACCTGAACATTCGAATTATAATGCCGCAAATAGCGCGGCGCGTGCATGGTGGTCTTGACGATGGCGCGGGTCCGGTCGATCAGCATGCCCATGCCGTCGCAATAAATCAGCCCGATGGGCAGCCCTTCATCGACGTTCTCGCGCCCGGTAATTCGATAAAAACCGTCATCGGTAAAAAAAGCCGGCCAGTCATAGAGATCGCCTTCGTCCAGCAACTGGGCGTATTCGGTATTGAATTCTTCGATCTCGAAACGCAATTCGCGCAGCTCGGCCGCCGTCGGCAGGTTTCTCAATGTGTCGGCTGCCGCCATTACAGCTCCATTACGCCGCAGTAATGGCGATACATCGCCCGGATTGCCGATTCTGAAATCAGACTGGATGAGGTGCCCTCGACGTCGGAATCCATCATCACGACGCCGCTGCCGGGGACGCTGCGCTCGACCCCGTCCTGAACGAAGGCGATCGCCTCGTGGTCTTCCGCGCCGAGATATCCCGCCGGCCCCATTAGATTGGCCTGGCAGAGCCGCCGGTCTCGCATATCCGCGTCGTCATCTTCATACCCGAACATGGTCCAGTACATATCGTACGCGCCGGGGCCGCGCGGCACGATCTGGCGGACGCCGAGGGTGTTGAGTTCGCGCTGCACGATGAAGTTGGGCCAGACCGTCATCATGGTCACCGACCAGGGAGACTCCGCTTCCGGCCGGTAGGATACGACGCGGCCGTCCTCGAGCTTGTAATCGGTTTCGAATTTTTTCATTTCGGCCGCGCTTGCGGCCACGACCTCTTTGTCCTGATCGCCCATGGCCGACGCCATGACCCCGTGCCGGCCGGTTGGGTCGGCGAGCATGGCGGATTTCTGCCCGGCAACCATCAGCCCGAACGTGACCAGATAGGTGTGCAGCAAGGTCGCGTGATATGGGTCTTTGAGATTCTCGTGATAGAGCTTCCAGTTGCCGCGTTGGCGGTTACGCCAATAGCCGAGAATTTCCAGCTTGCGGCCATTAAAGGTGGCGTCGAAATCGGTCAGGATTTCGGGCGACATATAATCCTCCAGGGACCCCACGTCGGGGTCGAAGGATGCGAACACCACGCCGCCGCGCGACGCGACCATGAGCTTGCGGAGCCCGTTTTCCTCCAGCTTGAAATCTTTCGGCATGCCGCCCTGGCCTTTGATCCCTCGGCGGAATGGAACGGCGATCAGGTCGCCTTTCAGATTGTATAGCCATTGATGATAGGGGCACATGAATTCAGGATTGTTGCCCTTGAGCTCGCGGCAAAATTCCGCGCCGCGATGGGCGCAGCGATTTTCAAGCACATGGATCGTGTCGTCTTTCGCGCGGGTGAAAATGACCGGCACCGAACCCACGTAGGATCGCCGGAAGTCGCCCGGGTTGGGAATTTCCGCCTCGAACCCGACATAGCTCCAAGTCGGGCCGCGAAAAATCCGTTCCTGCTCCTGGTCATAAATTTCGTCGCTGGTATAAACCCAGTCCGGGATGCGCGTGAGATCACTGTTGGGCCAACTGAATTCGGCCGCGCCGTTATTGTTTTTGCTCAAGTCCGATCTCCCTAAAGACGGATAAGATATCGTCTGTATACCCCGTAATTGCCAGGATGCAAGCGTGATAATTCATCACAGAACACTCGGGTTCCGGCGTCAAGCCACACGAAAAGGTCCATGTTTTCAATAGAATGACAATGCAGTATACTGACGAATAACGCTGTTTTCATTCGGGAACGCTTATGGCCTCCACAATCGATGAACTCAAATCCAAACTAGGCGACCGGCCCGGCCATCTGATCCGCCGGCTTCATCAGATCCATGTTGCGATGTTTTTGGAGGAATGCGCGGCTTATTCCCTGACGCCGGTGCAATATGCGGTGATGACCGTACTCGCTATTCAACCGAAACTGGATCAGATATCGATTGCCAACGAAGCCGCGATCGACCGTACCAATGTGGCCGACGTACTGGCCCGACTGGAGGAACGTTGTATCGTTACCCGCCAGGTTTCGTCCGCCGACCGGCGCATGAAACTGGCAGTGCTGACAAATGAGGGCGCGCGCATCACCCGGGACATGGAAGCGGCCATGCAGCGCGCCCAGGATCGGTTTCTGGCGCCCTTGGCGGCGGACCAGCGCGTTGAGTTCATGCGCCTGATGGATGCGCTTGTTAATGCCAATAACGCCTTCAGCCGCGCCCCCGCCCGCTAAAGTATAGGAGACGCTCCATGGCGCGTGTTCCCCTTCTCGAAGGCGATGAAATTCCAGAAAACGCCAAGCTAGTGGAAAAGATTCGGTCCGGCCGGCGCGGTAATGTGATCAATGTCTATAAACTGCTGCTGCACAGCCCGCCGGTAGCGGAAATCTGGTTCAACCTGATCAACACGCTGCGCTGGGGCACCGAACTTCCCGGCCGGTTGCGCGAAATCGTCATCATCCGCATCGGATATCTCAACCGGGTCGATTACGTGATCAATCAACACGTGCCGAAGCTGGCGTTGGCCGAAGGCCTGACCCAGGCTGAATGCGACGCGCTCACCGATTGGGAAGCGATGGAATTTTTTAATGAAGCGGAACGAGCCGCATTGGCATACGCCGAATCGATGACCCGTGATATCCATGTGCCCGAGGAAATCTTCGCCTCCCTCGGCCCACACTACGATCACCGCGAAATCGTCGAACTCACCACATTGATCGGCGCCTACAACATGCACACCCGCGTGGTCCAGGCTCTGGACATAGACTCGGAACCGACGAGGTAAACGTCCGTTACCTGAGGTGCATTTCCATTCGTCTCAGTCGACCGGGACGTGGTCTTTCTCGATTCTCATGGCCTCGGGCAAACCCCTGTATGTAGACATATGTGAGGCCCCCAAACGCCGACGAAATATGCGGGTCGTCTTCCAATGGCCTTTGGAAAAGATTGCGCGCCTCCTCATTATCGCGCTTAGTGTGGCGCCTCACATGCCATAAACCCTGTTGATAAAAATCCCAGACGTCCAATTTATCTGGAGGTTTCCGGCGCACGCGTTCTTGTTCAGCCCGGCTGAGCTTTGGCTCTATGGCCGCGACGACGGTTCGGGTGATTTCGTCCTTGACGGCGAATGTGTCTTCCAATTCGTGGTCGTATCGTTCCGTCCTGATATGTTTT
>JAYZAW010000327.1:0-5240 GCA_036339495.1 Pseudomonadota bacterium | reverse complement strand
GAACTTGTCCAGAACATAGTCCGGCGGTTAGTTATCGCCCCGATCGGATCCGTTGCGCCGGTCTTTTTTGAAGCCCGCGACCAACCCCTCCGCGCCGCAATTGTCGCAGACCGCGCGCCGGCCGGTGCACAGAAAATAGTTACCTCAGGAACAGCCAACGATATGGCGCCGTCCAACCCGTTCAACAATCCGCAGAGCGTCGAAACCCGAAGAACCCGCGCCCAAAGACGATCTTTTTTTCAACGACGACACCAAACTACGCTACGCACACAATACATCTCAAGACAGCCCAGGTCATAACCGTCACATACAGATTAGTCTAATATTTTCTAAATATAGATCTAAGTATAAAAAAACGATATTTAATTAATATTGATGATGATTGACAATATTCCGGTATAACGCCGGATAGGCGATCCAGAGTGTTATGCCGCGCGCCGCCATAAAACCCATAAATGCGAGCCATAGTCCGTGGTTTCCCCAAACCGGCACGAGGACCCAGCACAGCGCCAGATAAACCATGAGCGAGACAATCATGGCGTTGCGCATGGCGCGCCCCTTTGTCGCGCCGAGAAAGATGCCGTCAAGCTGGAAGGCCCAGATCGAGACGATTGGCGAAACCACCGCCCAGGGCAGATAAACCGCGGCCGCCGCGCGAACATCTTCAAGCCCGGTCAGCAGATTGACGATGCCGTGTCCGGCCAGGGCGTAAATTGCGGTAACGGCGACCGCCAGCACCGACGCCCACAGGGTCGACACCCGCACCGCCGCGCGAAAGGCGCCTCGGTCGCGCGCGCCGATCGCGCCGCCGGCGAGCGCCTGGACCGCATGGGCGAAGCCATCCAACCCATGGGCCATGAAGAGCTGGAAGTTCAGCAGTACGGCGTTGGCGGCCAGGACCAGATTGCCCATCTCCGCGCCCTTGGCGGTAAAATAGGCGAAGGCGGACACCAGGCAAATGGTGCGCAAAAACACATCCCGGTTGAAGGCGAAGGTATGGAGCAACCGGTCGCGGGCCAGAATCCGGGCGCGCCGGAAGCGTCCGCCGAGCCCCGGCAGCATACGGTGGGCGAGCCACAAACACATTGCCGCGCCGGCATATTCCGAAATCACCGTGGCCAGCGCCACGCCTTCGACGCCCCACCCGAACCCGAGCACGAACAGCAGATCGAGCGCGATATTGAGCCCGTTCATCCAGAGCTGCACATAAAGCGTCACGCGCGCGTTCTGGACGCCGAGGAACCAGCCGAGATAGGCATAACCGACCAGCGCGCCGGGCGCGCCGAACACCCGGATCGCGAAATAGGACCGGGCCAGCTGTTCCACTTCTCCACTGGCCTCGACCAGGGAAAACGCCGCATAAGCGATCGGCAATTGCAGCGCCATCAAGGCAATCCCGATGGCGAAACCGATCAGCGCCGCGCGCGCCAATGCAGCGCGGACCTCATCGGCGTCGCCCGCGCCATGAGCCTGGGCGGTCAGGCCGGTGGTGCCCATGCGCAGGAACCCGAACCCCCAATAGACGAAACTCATGATCATCGCGCCGATAGCGACGCCGCCGAGATACTTCGCGTCCGGTAGATGCCCGACCACGGCGGTATCGACCGCGCCCAGCAGCGGTATCGAAATATTGGAAATGATAATCGGAAAAGCCAGCCGCCAGACCCGGCCATGCCAGTTCCCGGACCTGACCCCGATATCGATCATCCCCGCGCGGCGACGGGTTCGCGGGTCAGCATCGAGGCGACGATCGCCAGGGCCGCGCAGGCCGCCATCGCGCCGAAAGCCAAACCGGGCGCGCCCGCATCCATGAACCATCCGCACACCACAGGTCCGATCGCGCCGCCGAGCCCGAGCCCGGTCGAGGTAAACCCGAACGCCACGCCGATGGTTCCCGGCGGCGCGATTTGCCGGACCAGAAGATCCCGTGACGGGGTCGCGATCCCGAAGGCCAGCCCGCCGATCGCCGCCGCCGCCATGGCGACCAACATCGGCGCGAGGCCGAGACCGAAAATCGCCATCCCGGCGGCGAAAACCGCCGCGCTGACCGAAGCCACGAAATTATGCCGGCCGTACCGGTCCGCAATCACGCCGCCGGCCAGAACGCCGGACGCCATGGCGACCAGATAGGCGGTCAGCGCATAATTTCCGAGAGTTTCATCCGCGCCATAGAGTTCGATCGACGCCACGACGAGGAAACTGGCCGTGCCGGCGGTGGCGATCGCGGTCAGCAGAAAGAACCCCAGCAACATCAGCATGGGAAGCGACAGCATCAGCTTCACGCTGCGCCGCGAGGAAGGCGGTTTTGCCGCCGTCGGATCGGATCGATCGCGATCCCGCAGGCTTGCGCCGAATGCCACCAAGATCAGCACGATCACAAGCCCCAGCAGACCGATGATCGAGACCGCCTGGCGCCACCCCAGGAATTGCTCCAGACCGATCATGACCACGGGCGCCGCCGCCCAGCCGATATAGCCGGAAAAGCCGTGCAGGCTGACCGCGCGGCCGATATGGCTGTCGGCAATCCGCCTGGTCATGATGACGTAATCGGACGGGTGAAAGACGCCGTTGCCGAGTCCGACCAGGGTCATCAGCAACAGAAACTGCCAATACTCGGTTGCGACGCCGACCAGTATGAGGCTCACCCCCATCAGGGCGATGCCGGCAAGCAGCACCACGCGCCCGCCGAACCGGTCGACCAGCAATCCGAACGGCACCTGCGACGCCCCGGTGGCGAGCGCCGGCACCGCAACCAACGACGCCAGGGCGACGTAATCGAGCTCGGTATCCGCCTTCAGAAACGGGAACAGCGGCGGCAGCACCAGATTGCAGAAATGGCTGTAGAAATGCCCGGTGCAGAGCAGCCCGATGATCTTATTGCGCCCGTCCGCCCCGGCGGCGACGGAAGCATTCATCCGCTATTTTTCGACATCCGCCGCGACTCGCATGGTCACGATCTTGTCGGGATCGTCGACCGCGCCGTTATTGGCCTGATCGCCTTTCTTGATAAGGTCGATGAAATTCAGCCCCTCGACGATCTTGCCCCAGACAGTGTACTTGCCGTCGAGGAACGGCGCATCGCCGAGCATCAGGAAGAACTGGCTGTCGGCGCTGTCGGGATTGGCCGACCGCGCCATGGACGTCACGCCGCGCACATGGGGTTCGTCGGAGAATTCGGCCGGGATATTGGTGCCGGATCCGCCGGTGCCGTTGCCGTCCGGATCGCCGCCCTGAACCATGAAGCCGGCGATCACGCGATGAAACACGATCCCGTCATAAAATTTTTCCCGCGCCAGCCGCTTGATCTGCGCGACGTGCTTGGGGGCGAGGTCGGGGCGCATCTCGATCACCACCCGGCCATAGGTCAGCTCGAGATAGAGCGTATTTTCGAGATCGCGGGCGCTTGCGTCATCGGTCATGACGAACACCGCCAGCAAGGCAAAGAGCGTGTTGCGCAGAAGGGCATACATATTACCTGTCCAAGTTTGAAATCATGTGGGCCGCAGTTTACCGGATGAGACTGGAACGGCGGTAGGAATAAATACCCCCTTGCCGACGCCGGGAGGAAAGGTGATGATTCGCGGAAATCCAAATTCAGGGAAGCGGACCATATGGAAATCCGCCGCCACGGGCGTTACGACTACTCGGCGATCATCGAACGGCCGCAATATGACTGGCCCGGCGGCAAGCGCCTGGCCTGCTATATCGGGCTGAATATTGAGCATTTCAGCTTCGGCGAAGGGCTCGGCCATACCCCAACCAATCCGGGCGTGCAGCCCGACGTGCGCAATTATTCCTGGCGCGATTACGGGCTGCGGGTCGGCATCTGGCGCATATTCGATCTGCTGGACGAGCTTGGCCTGCCGGCCTGCCATTTGATGAACACCGCGATCTACGATCACGCACCGCAGATCCCGGAACGCATCCGCGCGCGGGGCGACGAATTCATCGGCCACGGCCATACCAATTCGGAACAGCAGGGCGATCTGGGCGAGGACGGCGAAGGCGATCTGATCAAACGGGTGACGGAAGATTTCCGCCGTCATGAGGGCGACGGGCCGGGCGGCTGGATGGGGCCGTGGATTTCGGAAACCGGGGCCACGCCCGATCACCTAAGGGAAAACGGCTACCGCTTTATCATGGACTGGTCCCATGACGACCAGCCGGTCTGGATGCGGACACGCGCCGGCAAGCTGCTGGCGATCCCCTATCACATCGAAATCAACGATTCCCCGGCCCAGCTGACAAGGCGTCACACGGCGGCCGATTTCACCGAAATGGTCACCGGGCATTTCGACGAACAGATGCGCCAGTCCCAAAATCAGCCCCTGGTGTTCAGCCTGGCGCTGCACAGCTTCGTCGCCGGCCAGCCATACCGTCTGGCGGGCCTGCGCGATATCCTGACCCATATAAAGAACCACCCCGACGCAGACCGCGTCTGGTTCACCCGCCCAGGCGCGATCCACGACCACATCGCGGAATTGCCGGCGGGTACCGTGCCGGGCGACGATTTCGATTGATCGTCTTTAGACCATTGCCCGGTTAGTCAGAATCATTTGATTGCAACGAATTTGCAAGAACCTGGATGTCAAATCAGGAAACATGCTTCGGCATGGCGCCGTTGCCTTAATCTACCCGCTTTGCCTCGTCGATCATCTCGACCAAGGGTTGGAAGTCGACCGATGCCGCCAGCTCGCGCGCTTCGTCAAACTTGGCATTGGCGGCGTCCATACGTTTTTTCTTTTTGTCCAAAAGGCCAAGATTAAAAAGTGTCGAAGCGATGAAGCTGGGCGCGGAAATCGTCCGGTAGTACTCGAGCGCGGCGGTGAGATGGCGGACCGCCTTGGCGTGCGCCACGGGCACGGTGCGCAGCATGTATCCCAGGTTTTTCAAGATCACGCGCAGTGGCGGTTTTTCGTCGCCGGCGGCAATGCGCGTGTAAACATCGCCGAGAACGAAACCGCATGTTGCGACGACGTTGGCAATGCCCAACTGACGGCAAGTGTCGGCCGTATCGGTAATCCGCTTCTCACCGGCTGCCATTTCGCCGGTTAAAATTTTGGCGACGCCAACCATGGGTCCATTGATAAGCGCGGCGCCGGTGAAACCGCGGGTTTTGAAAAATTCGGTGGCTCTCTCGATGATCTCGCGGCCTCTCTCCGCCGCGTCTTACCGTCTCCTTAAAAGAAAACCATCGATCGGACCACGACGTTCTTGCGGCAGGGCGCGTCGTCGGGCGC
>JAYZAW010000326.1:0-8992 GCA_036339495.1 Pseudomonadota bacterium | reverse complement strand
CAGCAATTGCCGGTGGTCCGGCGACCGGGCCATCATGTCCGGCCGCCGCCGGTCGAGATCGGCCAGGAATTCATCGAATTCGCGAATTTCCTCGTAAAGATTCTGCACCAGACCGTTATAGGCGTTGCGCAGCGGCGGGCTGCACTCCCGGTCCGAAAAATTATCCAGCAACCAGCGCAGGCTCATCTGGACGAAATGGATTGACGTGGATTCGAGCGGCTCGACAAACCCGCCGGCGAGTCCGACCGCAACGCAATTATTGACCCGGCTGCGCCGCGACCGCCCGACATTCATTTTAATCGACGCCGGGCTCGCGCTGTTTTCATCGATTCCGAGAAAATTCAGATACTCGCGGGTCGCGACTTCTTCCGATGCGAATTTGCTGGAATAGACATAGCCGGTACCGCGCCTGGAAAACAGCGGCACCGACCAAGACCAACCCGCCCCCAGCGCCGTGCTGGTCGTAAAAGCGGGCAGCGGCGCGCCGTCATCATGGGGCACCTGCAGCGCCAGCGCCCGGTCGCAGGGCAGGCTGTCGCCATAATCGACAAACGGTTCGCCCATCGCCTTGCGGATGATCAGACCCCGAAACCCCGAACAAACGATCACGAATTCCACAGCATGATCGCCGCGTTCTTTCAAGGCGAGTGAGCGGACAAAGCCGCGTTCGTCCAGCGCCACATCGACCACATCGTCCAGGATATGTTCGACGCCCATGGTGACGCAGTAATCGCGCAAATAGGCGGCGTCCAATTCCGCATCCACATGGTAGCCATAGGAAGCGAGACCTTCCTGATCCGGTGCATCGGCTTCGCGCGGCGCGCGGCCGGCCTCGATGACCGCCGTCATCGGCAGCAGGGCATGGGCCAGCGGATCCATCCTGACGCCGCCGCGCGCGCGGCGGTGATAATGATAGGCGGGCGGATAGCCGTAAATATAATGGGGCGCTTCAAAGGGGTGGAAATAGGATGACCAGGATCCGTCGGGCGCTCTGTCCCACTGGTCGAACCGCACCGCGCATTTGAGAGATGCATCGCATTCGCGAAAAAAATCCGTCTCGTCCAGCGCCAGAAGATCGATCATCAGATGCATGCTCAAGGTCGTCGCCTCGCCGACCCCGACCGTTGGAATGGTCGGCGATTCGATCAGCGTGATCCGCAGATCCTCGCCGTCATTGCGCCGGTTGCGGCTGCCGAAAATCATTGCCGCGGCCAGCCATCCCGCCGCCGACGATGGTGATGCTTTTTATGGCTTCGCTCATGGGATGGCGTCACTCATGGATCGCGGCTCAGCCCGGCTTCTTCCAGCGCCGCAAGATACCCGCGCCAGGCTCGATCCAAATTGACGCCCAGCTCATAAAGATACTGCCAGGAAAAAATACCGGTATCGTGCAGGTCGTCGAACAGGATGCGGATTGCGTAATTGCCGACCGGCTCGATTTCCATGATCCCGACATGGCGTCGCCCCGCGATGATTTTCTTTTCCGCCGCGGAATGGCCCTGTACTTCGGCCGACGGGCTTTCGACCCGCAACAGTTCCGCCGGCAGTTCGACCGATACGCCGTCATCGAAATCGATCGTGAGTATCTTGTCCGCCTTGCGCAGACGGATTTCGTTGGGCCAGCGGGTTGTTCCAAACTTATCCGTCATTTTCGATTTTGGCTAATTTGCGCCGTCGAGCTTGCGCGCCTCATCGACCAGCATGATCGGAATGCCATCGCGCACCGGATAGGCCAGCCCGGCCTGTTCGCTGATCAACTCGCCGGCGTCGGTATCATAGCGCAACGGCCCCTTGGTCAGCGGGCAGACGAGAATTTCCAGCAGCTTGGGATCGATTTTCTCTGGTATCTCTTCCATGTTCCATCTCCGAATTTATTGCCGGGTCTGTCCCGCGCCGTCACTGCTTTCAAGCAGCGCCATTTCAAGCAGCGTCAACATGATATCGGCGCGATCGGACACCGCGTCGGCTTCGAGCAAGGCCTGTTTTTCGCTGGCTTCGAAGGGACACATCATCGCCAGCGAGGTTACCAGATTTAAATCGTCGGTTTTCTCGATTGCTTCCCAGTTTGCATCGACATGTTTGAGCACAAGATAGCCGCGCAACGCTTCCAGCAGGCGCTCCCTCGGGATTTCCGCTTCGTGGTCCGTCGATAAATCATTCCGGTAACGGTGACAATCCGCCACCACGCGGCGATAACCGTTCACCAGCGGCAATTCCTCGATGATATTGAACCGGCACATGCCGGACAGGGTGATCAGCAACCTGCCGTCATCGGTTTCGCTGAACGACGTTATCCGTCCCATGCAGCCGGTTCCGAATATTGCCGGAGGTTCCTCATTGTTTTCGGGCTGGATCATGCCGATCACCCGTTCGGCGGCAATCGCATCCTGTGTCATCTGCAAATAGCGCGGCTCAAAAATATTGAGCGGCAGCTTGCCTTGCGGCAACAGCAATGCGCCGGAGAGTGGGAAAATCGGAATAATCCGGGGCAGTTCTTCAAAACCAAGATCGAAGGGGCTTGACATCAGGAAAACAAGACCGAAGAAAGTTTGCGACGGCCCGCGATGGTGACGTCGCTGGTCGGACCCTCCGCCTCGAAGAATTGCAGCAGCTGTTTGCGCGCCGCTTCGTCATTCCACGGCCTGTTTCGCCGCGTGATTTCGACCAAATGATCGACGGCGGCGTCTTTTCCCCCACTGCCGTATAGCGCCATGGCGAGATCGAACCGCGCCTGGTGATCGGCGGGATTGGCGTCGATCCGTGCCTGGAGCGCGCCGTAATCCGCGGCAGGCGGCGCGCTTTGCGCCAGTTCCAGGGCCGACAGCGCGGCCGCAACCTCCGCATCTTGTTTCTTGTCGTCGGGGATCATCGCGGCGAGCTCGACCGCCTGTTCCAGTTCACCCGCCGCAATCAGGCAGCGGATCAGCCCCGCCTTCGCGCAGAGATGTTCCGGATCGTGCTGTATGACCTGGGAGAAGATCGCGGCCGCCGCGTTGAAATCCTCGGCTGCCAGCTGTTCCTTGGCCTGGTTCATCGCTTCTTCGACCGGCGACGTTGCGTCGATTCCGGCGGTCTTGGCCAGTTTGTCGATAAAGGCGCGCACCTGACTTTCCGGAACCGCGCCCGCAAATCCATCGACCGGACGGCCGCCGACGAACCCGAACACGGCCGGGATCGACTGAACCCGCATCTGTTGCGCGATTTCAGGATTTTCGTCGATGTCGAGCTTGACCAGCCGCACCGCGCCGCCCAGTTCGGTGACGACTTTTTCCAGCAAAGGGCCGAGCTGTTTGCAGGGTCCGCACCACGGCGCCCATAAATCCAGGATGACCGGCACATTTTGTGAGGTTTCTATGACATCCTGCATAAAGGTGTCGGTGCTGGTATCCTTGATCAACTCACCGGCGGGGACAGCGCCATTGCCGCCGGGTTGGTTCAAATTGGGTTCCATTATCTTCATCCCGAATCTATGCGCCTCCGCCGGCGCGTGTTGATTAAAACATGGCCTTTTGCCGCCGTGCTGGCAACCCCGGCGTGTTATCTGGATTACCGGTCCGCCAAATCGACGATCCGGGGCCGATGGCCGCACTGGGCGATAAAGCGCATCAGGTCGCCGGGTCGGATCGCGGTGGTCGCGTCGTTGGACAAGGGGTGAAAATTGGCGATCTCGGATGCGACGATTTCCGAATCCAGCACAAGCCGGACGCGGCATTCCCGGTCATTGATCAGCGCAAAGGGGGTGACCGACCCGGGCGCGACGCCAAGATACTCCATCAAACGGTCCGGGCTGGCGAAGGATAGCCGCGCCGACCCGATAAGACCGCCAAGGGCTTTCAAATCCAGCCTCCGGTCCTCCAGGACGACCGCTAGCCACAAGACGCCCTTCTTGTCTTTCATGAACAGCGATTTGCAATGGACGCCCGGCAATTTACCACGCAAATCGCGGCTTTCCTCGACCGTGAACACCGGCCGGTGCCGGTGTGTCGTGGTTTCAATGCCAAGCCCCTCCAGCATCGTGAAAAGGTCGGCCTCCCTCGCGGGGTCCTGGTGCGGTGGCGTTCCAGCATTCATGGCCGCGCAACATAACGGCGTGCGGCCATACGCTCAATGCGACACTTGCATTTGCTCCCTCACAAAGCATATATAAGCGCACCCGAAAGGGACGCGGGTGTAGCTCAGGGGTAGAGCGCAACCTTGCCAAGGTTGAAGTCGTGAGTTCGAATCTCATCACCCGCTCCAATTTCCAACAAAATCCGCCGGTTGCCCGGCGGTTTTTGTTTTCGCCTTTGATCCCGGCGCCGCCGAACGCCGGGTTATATACACATCGTATAAATCAATGACATAATGGACGCCGACGGGGCGGTGCGGCTTATACTTCTCGCCCGGAGGCGGGGATTTTGGCGTCGGAAGAACCACAATCGGCGGGAAAAAGCTGGGTCGGCGCGCGTATGTTGCGGGTCGAGGATGCGCCGTTGCTCAAGGGGCGAGGTGGGTTCGTTGATGATCTGCCGGTCAAAAAGGGCACCCTGCACGCCGCGATCCTGCGCTCGCCCCACCCCCATGCGCGGATTTTATCGATCGATTTTTCGGACGCTCTCACGCAGCCGGGCGTCCGGTCGGTCATGACCGGCGCGGACCTCGCCGAACACGTCGAAAATTTCGTTATCGGGTTCGAGACCCCGCCGATGGATTATCGCGGCATGGCGATCGATAAGGTCCGCTATGTCGGCGAACCCGTCGCCGTGGTTTGCGCCAGCGATCGCTATAAGGCCGAGGACGCGCTCGATTTCATCCGCGTTGAGTACGAACCGCTGCCGGCGGTGGTCGACCCGGTCGCGGCGGAACAGCCCGGCGCGCCGGTCCTGCATGATGCGGCCGGCACCAATGTCATGCTGCATCGCGAGTTCAGCCACGGTGAACCGGCGGCCGCATTCGCCACGGCGGCGCACGAAACCGAATTTACAATCCGCTATCCGCGCAACTCCATAACGCCGATGGAAACCTACGCGGTGGTTGCCGAATATCTGCCCGACGCAGCGTCCTTCGACGTGATCTCGAATTTTCAGGGGCCGTTCTCGCTGCATCCGGTGATGGCGTTGGCGCTGGGCGTAAAGGGCAGCAAGCTGCGCCACCGTTCTCCCCCCAACTCGGGCGGCAGCTTCGGCTCCAAACTCACCTTGTTTCCATACATCGTGGTGATGTGCGCCGCGGCCAAATTAGCCGGCCGGCCGGTCAAGTGGATCGAAGACCGGCTCGAGCATCTGTCGGCGGCCAATTCCGCGCCCAACCGGGTGACGAAAGTTCGCGGCGCCTATGATGGCGACGGCGTGGTCTCGGCGATCGCGCTGGAGCATTGGGACGATAACGGGGCCTATCTGCGCGCGCCGATGCCGGCCCCGATTTTTCGCATGCACGGCGTGTCGACCAACGGCTACACCATCCCGAATGTGCATGTCGTGAACCACATCATGGTGACCAATAAATGCCCGTCGGGCGCGGTGCGCGGCTTCGGCGGCCCGCAGCTTTATTTCGCCGTCGAGCGCATGATGCACCGGATCGCCACCGAGCTCGGTCTCGATCCCCTCGACGTGATCCGCCGCAATCTGATCCCGGCCGACGCGTTCCCGTACCGCGCGCCGGCCGGCGCGCTGATCGATTCCGGTAATTATCAAGAAGTCGTCGAACAAACTGTTGATCAGGGCGGGCTCGCCGAACTCCAGCGCCGTCGCGACGAAGCCCGCGCCGAAGGGCGAATTTACGGTATCGGTTACGCTACCGTGGTCGAGCCCAGCCAGTCGAACATGGGCTATATTTCCACGTTGAAGACTGGCATCGAACGCGAACGGGCCGGCCAAAAGGACGGCGCCATCGCGTCCTGCGTGGTCAATGTGGATCCGCTGGGCGCGGTCAGCGTGACGGCGGATTCCGTGCCGCAGGGTCAGGGACATCAGACCGCCCTCGCCCAGATTGTCGCGGACCGGCTCGGCGTCGATCCCAACGACATCGCGATCAATTTGGAAACCGACACGCAAAAGGACGGCTGGTCGATCGCTGCGGGCAATTACTCCTGCCGTTTCGCGCCGGCGGTCGCAAGCTCGGTGCATATCGCGGCCAGCAATATCCGCGACAAGGTCGCGCGCATTGCGAGCCAGACCCTCAACGTCGCGCCCGATGAACTCGAATTCGAAGGCGGCCGGGTCTTCGCCGCCGACAATCCGGAGAACTCGGTGGCGTTTTACCGCGCCGCCGGGCTTGCGCACTGGTCGCCCCTCAGCCTTCCCGACGGCATGACGCCCGGCCTCCGCGAGGCGGTTGATTGGAGCGCGCCTGAGCTCACCCCGACCACGGCGAACGACGAAATCAACACCTCGCTCGCCTATGGCTTCGGTTTCGATTTTTGCGGCATCGAAATCGACCGCGCGACCGGTGAAATCCACATCGACAAATACGTCACCTCGCATGATTGCGGCACGATCCTCAATCCCGGACTCGCCGACGGACAAATTCGTGGATCCTTCGCCGCCGCTTTCGGCGCCACCATGCTGGAGGAATTCGTCTATGCCGAGGACGGCAGTTTTCTTTCCGGCAGTTTCGCCGATTATCTCGCGCCAACCGCGCCGGAAATGCCGGAACTCACCGTGCTTCATCCGGTTCAGACGCCGTCGCCCTATACCAGGCTCGGCGCAAAGGGTATCGCCGAGGGCAACCAGTACTCGACGCCGGTCTGCGTCGCCAACGCGGTCGCCGATGCGCTCCGGAAGGACGATATCGAGACGCCGCTGACGCCGTCCCGGGTCTATGAATGGCTGCACGATGCAGAAAGGCCGCCGCCCGACGGCGCCGCCGCGATTCCGCCGCCCAAGGGCCGCGCTCTCGAAGGCGCGGGCGAAATCGAGGTGCCGGCGGCGCGCGAAGAGGTCTGGCGGGTTCTGATGGATCCGGCCTGTCTCGCCGCTGTTATCCCCGGCTGCGATACGCTGGAACAGGAAACCGAAAACGCCTACCGCCTGGTTGTCGATATTGGCGTCGGTCCGGTCCGGGGACGGTTTGAGGCGCGCGTGATGCTGTCCAATCTTGTCCCGCCCGAGTCGGGCACTTTGTCGGGTTCCATGATCGGCCCGCTCGGTTCATCGCGGGGATCGGGCCGTCTCCGGTTCAAGGCGACCGACGCCGGCACGCGGGTGACGTACGATTACGAAATCCACCTGGCCGGAAAGGTCGCCGCCGTCGGCGGACGCATGCTCCAGGGCGCGGCGCGGGCGCTGATCAATCAGTTTTTCGCGGGTCTTGTCCGCCAGACTCTCGGGGACGCCAGCCCAACCGCCGCGACCGGTTGGTGGCGTATGTTGCTCGGAACGCTTGGGATTGGAAAGTGAAGCCCGCCGCATTCGATTTCATGATGCCCGAAACCGTTGCGGAAGCCGCCGACGCGCTCGCAGAGTATGGCGACGATGCCCGGATCATGTCCGGCGGACAGTCGCTGATGCCGATCCTCAATATGCGTCTCTCGCGCCCCGAGCTGGTCATCGATATTTCAAGGATCGAGTCGCTTGACGCCATACGCCTAAAGGACGGTGTGATCGAAATTGGCGCGGGGGCGACTCAGGCCGCCCTCTTGCGCTGGCCGGAGCTAAATGCCGCATCTCCGCTTCTTGCCGCCGCGCTGCCCCACATCGGTCATTTCCAAACCCGGAATCGCGGCACCGTCTGTGGTTCGCTTTGTCATGCCGACCCGAGTTCGGAACTGCCGCTTTGCCTCGCCGTGCTTGGGGGCGACGTGATCCTGAAAAACGCCCGCCGCGAACGCATTGTCGCCGCCGGCGAGTTTCAAACCGGTATGCTGACCACCGCCAAGGCGGCGGATGAAATTGTGGTCGGCGCCCGGTATCCGGTCGCGCAACCGGGCGCCGGCTACGCTTTTGATGAGATCACCCGGCGACATGGCGACTTTGCCATCGTCGCGCTGGCGGCCGTTGCGCGGGGCAGCAATATCAGATTGGGTGTCGGCGGCGTCGCCGATCATCCCGCAATACGCGACTGGGACGGCATCGACGGCGACGATCTCGACGATGCGCTCAACGCCTTCGCGTGGGAGCTGGGCGGGAATGACGACATCCACGCCACCGCGCGCTATCGCCGCGAGATGGTGCGCACGCTCGGACGCCGGGTGATCGAGAACGCGAGGGCCGCATGCCGATCCTGAAACGGGACGCCCGCCACGAAGTCACCTGTACGCTCAACGGGGAAACCGTCACCGGCTATGCCGAGCCGCGTCTCTTGCTGTCAGATTTCCTGCGCCACGAAATCGGCGCGACCGGTACCCATGTCGGCTGCGAACACGGCATTTGCGGCGCCTGCACGGTGTTGGTCGATGGCGTGGCGGTGCGGTCGTGCCTGATGCTGGCGGTCCAGGCCCGCGGTAGGAACATCGAGACCGTCGAGGGCCTCTCCGGGCCGGATGAGACGCTGTCGCCGTTGCAGGCCGCCTTTCACCGAAACTTCGCGCTCCAGTGCGGCTTCTGCACGCCGGGGTTTCTGACCTCGCTGACCGAGGTGCTGGAACGCAATCCCGACCCCAGCGAAGCTGAAATCCGCGAGGCGCTCAGCGGCAATCTGTGCCGATGTACCGGCTATCAGGAGATTGTCGACGCCGCGCTTGGAGCCGCGGCCGAGATGCGCGGCGCCAGCTAGTAGGCTGCTGAAATAGGCATAAATTAGCGGCACTACTTGGGTTTTGATGCTGGGCCGGTAGTTTTCGGCGGTCGCTTTTATATTCTGTGTGTTTTCTCGGTGGCTTGGGGTGGTCCGGGCCGTTGCCAGACGGGCTACTGGTGCGTTTCATGGCATTCCCTCCGCCAACAGCCGTGGCAATCGGATCAAGTTATAGGCCGCCAGGCTCAAGGTGAATGATGCATGGACCCGCAGCCGTCCCCGGAACTTAGTCTTGGCCTGGCCGCTTGGGATTTTGACCCAACCGAAGATCTCCTCGATC
>JAYZAW010000325.1:0-6023 GCA_036339495.1 Pseudomonadota bacterium | reverse complement strand
GCTCGCCACCGCCATCTGTTTCGACTGACCGTGGTTGCGCACGAATTCAATCAGGTCTTCGTCGGTCAAGACTTCGGAAAACTGCAGGACGGGCAGAGAAACCGCTTCCACGTCGGCGGCTAATGTGCGTGCGATATCGTGGGACAGGAATGGGCAGCTTTTCAAATTTGCGGCAAGCGCTTCGCGCACCCGGACTTCCGCATCGTGAACCATCACCGAGAATATATCCTCCGCAATACGTCGTTCGTCGTCAGATAACAGCCCGTCGCTGTATCCATTGGCAATTTTTTCGGCTGTATTAAATCGATTTTCCGAAGACGGGTCTTCGAGCAATCGTTTCACGTCATCGACGGTAAGCGTATTGGCCATGGCGGGTTCCGAAAGTTGCAGACACAGAATTTCTCCGAACCACTATCGCGTAATCCAGTTAAAACCATGTTAAACAAACGTTTCGATACCGGACATTTTGCCTACGACTTTTTAGGTTAAAATGTAACCTGGAATCCCAAAATTCGCCGAATTATCGGCTTTTAGTGGCCGTGATCGACCAGCACGGCCCAATCCCGTTTCATCAAGCTCCATTCTTCCGTGTCAGGGTCCAGGCGGGAATTGACGAAGCAATGCCAGTTTTCCTCGTCCAGATCGGGAAAATCGGCCCGGTAGAAGAAACCCGGATAGCGGGTTTCCTCGCGGAACAGGATATGCCGGAGATGGACTTCCGCCGTGCGCAGGCGGTGATAATTCTCCCAGGCGCGCAGCAGCTCATGCAGATCCTTGGCCCGCATTTGCGCGCTGTCTTCCTTGAGCATTTCGAGCAGATTCAAGCCCATTTTCAGCATCGTCTCGTTGGTGATGTAATAAGTCGACGTGCCGGCGACATACTCGTCCATCGCTTTTTACAGACGCATCTGGAACATGCGGGGCAGGATGTAGTTCGGGTTGATGTCTTCGGCGGTCGTCTTGTCCTTGTGTTCAAGGTAATTGCGCACCGGACGGTATATTTCTTCCTTGAGGTCGCCGATGTCGGCCTTGAATGCGCCTTTAAAGTCGCCATGATCCTGGGTGAACCGGACCATGTTCTTGCCCGCGATGCGGCCCTCGGTAAAGGAGCCCGATGAGAATTTATGGCCCGATGCGCCGATCACGTCCCCGGCCGTAAACAGGCCCTTGATCGTGGTCATCCGGTTATAGCCCCATTTCCATCCATCGGGAGACGACAGGTCTTCCGGGCCCGACACCCAGATGCCGCAGCAGCCGGAATGGCTGCCCAGGAGATAGGGCTCGGTCGGCATCAGTTCGGACGCGGTTTCCTCGGGCCGAATGTTCATGCCGGCCCAGACGCTGGCCTGGCCGATGAACATGTCGAGAAAATCTTCCCAGGCCTCGGCTTCCAGGTGCTTGGTTTCCTGCGACGTCATGGTTTCGGCGAGCGATTTCATGGCCGTCGGCGTGTCCATGAAAATCGGTCCGCGGCCTTCCTTCATTTCCTTCAGCATGACGTGGTTGCTCAGGCAGGTCGGCACCACCGCCGCGGGGTCATAGGGCGCGAAGTCCTTCAGCATATCGCCGTTCTTGACCGTGTAGTCCTCGTCATAGGCGTTGGTCGCCTTGGATTTGAACAACAGGAACCACGCCCCGACCGGGCCGTACCCGTCCTTGAACCGGGTCGGCATGAAGCGGTTTTCCATCATGGTCATTTCCGCCCCGGCTTCCACCGCCATGGCGTAGGTCGATCCCGCGTTCCACACCGGATACCATGTGCGGCCCTGGCCTTCGCCGGTGGATCGCGGCCGGAATATGTTGACCGCTCCGCCGCCGGCCAGCAGCGCGGTGTTGCATTTGAAAACGTAAATCTTGTTTTCCCGCACCGAAAATCCGATCGCGCCGGCAAGGCGATTGTCCTCATTGGCGTCGAGCAGCAGCTTCACGATGAACACGCGCTCATAGATGTTCTCGATGCCGATCGCCTTTTTCGCCGCTTCTGCGACAATCGGCTTGTAGCTTTCGCCGTTGATCATGATCTGCCAGCGGCCCGACCGCACCGGCTTGCTGCCGTCCTTCAGGGGCACACCCTCGGTCTCCTTGGACTTCCAGATCGGCAGGCCCCACTCCTCGAACAGATGCACCGTATCGTCCACATGGCGGCCGATGTCGTAAACCAGTTCATCGCGGGTAATGCCTATGAGGTCAGCGTGCACCATGCGCACGTAATCTTCCGGCGTGTTTTCGCCGATTTAGGTGTTGATCGCCGATAGCCCCTGGGCGACCGTGCCTGACCTGTCGATCGCAGCCTTGTCGATCAGGATGATTTTGGTGTCGTCGGACGCCCAGCGCTTGGCTTCGAACGCCGCACCACAGGCCGCCATGCTGCCGCCAATCAGCAATAGATCGGTCTCCACCTCGACGACTTCGGGATTATCGAATGTGTCTTCGCTCATGACTGATCTGCGTCCTTATTGGCCCGGCCGTCGGCGCCGGGCGTGTTCCATCGGATGGGTTGGGCGGGCGTGCGCGCCTCAAATAGAGGGCAGGGATGTTCCCTCTTCGGTAAACAACATCTGACTGTTGATATCGATCGGATCCGGCTTGTTGCCGTACGGATCGATCGAGCCGACCGGGGTGGTGCGCACCGGGAATTTGAACCGCTTGACCTCGCGGACTCGGCCACTCAAAATTTGCCGATTCTCTCGGTTCTGAGTAATAGAGTTCTCACTCGTGGCCACTTATTAGTATTTCTTTCCTCCACAGAGATATAAAATCATGCCCAAGGACGCTAATTTTCGGCAATTAACCGATCGGCTCGTGGAATTTCGCGATACGCGCGACTGGCGCCAGTTCCACAGCCTCAAAAATCTGATGCTGTCGCTCAATCTGGAAGCTTCGGAATTGCTCGAATTGGCCCAGTGGCGGGATGACGCCCAGATCGAATCCGCCATAGAAGACCCCGATTTTCGCGACCGGCTGGGCGAGGAATGCGCCGATGTGCTGCTTTATCTGCTGCTGATCTGCGAACGGGCCGGAATAGACCTCGGCCAGGAGGCCGACGCCAAAATCATCCGTAACGGCGAGAAATACACAGTCGAAAAATCGCGCGGGAATTCACGCAAATACACGGACCTATGAAAATCCTATAGCCTGTTGCCCACGATATCCATGCCGAGGAAGACCTGACCGGCCTGTTCCAGATTGGACGGCTGGCCCTGGATTTGTTGCGCGGCGGCGTTGATGTCGCGGAACCGGCGCTCAAACGGATTGCTTTTCAGGATTGCCGTCGATCCGGCGGCGCGATATGCGTAATAGGCCACCTCGCGGGCTTCGTGGATCGCATGGGTGCTGGCGATACGCAGCCGGGCCCGCTGATCCAGCGAAAACTCAACGCCGGCTTCGGCGGTCTCCCAAATTTCACCGATCATTTCCTTCAGATAGGCGCGGGACGCGCGCAGGCGCGCTTCGGCCTGGGCGATCTGAACCTGGACCATCGGGTTTTCACCCAAGGTTCCGACGGTTCCGCTGGCGGTCTTGCCGCGCGCTAAAGCGATAAAATCATCCAGCATGGTGCGCGCAATCCCGAGTGCGACGCCCGCGAAGGATGTGCCGTAAAATTGCGTCAGGGAAATCCGGGTGAATGGCGAATCGACTTTGCGCTCGGACGCCGCATCGCGAATGAAAATGCGCCGGTCCGGCACGAAGATATCGTCGACCTCGTACGTGTTGCTGCCCGTGCCCATGAGGCCGATCACCTGCCAGACATCGGTGACGGTGGTTTCACCGCGCGGCCAAATCATGGTGCGGATTGCCTGTTTGCCGGTCCTCGGGTCCATGTGCGGTTCGCCGTCGGGTTCCCACAGCAGAATATGCGCGCCGAGCCAGGTCGCCGCGCCGATGCCGCTGGCGAAATTCCATTTCCCGGTGACCCGGAGCCCGCCGTCGGTTAGCACGGCGCGCGATGTCGTGTTTACCGCTCCCCAGCACACCACTGCATCGGGCGCGTCATAGATCTCGTGAACGCCTTCCGGCGACAGGAAACCCGCCGACAGCGAACATCCGAGCGACTGGCCCATGCACCAGGCCGTGCTGGCGTCGGCGGAAGCGATAATCTGCATGACCTCGAACACCGTCAGCAGATGCGCCTGGCCGCCGCCATAGGCCCGCGGCAGACACATGCGGAACAGTTCCGCCTCATGCATGGAAGCGATGATGTCGTCCGGGACTTGCCGGTTCTGTTCGATACGGTCGGCCGCCGCCAGGATCATGGGCGCGAGTTCACGGGCCCGGGCGATCCAGTCGATCTCGCCGGTCTGTTGTTCTGTGTATTGGTCGATAACGCTCACCCTTATTCATTCGCTAAGATTTTCGCTCTTGGTCCGATTTTGCGCCGTCCGTCCCCGCTTGCCAAGACCGTCTGTTGGGAGACGCGCCGCCGCGTCAAATCAGCAGGGCGGCGATATCTTCGCGGCCCTTGTTTTGCGCCATCTTGAGGGCGGTCATGCCCTTGGAGTCCTCGGCGTTGATCACCGCGCCGGCGGCGATCAGCAGGCGTACGGCGTCGGAATCGCCTTTGGCCGCGGCCCAGATCAAGGCCGTGCCGCCGTTGCGGTCGGTGGCGTTCGGGTCGCAGCCCTTGGCGAGAAACGCCTGGACAATCGGTGGGCAGCCTTTCTTTACCGCCTCGATCAGATTGAGTTCGGGACGGGCCACCATGTCCCAGCCGCCGAATTCGAGATAGACCGCCGCGCCGGTCTCGACCCGATGGAACATGGGAAAATAAGGCGCGGCCATGGTGTCGACGATATGGGTTCCCTCGCCGAACTCGGTGGCGAAGCGTTCGGCGAGTTCGATCCTGCCGACGCAGATGATCTCTCGTTCACTGTCGGTCGGAATAACGTAAAAGCGGCGATCGCCCTCCGGCATCAAGTCACCTTCACTGGCTGTCGTAATATTCCCGCAGCACCTTGACGACCTCGGGGCGGGAAAACTCGTCGGGGACCGGTTCGTTATTGGCGAACATTTCGCGCAGCCTGGTGCCGGAAATCTGGAGCCGGTCTTCCTCGCCGTGCGGGCATGTCTTGCCGGTGGCCATGCCGTCGCATTTGAAACAGTAAAAGGTAATGTCGATCTTCAGCGGCTGGGTGATCAGCGCGCCCGCCGGCAGGGTGTCGAAAATATCATGGGCATCGAACGGACCGTAATAATCCCCGACCCCGGCGTGATCGCGCCCGACGATCTGATGCGAACATCCGAAATTTTGCCGGAACAGCGCATGGAGCAGGGCTTCGCGCGGGCCGGCATAGCGCATTTCGATCGGGTACCCCGCTTGCAGGACAGAGCCCGGGACAAAATAATTTTCCGTCAGGGCGTCGATGGCGCGCACTCTGGTTTCCGCCGGTATGTCGCCCGGCTTCAGTGCGCCCAGCACCTGGTGAATGATCACCCCGTCGCAAATCTCGACCGCGATCTTGGCGAGATATTCATGGCTGCGGTGCATCGGGTTGCGGGTCTGGAACGCGGCCACGCTCGACCATCCCTTGTCCTCGAACATCGCGCGGGTTTCGGCGGGGCGGAAATAGAGCCCGTCATATTGCTCGGGATAGAGCCCCTCGCTGATGGTGCGGACCGGGCCGGCGAAATTGATTTCGCCCTGGGCCATGACCTTGGCGACACCCGGATGGCCGGGATCGGCGGTACGGAAAACGTGTTCGCATTCCAGGATCTTGTCGATCGGATATTTTTCCGTGACCGTCAGGACCCCCATGATCTCATCGGACTCGGCGTCGCGGAGCGCGATATCGTCGCCCAGCGAAATCCTGTCGGCGATTTCCGTGTCGGCGGAGAGCGTGATGGGGATCGGCCAGAACAGACCGTTCGCCAGTTTCATATCAGTGCAGACCGACCGCCAGTCGTCGCTGGTCATGAACCCGTCGAGCGGCGTGTAGGCGCCCATGCCGAGCATCAGCAAATCCGATGTCTCGCGGCTGGTGATTGAGATCGATTTCAGCGCCGCGGCGTGATCGCGTGCCGCGGCG
>JAYZAW010000324.1:0-3903 GCA_036339495.1 Pseudomonadota bacterium | reverse complement strand
TTCGAGCGCACCCCAAATGGGGACCACGGTGATGCCGCGGCTTCCGCCCGATCGGGTTACCGCACGGGAAGATATTGCGCTATCGGGCGCGCGGTAAAAACAAATAGTTCCACGGGCTGGGCATTTCCCCAACCGGCGCCTCGATGATCGTCGGCCCCGAGGTCTCAAACCCCTTGCGCAGGGCCCCGCGCAGCTGATCCGGCGACTCCGCGCGCAGGCCCTGGGCGCCGAACAGTTCCGCCAGCTTTACGAAATCAGGATTATGGAGATCGGTCGCGATGACCTTGCCGCCGTGATCCTCTTTCTGCATCCGTTGCACATTGCCGAACGCGCCATCCTTGAAAATTACCGTGACCAGCCCGATGCCCTGCTGCACCGCCGTGGCCAGCTCCTGAACATTGTACATGAACCCGCCATCGCCGCTGATCGCGACCACCGGCGTGTTGGGTCGCGCCACCTTGACGCCCAGCGCGGTGGCGAAACCGAAGCCCAACGTGCCCTGATACCCGGTGCCGATAAAGCCGCGCGGGTGATACACCGGAAACGCTAGTCGAGAGACATAGCCAACCTGGGTGAGCTCCTCGACGAAGACCCCATCTTCGGGGAGTTCGGCGCGGATGGCGTCGAGGAACGCCATCTGGGGTCCCAGATTGGCCGTGAGCTCAGCGCGGATGTCGGATTTGAGCCGCGTCAGTTCGGCTTGCCGCGATTCTCTTGTGGAATTATGGGAAACAAGCGCGTGCGCCAACGCGGCAAGCCCGGCGCGCGCATCGCCGACGATTCCCACCGCCGGCCGGTGAACCCGCGTGATTTCCACGGGATCGATATCGATGCGGACGAATTTCAAATTGTCATCCACGCCCCAGGTCGGAATTTGCGGATTCAATCGCGTGCCGATGCCCAGCACGACATCCGCATCGGCCCATAACCGATGGCCGGCCAGGTAACTTTGCGACAGGTAATGCCGGTCATCGACCACGCCCAGCGCATTACGGCTGGCGATAATCGGGGCCTGCAGGGCTTCCGCGACGGCAAGCAATTCCGCGCCCGCATCGACCACCCCGCCACCGGCGAATATCAAAGGCCGTTTTGCGCCGCCCAGCAGTTTTGCCGCCTTGGCGATCAGCTCGGCGTCCGGCTCCGGCGGGGGAGGCGCCACGGCGGGCGCGCCGATTTCCACTTCTGCCTGTTGTCCCAGCACATCCATGGCCATTTCGATTTCCACCGGGCGGATTCGCCCGGTGGACAGCTGCCGGAACGCCTCGCGCACGATATCGGGGGCCTCGCCCGGGTGATTGGCGCGCGCGGCCCATTTGGTCAGCCCCTTGATCAACGCCAGCTGGTCTGGAATTTCATGCAAAACGCCGACGCCACGGCCGATCAGCTGCGACGGAATTTGGCCGGACACACAGAGCACCGGCGTATTATTGGCGTAAGCCGTCGACAGCGCGGCGGTCGTATTCAGCAAACCCGGCCCCGGCACCACAGCGACGGTACCGACGCGCCCCGTGGCGGCAGCATAGCCATAGGCCATATAAGCCGCGCCCTGTTCATGCCGCGTGTGGATGACCCTGATGGCGTTTCGTTCATCATGCAGCGCGTTGAAAAAATGATCCATCTGGACCCCGGGGATACCAAAGATGGTGTCCACCCCATGCGCTTCCAATGCGCGCACCAATGCCTGTCCGCCGGTCATCCGGGTCATCAAATGCCTCCCTTATTATTTGAGCGAGAGTCTAAGGCAACCCGCATGTGATACCAAGAATGTCGATAACCGCTTGCAGTGCGGCGCCTTTAGAGAAATCATGGTCCTGAATTTGGCCTATTCATGAGGATGCGACCCATGACAGAAGTTCTGACCACCCTGCCCGAAATGCTCGACCCCGCGCATACCGCCGTCGTCGTTGTCGACATGCAGAACGATTTCTGCGCCGAGGGGGGCTATCTTCACAACAACCTCAAGCCGGACATGAGCGGCAATAAACCACTCGCCGGACGGATCACGCAGCTGGTCGAGTCCGCGCGCGAATCTGGCGCCATGGTGGTCTGGGTCATGGCCAATTACGAACCCCGCTATCTGTCGGGCCAGGCCCGGGCCATTATCCAAAAGCGGCAGATCAACGCGATCTGCTGCGAAGGCGGCACCTGGGGCTGGGAGCTCTTCGAGATGGAAGCCAGAGATGACGAGTGGATGATCGAAAAGCATACCTATAGCGGATTCCAGGGCACCGAACTGGACCGCGTGCTGCGGTTCCGCGGTATCAAGACCCTGGTGATGACGGGCGTGGCCACCAATGTGTGCGTCGAATCCACATTGCGTGACGGCTATTTCAACGGCTATTACATCGTGATGCCGGAAGATTGCGTGGCGTCGGCGGCCCAGGAGCTTCATGAGGGAACCATCGTGAATGTCCGCAGGCATTTCGGCGAAGTCGTGGCGACCGGCGCCGAGATCTCCACGCTATGGCCAAAGAGGGACGATAGCGGGATGCGTCAGACGGGTTAGAATCAAATTGCACCGCGCACCCTATCAATCAAGGCGAGCGGATTTTCCGGTATCTCATTGCCGCGCCAGGCAATATGTCCATCGGGACGCACCAATGCGACGGAACACTCGTAAAGCGACCGAGCGTCCGGTTCGGCAATAGTCTCGGTGGATATGGGAAGACCCCGCGTCCGCGCCGCGTCGACGAGGGGGGTCGCATCGGGCGGCGAATCCCCCAGGCGCAGGATGACAAAACCGTCGCCGAACAGATCCAGGACCGATCTAGTTACGCCGTCGGGAGAAGAGAATTCAAAATGCGGCGCCCTGCCGCCGGGCCGCGCGCTCGGCGCATAGGTCGAAATCTCATCCGGCGTCGCCACGCTGCCGTCCGGCCGGCAGATCGGTGACGGGTCATAGCGGTAGCCCAGCGCGAGGCCTTCGCTGAGGAACTGGCGCGCTCGGGTGTCCCGCAACAGCTTGCCAATTTCATCGCGCAGGGCGGCGCCTTCGGCGGTGTCGTCATTGATGCCCCGTGTATCGGGCAATTCATACCGATCGTAATTGTCGGTGGCTTCGCCGATATTGCGGCGGCCGATCGGGCGACGCTCCGCATCATAACTCGCCAGTAATTTGGCCCCGCCCCAACCCTGCAGGGTTGCCGCCAGTTTCCAGGCCAGATCCATGGCGTCGCCCATGCCGGTATTGAGGCCGAATCCGCCGGTCGGCGAACATTGATGGGCCGCATCGCCGGCCAGAAACACCCGCGCTTCGGAATATTTTTCGGCGACCCAGCTACGCCGGGTCCAGGTCACGACATTAATCACCTCGTAATCGAACGTGGCGCCAAACATGCGCTCCAGACAGGCGTCCATATCGGCTTCGGCGCGGGCGACCAGGTCGCGCGGCCCGTGAACGGTCAGCCGCCACAATTCGCGGCCATCCTGCGCCGACATGCCGCCCCACAGCCCGTCATCATCGATAAAAAAATTCAATGACGATGCGCCCTTGTCGTGCTGATCCCACAAGGCGGGGGCGCGCAAGAATACATTGACCGAATGGTCCAGGATGGATGTGTCGTCAAGGTTGACGCCGATTGCCGATGGAATCGCGCTATGTCCGCCGCAGCATGCGACCAGATAGTTAGCCTCCACGGTCTCTCGTTGGCCGGTCGTCCCGCTGCATAAAATCGCCGTCACGCCGTCGCTGTCTTGCGTGAAACTTTCAAACCGGCAATTCATTCGGCGCGTGACCGACGGCCGCCCCGCGACATATTCCGCCAATATCGGGTCGAACCAAAGCTGGTTACATCTTTTCGGACGCTCGGGACCGTTGGGAAACGCCCGGTCCTCGGCATGGCCGGGCCGCGTGATGCGGGCGAGCTCAAAGCCGGAATAGCTGGTCACGAACAAAGCGGCGTT
>JAYZAW010000323.1:0-3927 GCA_036339495.1 Pseudomonadota bacterium | reverse complement strand
GACCTTCTGGTTACCATGGCGCAGCTTTTCGGACCAGTTCCCGGCGGGCTCGGCATCGCCGTGGTGTTCGTTGGCGCGCTGCTCGCCGCGACCACGGGCATCGTCGGCGCCACCGTCATCGCTATGGGCCTTATTTCCCTGCCGGTGATGATGCGCGCCCAGTATTCCAATTCATTGGCGACGGGAACCATCGCGGCGTCGGGAACACTGGGTCAGATCATTCCGCCATCGATTGTGCTGATTATTCTGGCCGATCAGCTCTCCAATGCAACGGACCAGGCCAGCACGCTGCGCCAAGCCGAATATAAGAACGCCACCGGGCAGTTTTCCCTACCCAGTGAGTTCGGCCTGACGTCGACCAGCGCGGGCGACATGTTTCTCGGCGCGCTGCTGCCCGGCCTCGTCCTCGTCGGGCTTTATATGGCGTATATCCTCATCCTCGCCTTCATCAGACCGAAATCCGCTCCCCCTGTGACTTTCGAGGGTGCATTCGATTTTCAGTTTCTAAAACGGGTCATCCTGGTTCTTTTCCCGCCATTGGGTCTGATATTCGCGGTCCTGGGTTCGATCATCATGGGCATCGCCACGGTCAATCAGGCGGGCGCCATCGGCGCGGTGGGCGCCATGATCATGGCCGGGTATCGGCTGACGGCCGGCGAACGCGCGGCCTATTGGCCGGCAATTCTCGCCCTTGTCTCGGTTGCGGCAATGGCCGTATTGATCAATATCTTCGATATCAATGTCAAGAATATCAAGAATTCAACCGATGCCGCGGCGGTTGCCATGGCGGCGGTTGCAGCGACGGGTTTCCTGATCGCAGTGTTTTGGAGCGCCTGGCGGGCCTATAAAATCGATGAAACGCTACAAGGCGTTATGATCGAAACCGCGAAGACCACGTCCTTGGTTTTCATCATCTTGTTGGGCGCAGCGATGTTGACCGCCGCTTTCCGCGCGTTTGGCGGTGAGGAACTTGTGCGCGATTTCCTTACCGGACTGCCGGGCGGATTCATCACGAAATTCGTCGTCGTGATGGCGGTGATCTTCATCCTGGGTTTTTTCCTCGATTTTATCGAAATCGCCGTCGTGGTGGTGCCCATCATCGCACCGATCCTGCTTGCCGATACCTCGGCCAACATCACCGCGGTTTGGCTCGGCGTTATGATCGGGGTCAATATGCAGACGTCGTTTTTGACGCCCCCTTTTGGTTTTGCGCTGTTCTATTTGCGCGGCGTCGCGCCGCCCGAGATAAAGACCATACAGATGTATGCCGGCGTCGTGCCCTTTATTATTTTGCAACTCGGCGCGCTGGCGATTGTCGGCTTTTTCCCGACCCTGGTGAACTATCTTCCCAACCGGGTCTATTTCACGTCGGAAACCGCGCCGCCGCCGAGAAGCCCGGTCCTGCAATATTGCGTCGAGGAATATCTGTTCAAGCAATATGATCTGCATGCGGACGAACTCCGCGGGCACATCCGGAAAGCCAAGGCGCTCAACCTGTCCATGCTGCCCGACCGGCGGCGGCGTTCGCTGAAGGAAAGCTTCACCGCCGCCGAGGCGACATTCGACCTGGCGAAGAATATCCGTACTGCCGAGGCCGCTGTCCTCGCTTATGAACCCGCCTACCGGCCGCTACATGTGAATGTGCGCAACCTGCAATCACAGATCAGACGCGCCGACGCGAATTTCAAAGAATTAAAAAATGACCATCGGCGTCTGTCGGAAAGATCCGGCGCGAGCCAGGAAAGTCTCGCCGGCCTGACGAACCGAATGAACGCCCTGACATCCCGCAAAAGCGAATTGGCGGCGCAAATCCCCGGTAACTGGAAACAATCCCACAAGAAATATGTCGACCTCACCAAGTCCGAAACCAAAGCGCGCCGGAAATACCGCCTCAATGTGGACGAGGCTTACGAGCCGATCCTCCTACTGCGGCAACTGACGGCGCATGCCGATAAACTCGCCGCCCTTCGGCCACGTTTGGTGGAAATTGAGGCCATCGTCGCCCGGGAAACGCCCGCGAACGCGATCCTCGCCATCAAGAAATTGGAGAGCGCCTTCAGTGAAATCAGAGGCGTCAGCCGCATCAAATCGAGATATTCGAGGACGCGCCGGGAACTGAAACGCAAGAAGCCCAATAAAAAGAAAATTGCGAAAAATCTGGCCCAGGGGCTGAAGCGTCATGCCGCCGAAACAAAATGGCGCAGCCGGGCCCATAAAAATATTGGCCCAGCCCTGACCACCTATGATGACGCGCTTAAAGGCACGATCGGGCTGAGGCTTCAGGAACGGTTCAACAGCGAACAGGCCGCCGAAATCGCGAGTTGCGAGTCAATACACCGGGATATTTCGTTGAAGTTCTGACGGGCGTGATCAACGAAATCGATTGGCGCTGGAAAATCCGCGCGGCGCAATCCGGCCGGCCTGGGCGCGCTTGCCGATCCAGGCCAAGAGATCGGTCTCCGTCCGGCTCCGTTCTCCGGCCCGCCATGTCAACCCCTCGGCGAGCGTAAAGACCGTCGCGTCGGACAATCCGCTGTCCTTGTAGCGCTGCAACACCACGCCGCGGCCGCGCGACATGACGGGCAATTCGTCGAACGGGAAGATCAGAAGCTTGCGGTTTTCCCCGACCACCGCGATGGAATCGCCGTCGGCCACGGCGCAGGATTGAGCCTCCACGCCACCCTTGACGTTGAGCACCTGCTTGCCGCCCTTGGTCTGCGCCAGGACGTCGTCTTCCGACACCACGAAACCGCGCCCGTCATTGGCCGCCACCAATAGTTTGCGCCCCGGTTTATGGATCATGACCGAGACGATGTCCTGGTCATTGCCGAGCCCGGTGAGCAAGCGGATGGGATCGCCAAACCCGCGTCCGCCCGGCAGCCCGTCGCAACCGATCGTGTAGAACCGACCGTTGGTGCCGAACACCAGCAGCTTGTCGGTGGTCTCCGCCTGCATCACGAAGCGCGCCCGGTCGCCTTCCTTGTATTTGATCTCGCCATTGCCGGCGACATGGCCGCGCGCCGCGCGAATCCAACCCTTCTCGGAACAGATAATCGTAATCGGTTCGCGCTCGATCATCACCTCCAGCGGAACATCGATCACCGTCGGCGCGTCGCCGATCTCGGTCCGTCGTCTTCCGAGGTCAGATTTGTTCCCGAAACGGGCCTGGATGTCCTTGATCTCGCCGCCGATCTTGGCCCAGCGTTTCTTTTCGTCCTTCATCAGCCGGTTGAGGTCTTGTTTCTCGGCGCTCAGCGCGCCGTGCTCGGACTGTATTTCGATTTCCTCGAGACGGCGCAATGCGCGCAGCCGCATATTGAGGATGGCCTCGGCCTGAACGTTGCTCATCTTCCACTTCTTCATCATCACCCGCTTAGGCTCGTCCTCCTCTCGGATGATGCGGATGATTTCGTCGAGATTGGCGTAGGCAATCAGATAGGCGCCGAGCACTTCGAGCCGATGGTCGATCCGGTCGAGGCGATACCGGGTTCGCCGTTTGAGCACTTCATGGCGATGATTGAGATACGAATTCAGCACTTCGCGAAGGTTCATCACCTTCGGAATCCGGCCGCCGTCCAGCACATTCATATTAAGTCCGAACCGGGTTTCCAGATCGGTATGGCGGAACATCCCCTCCATCAGCATCTCGGGCTCGATGGAACGCGACTTGGGCTCCAGCACAATGCGGATATCCTCAGCGGATTCATCCCTTATATTGGCCAGCATAGACAGCTTACGGGCGTTCAGCAGTTCGGCCACGCGCTCCACCAGCTTGCCCTTCTGGACCTGATAGGGGATTTCCGTGACCACCACCTGGTACTGGCCGTGTTTCAGTATTTCGGTTTCCCATCGCGCCCGTAGCCGGAAGCTGCCGCGCCCCGTAGCATAGGCTTCCTCGACCGACCCACGCGGCTCCACCAGAACCCC
>JAYZAW010000322.1:0-4938 GCA_036339495.1 Pseudomonadota bacterium | reverse complement strand
GTGATTGCGCCGTTCATTGAGCTCACGCTGGTGTTGATCGGCATTTTGCGACCGCGACCGCCATGAGTCATTATCCGCTTCTATGTTTTTGAGGCGTTGCCGCCGGGCGGCGGACTCGCTGCTCAGCCGGTCATGTTCGCGCTGGCGTTCGGCCAGGGCGGCGCGCTGTTCCGTCAGTTCGTCGCGCCGTTCCGCCACGTCATCGCGCCGCGCGGCCAGGTCGCCGAATTGGTTTAGTTCGGTCCGCGCGGCCGCAAGCTGTTCCTCGACCTCCGCGACGTCCTGGCCGAGCCTTTCCATCAGCGTCGTGATCGCGTCATGGCGCGACCGCGCGTCGGCCGCCGCCTGGGTCAGGCTATTCTCCGTATCACGCGCTTCCTGAAACTGCCGGTCCGTGTTCCATAAAAGCTCACGGGCTTGCTTTTCGCGCGTCGTCGCATCCACCAGGGCGGCGCCGGCGTCTTCCAGGCGGGTTCTGGCGGCTTGCGCGCGGTCTTCCAGACCCGGCAACTCGGTTTGCAAATCATCAAGCTTGTTGCGCTGCGCCAGCCGGTTGGCGGCGCTGGTGACCGCGCCGGAATCCGTGGTGAAGCCGTCCCAGCGCCACAGCGCGCCGGATTTGCTGACCAGCCGCTGGCCCTGCAGCAGATCCTTCGCCATCATCGCGCCGTCGGCCTCGTTCCCGATCAGGCCGATTTGCGACAGCCGGCGTTGCAGCACGGGCGGCCCCTTGACGATGTCGATCAGCGGGCTCGCGCCGCGCGGCAGGGCAGGTGGGTCGGGGTAGGGGTCCAGACTGCGCCAGAACACGGGCGCCGCCTCGTCGGCCGGCGCCACCAGGTCATCGCCGAGCGCCGCGCCGAGGGCGACCTCATAGCCGGGTTCGACCGCGATCGCATCGACCATGGACGGCCATAGATCGGCATCCTCGGTCTGTAATATCTCCGACAGGGCGCTCGCCGCCGCGCGCCGCTTGGCAGCTTCCGCTTCAGCGGCCTGATAGACCTGACGGGCATCGTCCTCCGCCGCCTGGCGCGTCGTGCGCGCCTGTTCCGCCTCCAGCACCTGGGCGCGCGTTGCCTCCAGCCGCTCCCTTGTATCGGACGTGGCGCTATGAGCGATGGCGAGACTGCCCGACGGGCTGTCGGATTCGGCAATTTGATTGCGTTCGCTTGCCGCCTCGCTGCGCTGTTGCGCCAGCCGGTCGCGGCGCTTGTCGAGATCGTCGATGCGTCGGTTCAATTCGCCCTGGCGGGTTTCTTCGGCGACCACGGTCCGGGTCAGCTCGCCGAGATCTTCCTCGAAATCATTGACCTCGCCGGAGGTCTGCGTGAGCCGTTCCGACGACAGTTCGAGTTCGGCCGCTTCGTCGGCCTGGGCGGCGAGAATTTGATCGGCTTCCGCCGACAGCCGGTCCCGCGCGCCGGCCGCGTCGGTCGCCAGCGCGGCTTCGCGCTCCATGTCGCCGTCGATCTGGACCATGCGGGATTGCAGCATGTCGCGCGCCGCTTCGAGCCTTTTTTCCTCGGCGTCAAGCGCGTCGCGGGCAACCAGTATCCGTTGCAGCGCGGCGCCGGTCTCCGCGCTGGTCTGGCGTAGTTGCGGCATCACCGCCGAGGCGTCGGCCTGTGTCGCGGACGCCGCCGCCGCCGCGCGGGTGGTTTCGGCCACGGTTTCCTCGGCCTGTTTCAAGTCCGCGCGGGCGGCTTCGATCCGGGCTTTCGCGTCGGTCCAGCGCTGATGCAGCAAAATGCCTTCGGCGCGCCGGACATGGTCGCTGAGATTGCGGTACCGCGTGGCCTGCCGCGCCTGGCGCTTGAGCCCGCGCAGCTGTTCCTCGAGCGAGCCCATCAGATCGTCGAGCCGCTCAAGATTGTTTTCCGCCGCGCGCAAGCGCAGCTCGGCCTCGTGACGGCGCGAATGGAGACCGCCGATCCCGGCGGCTTCCTCCAGCAGATGCCGCCGGTCGGACGGCTTGGCGTTGATGATCGCGCCGATGCGGCCCTGGCTGACCAGCGCCGTCGACCGCGCGCCCGACGAGACGTCGGCGAACAGCGTCTGGACGTCGCGCGCCCGGTTTTCCCGGCCATTGATCCGATAGGTCGACCCGCTGCCCCGTTCGATGCGGCGCAACACATCCAGCTCGGTCTCGTTGTTGAAGGTCGGCGGCGCCGACAAATCCGCGTTATCCAGCGTCAGGATGACCTCGGCCAGATTGCGCGCCGGACGTTCCGCGGTGCCGCCGAAGATCACGTCGTCCATCTCGCCGCCGCGCATCTGCTTGGCCGAGCTTTCCCCCATTACCCAGCGTAGCGCTTCGACGAGATTGGATTTGCCGCAGCCGTTCGGGCCGACGACGCCGGTCAGGCCTGGTTCGATATGCAGCTCCGTCGGTTCGACGAAGGATTTGAAACCGGTGAGACGTAATCTGGAAAAATGCACGATATCCGACGCTGTTTGTTCAGGATTTGGGGAGCAGGGGGTCGATGACGGATTTTATCTGCGAAAACGTCAGCCCGCCGTTGAATTTCTTGCCGTTGATGATCAGCGTCGGCGTCGAGCTGATCTTGAAGGTTTTCGACCCTTGAAGACGCTGCTTGAGGACCGCTTCCTGGATTGCCTTGTCCCGCAAGCAGGCATTGAATTTATTCGGCGTCATGCCGCCGAGACGCGCGAGTTGGCCGAGCGATTTCATCGGATCCCCGGACCGCGCCCAGCGCGTCTGATCCTCGAACAAGACGCCGATGAAGGCGAAATACTTGTCGCGCTCAAAACAACGCGCCAGCATCGATCCGGCCAACGCCAGACGGTCGAGTGGAAAATCCCGGTACACAAGCCGGACCTTGCCAGTCTCGATATAGGCCTTTTTCAGGGCCGGAAGTTCTTTCTTGTGGAAGGCGGCGCAGTGTGGACAGGTCAGCGAAGCGTATTCGATGATTGTGATCGGCGCATCGGCGCGCCCCAGCACATGGTCGTCGGCGGTGATCTTGATGTTGGAATATGTCCCGTCGGCTTTCGGCGCATGGGCCTGCGCCAGCACTTGCGGCGCGGTCCAACCCGCGCCCGCCGCCAGACCGATGACGATTCCGCTGAAAACCACGCCGCGGACCGCGAAATTCCATATCTTCCGCATTTTTCTCTTCCCTACACAATATATAGACGATCCGGGGGTCTTGCGTCCAGTCTTGCGAGTCCGGAAATCAGTCGGTTTCCGTCCCCAGTATGGCCCCAAGCCGGGTCAGGGAGGCCCTCAAATCCTTGTCATCTATTTGTGACAAAATTTTGACCAGTTCTGGAGAAGGCGGCCCGGACAAAGGCGGGGTGGGTTTGCGCTTCGGCGCGGCGCGCGCGCGCGTGACCGGCCCCTGCATCATGGTCAGTTTCGCCACGGCGGCGTATCCGAAATAGGCGTTGATTTTTTCCGTCACCAGCGGCGCGAGGTGCTGCAGCTCGGTCGAAAACGCGCCGGAAACCCGAACATGCAATGTCCCGCCGGTATTTTTGCCGCGGGGAAATGCCAGTTTTTGCGGAATTGTTTCCCTGGCCAGCACGTCGCCGACGATCGCCGCCCAGTCGGTAATGATGGACGCTTCCGCGAAACCGCGCCGGCGCAGCGCCCGTCCGGCGACGCGCGGGACCAGCGCGCCGAGCGCCACGGGACCACGCCCGCGGCGCCGGGAGGGAGATTTGGTTCCGGCGATTTTTTTTGAAGCCATATCGTTGGCGTTCCTCGGTATTGCGAATCATCGGCATGTTAAGCTCGCCGCATAATCAGGACAACCGGCGGGGATGCCGATCAGTGGCCAAAAACGCGAATCGGACGCAGCCGGAGCATGATAAATTGCAGCGCGCCATACTGGATTGGTATGGAAGCAGCCGGCGCGATCTGCCGTGGCGCGCCGCGCCGGGCGAGATTGCCGACCCCTATCATGTCTGGCTCAGCGAAATCATGCTGCAACAGACCACGGTTGCCACGGTCGGCCCCTATTACCATGATTTCCTGAAACGCTGGCCGACTATCCAGGATCTTGCCGCCGCGCCGCTCGACGACGTGCTGCATGGCTGGCAGGGGCTCGGCTATTACGCGCGGGCGCGCAATCTGCATCGCTGCGCCGGCGTGGTCGCCGCCGAACATGGTGGCGTGTTCCCGGCCGATGAAGCGGCGCTGCTGAAACTGCCCGGCATCGGACCCTATACCGCCGGCGCGATCGCGGCGATCGCCTTCGGATTGCCGACCACGGCGGTTGACGGCAATGTGGAACGGGTCATCGCCCGGATGCATGGCCTGGATACGCCCCTGCCGGATGTGAAGCCTGAAATCACTGCTCTGGCGCGCGGGCTCGCTCCCGCCGAACGGTCCGGCGATTACCTGCAGGCGGTGATGGATCTCGGCGCGACCACCTGCACGCCGCGCAAGCCGTCCTGCGGCCGTTGTCCGTGGGCCGGGTTCTGCGTCGCGCGCGCCGCCGGGAACGCCGAATCCCTGCCCAATAGGCGGCCCAGCCCGGAACGCCCGACCCGCCGGGGCGTCGCATTCTGGGCGCTGGCCGGAAACGGCGACATCCTGCTGCGCCGGCGGCCCGAAAAAGGCTTGCTCGGCGGCATGATGGAAATCCCCTCAACCGAGTGGCGCGAGACCGAGTTGGATATGGAGGCCGCCATCGCCGGCGCGCCGTTCAAGGCGGATTGGACAGAACTCGACGGCATGGTACGCCACACCTTTACGCATTTTCATCTGGAATTGATGGTGATATCGGCTCGGGCTCCGGACAGGAATGCCGATGGCGTTTGGTGTCCGATCTACCGCCTAAGCGACCACGCCTTGCCGACCATCATGAAAAAGATCGTCAAACACGCGCTCGAATAAAATCAGCGGCGTTGTTTAGATATAAACGGCTCCGGCCCGCTTCCCCACCCGGCCACCCATGGGATTATCCT
>JAYZAW010000321.1:0-5028 GCA_036339495.1 Pseudomonadota bacterium | reverse complement strand
TACAGCGCCCGAACTTTGATTCCATACCTGCGCCGGAACCCGGGATGCTCCTCATATTCGGTCTTGGACTGGTTGGCATTGGTGCTCTGCGCCGTAAATATTTTTGCTAGGCGGACACACTAGCAGCAGATGCGGCGGCGTCCTTCGGGCCGCCGCCGTTTCTACATTCGGATTAGACGGGCGTTGGCGGGATTTCGGTCCTGAACGGCCCGGACGGCAAGGCTTCTTCCTCCCAAAATTGTTGAAAAGCCGCCGGCAGGCCGGCCTCGAAGTCGCGCGACCGCGCCGGATCCAGGGATTCACGGGTAACTTCGATCACGCGCACGCCCGTTTGGTGCAGACCGGCGCGTCGCCTGTCATGGCTGATTCCCCGGGTTTCAGAGCCAAGCACATCAATCGCGATAATTTCCGTCCCGGTCCAGAACGCAAAATCGACTCGGATCATTTCGGCTGCGTCGCGTCCCGGCATTTCCGTGGCGTCCGGCGCGGGTAGATGTGCCCGGGGAAGGGGGCGCAGCGCGGAAAAGGCCCAATCATCAAAACGGTAAAGATCCTGGAAGCGCGCCACCGATCGCATGAGCTCGGGCCCGTGGTCCATCACCTGTCGAAGGATAAAGGCGAAATAGCTGTCCAAAAACATGCGCGGGTATTTATCCCAGACCGTGCAGTACAGCTGAATATGGTTCCGCAGATAATTCAGTTGGTCCGCAACCGCCGGCATTTCGGGCAATGGCGGCGGTTCACCGAATTCCAATCCGCCGCTATTAAGCCGCAGCGCAAGCCCCGCCGTCGGGTCTATGACCACATGGGGCAGGCGGCATTCGAATTTTTGCCCGTCTTCAGTTTGCTTCAGTGAAATTTGCTCCGGCGCAACCTTGTCCGTCCCAAAGGGGATAACAATTGCCGTTGCGGACGAGACCGAGCCCATCAGGCCCGTTTTCGGGCCTTTGCGGAACCCGATTGCGGCAAACGGCCGTTCAGATAGGGGCGCAGGAAGCTGGCGGTGTGGCTGGCATCGATATCGCAAATATCTTCCGGCGCGCCGACCGCAATGACCTCGCCGCCCTTGTTGCCGCCGTCCGGTCCCAGATCAATGATCCAGTCGGCGGTTTTGATAATTTCCAGATTATGTTCGATCACGATCACGGTATTACCCTGATCGACCAGCGCATGCAGGACCTCGAGCAGTTTGCGGACATCCTCGAAATGCAGACCGGTGGTCGGCTCGTCCAGGATATAGACGGTCTTGCTGGTGGATCGCCGAGACAGCTCCTTGGACAGCTTGACCCGCTGGGCCTCGCCGCCCGACAGTGTGGTCGCCTGCTGGCCGATGTGGATATAGCCGAGCCCGACGCGCTGCAGCATCACCAGCTTGTCGCGGATCACGGGCACGGCGGAAAACAGCTCGGCGCCTTCATCGACCGTCATTTCGAGAATTTCGGCGATGGATTTGTCCTTGAAGGTAACTTCAAGGGTTTCCCGGTTATAGCGCGCGCCCTTGCAGGCATCGCATTGGACATAGACATCGGGCAGAAAATGCATTTCGATCTTGATCAGCCCGTCGCCCTGGCAGGTTTCGCAGCGACCGCCCTTGACGTTGAAGGAAAAGCGGCCCGGCTTGTATCCCCGCGCCTGGGATTCCGGCAGGCCGGCAAACCATTCCCGGATCGGCGTGAACGCGCCGGTATAGGTCGCCGGGTTGGAGCGCGGCGTGCGCCCGATCGGCGACTGGTCGATATCGACGATCTTGTCGATGAATTCCAGCCCTTCGATCGAATCATGGTCGCCGGGATGCGCCCGCGCGCCGTGCAGCCGACGCGCCATCGCCTTGTATAGCGTCTCGATGATCAGGGTCGATTTGCCCGAGCCCGATACCCCGGTTACGCAGGTAAACGTGCCGAGCGGGATGTCCACATCGATGTTTTGCAGATTATTGGCCCGCGCGCCACGGACCTGGATACGCTGGGTGTTTTTGCCCTTTCCCTTGCCGATGCGGCGCTGGTCGGGGATATCGATCACGCGACGTCCGGTGAGATATCGCGCGGTCAGGCTTTTCTTCGACCGCATCACGGCGGCCGGCGTGCCCGACGCCACGACATTGCCGCCGTGAATGCCGGCGCCCGGTCCGAGATCGACCAGAAAATCCGCCGCCCGGATGGCTTCCTCGTCATGTTCGACCATGATCACCGTATTGCCGAGATCGCGCAGCCGCCGCAATGTTTCCAGCAGCCGCGCATTGTCGCGCTGATGCAGCCCGATGGATGGCTCATCCAGCACATAGAGCACCCCGGTCAGACCGGACCCGATCTGCGACGCGAGGCGGATGCGCTGGCTTTCGCCGCCCGACAGCGTCGCCGAGCCGCGCGACAAAGTGAGATATTCCAGACCCACATCGACCAGGAATCCGAGCCGTTCGCTGATTTCCTTGAGGACCAGCCGGGCGATTTCATTCGCTTTGGGCGTCAGGGTATCGGGCAGCTGTTCGAACCAGTCGCGCACGCTCAGAATCGACATTTCAGTGATCTGGCTGATATGTCGCCCGTCGAGCTTGACCGCGAGCGCCTCCGGTTTCAGCCGGTCGCCGTCGCAGGTTTCGCAAGCGCTGACATTCTGATAGCGGGCGAGATCGTCGCGCACCCAGTTCGAATCGGTTTCATGATAGCGCCGTTCCATATTGGGCAGCACGCCCTCAAACGGACGGTTGACGGAATAGCTGCGCTTGCCGTCGTCATAGGTCATTTCGACGGGTTCCTTGCCGGAACCGTACAGGATCGCGTTTCGCACATTTTCCGACAGCTCTTCGAACGGCGTCTGAGTCGAAATCTCGTAATGACGGGCCAGGGAATCCAGCGTCTGGTCGTAATAGCTGGATGACGAATCCGCCCACGGCACGATGACGCCGCCGCGTAGGCTCTTGCCTGTGTCCGGTACGATGAGGTCGGGGTCGAAATAGAGCTTGGTGCCGAGCCCGTCGCAGCCGGGGCAGGCGCCGAACGGGTTGTTGAAGGAAAACAGCCTGGGTTCGATCTCGTCGATGGTGAAGCCCGACACGGGACAGGCGAACTTGGCCGAAAACACAATCCGCTCATTCGAATCCGCATCCTCGATGATGGCCAGCCCGTCCGTAAGACCCAGGGCAGTTTCCACCGAATCCGCGACCCGGTTGCCGAGATCGGGGCGCACCACCAGCCGGTCGACCACGACCTCGATATCGTGTTTGAACTTTTTGTCGAGCGCCGGGACCGCATCGATTTCATACATCTCGCCATCGACCCGGACCCGCGTGAAGCCGCGCTTTTGCAGATCGGCGAATTCCTTGCGGTATTCCCCCTTGCGGCCGCGCGCGATCGGGGCCAGCAGATAAAGCCGCGCGCCGTCCGGGAGTTCCATGATCCGGTCGACCATCTGGGTCACGGTCTGGCTTTCGATCGGCAGCCCCGTGGTCGGCGAGTAGGGGATGCCGATGCGGGCATAGAGCAGCCGCATGTAATCGTAAATCTCCGTCACCGTGCCCACGGTGGAGCGTGGATTACGCGAGGTGGTTTTCTGTTCGATGGAAATCGCCGGCGACAGGCCCTCGATGGAATCCACATCGGGCTTTTGCATCATCTCGAGAAACTGGCGCGCATAGGCCGACAGACTCTCCACATAGCGCCGCTGGCCCTCCGCATAGATGGTGTCGAACGCCAGCGTGGATTTGCCCGAGCCGGACAGCCCGGTCAGCACCACCAGCGCATTGCGTGGCAGATCGATGTCGATATTCTTCAAATTATGTTCGCGCGCGCCGCGGACGGAGATTTTATCCTGCATGATGCTCATTTTGTGTGGGCCAATGGACGGAATAACATATGGCCTTTGACCCGCCGAAAGCGACTCGTTTGACGCTTTGCAGCGCATTCTTGTCAGCATAGAATGTGGACAAATCGGGAGAAGCCCATGATCCAGACAGTTCAACCGGAAACACGCGACCGCCGCGCCCATGTAATCGACGTGGTCCCGCTCGGCGCCATGCTGGGGGCGGAGATTCGCGGGTTGGATCTCACGGGCAATATCAACCATGCACGGTTCGAGGCCCTGCACGACGCCCTGATGACCCACAAGGTGCTGGTGTTCCGCGACCAGGATATCTCGTCGGGCCAGCATCTCGCTTTCGGGCGCATGTTTGGCGAGGTTTCGGTGCATCCCTTCGTGCCTCATTTGCCCGACCTGCCGGAAATGATCGAGCTCGACAACCACGCCGATAATCCGGTGCTGTCAACCGATATGTGGCATTCCGACGAAACTTTCCGGGACGAGCCGCCGATGGGCTCGATCCTGCGCTGCCGCGAAATGCCAACCGTCGGCGGCGATACCATGTGGGCCGACATGACCGCCGTCCTGGCTGGGCTCAGCGACAAGATGCGGAGCTTTCTGTCGGGGCTCGAGGCGGTGCACGATTTCAAACCGTTCCGCCGCCGTTTCGCCGGGCTGCCGGTCAAGGAACGTCACGCCAGGCTCGCCGAGTTCGAGGAACTATATCCCAACCCGACCCATCCGGTGATCACCACCCACCCGGTGACCGGCGACAAAGTGCTGTTCGTCAACGAGCAGTTCACCCTGGCCATCAAGGACATGCGCGAGGACGAAAGCCGCAACCTATTGGACTTCCTGTTCACCCTGCCGCGCATCCCGGAATACCAGTTCCGGCTGAGCTGGGAGAAAAACACCATCGCCTTTTGGGACAACCGCCCCACCCAGCACTACGCCGCCAACGACTATTTCCCCCAGCGCCGCACCATGCACCGGATTACGATTAGGGGTGTAAGACCGAGTTGAATTCGCTGATCGGACCTAAATTCCGTCGCGGGACTGCAACGTCATTCTGCTGGAATGAAAAGATGAGCGCTTCGAGCAGACCGACCGGCGACTCTGTTCTTTCCGCTATAGATCATTTCGATATGCAATTATTTGAATTGATTGTTTAGGCTGTGTCGGAATGTTCGCTGCGCGACGGTAGTTTCCGGTTGATTGGATTGTAACTCTGCACCG
>JAYZAW010000320.1:0-7767 GCA_036339495.1 Pseudomonadota bacterium | reverse complement strand
GCTCGCCTTCGGCGCCATCTCGGGCATGCTGAGCAGCGCTCGGTCGTCATGGGTGTGGGAATCGATAAATCCCGGCGCGACCGCCTTGCCGGCGATATCGAGCTCGATATCGCCGCAGCCGGCTGGAAGTTCATCCATGGCGTCGATTTTATCCCCGGTTATCGCCACATCGGCCCGCGCCGATGTCCCACCGGACCCATCAATGACGCGCCCGTTCCGCAGAACGACATCGAATTGCACCGCCACTAAAGCCTACTCCTTTTTATCAGCACGGAATCCTACACGGGTTGACCCGTCGCCGCACCTGCTTGTTCCCCTGGGCCCGTTCCGATAGCTTGTGGCGAAATGATTTCTGCTAGAGGATTGCACTAAAAATGGCTCAGGACCTTCGTTCATATCTCGATCGCGTCAAAGCGGATTTGCCCGATGATTTCGTCACCATTCCCGGCGAAATGGACCCGTCGCACGAAGTAACCGCGACGGTCGCCAAGGTCGAAAAGGTGGCGCGCAAACGCCCGGTGATGCTGTTTGAAAACGTCAAGGGCACGAATTTCCCGGTCATCACCAATCTGCACGCCAGCCGAAAGCGGCTCGCCATGGCGATGAATTGCCCGCCTCAGGAAATGCTCAAAACCTATCTGAAATGCATGGATGAGCCGATCGCGCCGCGCGAGGTTAATACCGGCCCGGCCAAGGATGTGATCATGAAGGGCGACGCCGTCAACATGCTGGCGCTGCCCCAGCTGGAACATCACAGCGGCGACGGCGGACCCTATATCACGGCGGCGATTTCATTCGCCAAGCACCCCGACGAGGATAGCTGGAACTGCGCCTATAACCGGCTGATGATCACCGGCAGGGACACCACGTCGATCCACCTCACGCTCGGCAAGCATCTGTGGGAGTATTACCAGATCGCCGAAGCGCGCGGCGAATCCTTGAAAGTGGCCTTCGCGGTCGGCGTCCATCCCGCCATCGCGCTGGGCTGTCTCGCGATCGGCTCGATCGACGAGGATGAGCGCGCAATCATGGGCGGGCTGTTCGGCGAGGCCCTTGAATTGGTCCGTTGCGAAACGTCCGACGTGCTGGTGCCGGCCCAGGCGGAAATGATCCTGGAAGGCGAAATCCTGCCGCGCGACCGCATCGCGGAAGGCCCGTTCGGCGAGTTTACCGGCTATAGCCTGGGCGCGCGCGACCGGGAAGTGTTCAAGGTCAACGCGGTGACCCATCGCAAAGACGCCATGTTCCACGACATCACGGTCGGGCATCTCGACCACATGCTGCTGTCGACGGTTCCCATGGAGGCCAATCTGTACCGCGCCGTGCGCGCCATGATCCCGTCGATCAAGGCGATCCGCGTGCCCAGCCCGTTCACCTGTTTCGTGTCCATCGAACAACGGCTGCTGGGCCAGGCCAAGAACGCGATCATGGCCGTGTTCGGGGCCGATCTCTACATGAAGCGCGTTGTCGTGGTGGATCAGGACGTCGATGTTTTCAATGACCGGGAAGTCAACTGGGCGATCGCGACGCGCTGCCAGCCCGACAAGGACATCACCATCATTTCCAACACGCGCGGTTCCGATCTCGATCCGTCGACCGCCGGCAATGACGGCAACACGTCGAAATGGGGACTCGACGCCACCGCCAAGCCGAGCCTCGCCGACTTCACGCCGCGCCACTCCTATCCGTCGGAAATCTGGGATGGGATCGACGTGGACGACATCCTGTCGTAACGGAAATGTCGGCAAATATCGCCCAATTGCTGGACGCCGGCGCGCGGCGTTGGCCCGACAAGACGGTTCTTCTCCAGGAAGGGGAGGAAATCGACTTCAGGACATTGGAGCGGCGCGCCGGCGGGTTCGCGCAAAAACTCGGCAACCGCGGCATCGGGCGTGGCGACCGGATCGCCATCCAGATCCATAACCGGCTGTCGTTTGTCACCGCGTTGTGGGGCGGGTTGAAAGCCGGCGCCGCGGTCGCGCCGTTGAACGAACGGCTGCTGGCCGGGGAACTGGACAAAATCACCGCCGACCTCGATCCGGCCTTTATCGCCAAGGAAGTCGACCAGTCGAAATTTGATTTCGCGACGGTTGAAACAGCCACCCAGGATCCTGCGATCATCCTCTATACGTCGGGCAGCACGGGCGCGGCCAAGGGCGTGCTGCTGTCCCACGGGGCAACGGATTTCGCGCTCGAATCCTGGAAAACGCCGGTGATGAATCTGGCGGAAGAAGACATTGTCCTGTCGGCCCTGCCGCTGGCCCATTCGCTGGGCATTTTCGGGTCGGTGATGGCGCCGTTGCTGGCTGGCGCCTGCGTGGTGTTTTTGCCGCGTTTTTCGCCGGAAGATGCGCTCGACCTTATCGCGCGGCGCAAGATCACTATTTTCCCAGGCGTTGCGCCCCTGTTCCGGCGCATCGTGGATTCACCCGCCGCCAAGGACGGCGATTTTTCCAGCCTGAAATATGCGCTGTCCGGCGCCGCGCCCTGCCCGTGGGAATTGTTCCAGGAATGGAAAGCCTTGACCGGGACCCGTATCATCCGCGGTTACGGCATGACCGAAATGTTCCGGCCCATATCTTTTTCGCCGGCCGACGACCGCGAGGTTCCGGAATCCATTGGCCGCGCCATGCCGTCGATCGAATTGCGCGTGGTCGACGATGACGACAATGACGTTGCAACGGGCGAAAGCGGCGAATTGCTGATCAATTCCCCGGCGCGTTTCACGGGATATCTCAACCGCCCGGACGAGACCGCCGAAGTACTCGACGGCGACTGGTTCAGGACCGCCGATATCGCGACAATCTCAGAAGACGGATTCGTGCGCATCGTGGGACGCAAAAAGGAGATGATCCTGCGCGGCGGCTATACCGTGTCGGCCGGCGAGATCGAGGCCATGCTGGCAACCCATCCCAAAATCGCCGAAGCGGCCGTGATCGGCGTGCCGGACCGGGATCTGGGCGAGGATATCGCCGCCTTCATCACCTTGCGGCCCGGCATGGCGCTGGCGCCGGACGAGGTGGTCGAATATTGCCGGGAACGGATGGCGAGTTACAAATATCCGCGCCGGGTCCGCATCCAGGACGAACTCCCCAAGGGCCCGACCGGCAAAGTGGCTAAGCTGGAACTTAAGCTGTAAAAGCCCGCCGGAATCTTCGTCGCACATTCCCCTGCCGCCATCGATTCGGAGGGATGTCACCAGGCCGTAACCGCTTGGCAGCGACGCGACCCGTCCGATGAGATCAAGCCGCGTCGCACCGGAAAAACCGATCCCATGGCGGCTAGGACCCACGCCCTGCGTCGTGAATACCCTGTCCGAGTATGAAGGCGTATGCGCTCAAGCCGATCATGACCATGCCCATAACGATCCAGGCAATCGGTCACCCTGTGACGTCGGCGAAATACTCATGAGTGAAGTAGCTGAGATAGCCGATCAGGCCGAACACGCCGACCACCAGGCAAATATCCTCGATCTCCGCACCGGAAAGCTCATAAATCCATCTGTCATCGGCGGCCAGATCCCGCGCCGTCCAGCCGGCCGGATCGGCCAGCTTCCGCATGGCGATTGCGGGTTCTCGCGTTCGTGGGGCGGGACGAAAGGCCAATGCAACATGCTCCCGGAATTTGCGCCCCAATGTTACGTTTGCGGATCGCATCTGTCCATCGGGACGATGGTTTCTATCGCAGCTGAAATGATCTAGCCTCCAACCCAGTTTGGACGAACAAGGACAACATTGAATGGCGTATGACGGTTTGCGGCCCTATCTGCAGGTGCTGGAACAGCGCGGCATGTTGCGCTGGGTGGACAAGGAAGTCGACAAGGATTGGGAGATCGGCTCGGTGCTGCGCATGATCTTCCGGGCCATGCCGGAAGAAAAACGGTACGGCATCGGGTTCAGCAATATCAAGGGTTTTCCCGGTGGGCGTCTGGTGGCCGGCGTGGTCGCGGCCTCGCGCGACATGATCGCCACCGCCGTCGGGTGCGAACCGACCATGGGCGCCATCCATGAACGGGTGATTGCCGGCATCAACAAACCGATCGAACCGGTGGTGGTCGAAACCGGACCGTGCAAGGAAATCATCATCAAGGGCGACGATGTGGACCTCAACGCCTTGCCGATCCCGGTCTGGACGGCGGAAAAGGACGCCGGGCCGTATCTCACGCCGCTCTGGGTGACCAAGGACCCGGATAACGGCCGGCGCAATATCGGCATCCGGCGCTGCCAGATAAAAAGCAGGAACACCACCGGCATTCTGTTCGGCGCGCCCGACCGGGGCGGCGCGATACATTTCGAAAAATACCGGCGCCTGGGTCAAAACATGCCGGCGGCGATCTTCATCGGCGCCGACCCGGTGCAGTATCTCGTTGCGCCGTCGCGCTATGGGCCGGACGAGCTGGCCGTCGCCGGCGGCATCAGGGGCGAGGCGGTTGAACTGGTGAAATGCGAAACCCTCGATCTGGAAGTTCCGGCGTCGGCCGAGATCGTGATCGAGGGCGAGGTGCTGACCGATGGATCGGAACCGGAAGGCCCGTTCGGCGAATTCACCGGCTATATGGCGGGCGGGCGCGACGGGCCGGTGTTCAAGGTCAATTGCATCACCCACCGCAAGGACCCCATCATGATGGGGATCATCAGCCAGTTCCCGCCCAGCGAATCCAGCATGATCAAACGCGCGCTACTCGAAGCCGGGCTGAAAAAGCATCTGACCCACGATCTCAACATTCCCGGAATCAGCGACGTGCATGCGCTGGAAGCCGGCGGCTGCACCGCGGCGCTGTGGATTTCCATGAAGAAAATGTATGCCGGCCATGTCGATCAGGCCGCGTTCGGCACGCTGGGCTATATGGGGATGAGCTATTTCAAATGGATCGTGGTCACCGACGACGATATCGATATCGAGGATGCCTTCATGCGCGACTGGGTGATGTGCTGGCGCGTGCGGCCGGACAAGGACATGCGGGTGATCGAGGGCACCGCGTCCGTGGAACTCGACCCGTCATCGCTCGGCCCCGATGATATCCCCGGCGCCGAAACCTCGGCCAAGGTGATCATCGACGCGACCCGGAAATGGGATTATCCCGACATCTCGCTGCCGCCTCTCGACAAGATGCGTGCTGTGGCCGACGATTGGGACTCATACGGTCTGCCCCCGCTGGAAGACCTTAAACTGCCAAAAGGCTGAATCATGCCCGAGCACGATCTTATTCTCCATAACGGTCCGGTCATCACGCTGGACGGCGGCTCGCGGGTTGCCGACGCCGTGGCGGTGACCGGCGGGCTGATAAGCGCGGTTGGAAGTTCCGCCGAGCTGCTTGCGGACAGGGGACGGACCAGCCGGGTGATCGACCTTGATGGACGGACGGCCTGCCCGGGGTTTTTCGATACCCACGCCCATATGGACCGCGAGGGGCTCAAATCGCGCAGCGGTTATTCGCTCGCCGGGCGGCATTCGGTCGCCGCCATCGCCGACGCGGTCGCGAGCGCCGTCGCGCGGACACCGAAGAACGAATGGGTCATCTTTATGCCGATGGGAACGCCCAAGCTGAGCTATATCAGCCGGCCCGACCAATTGGAGGAAGGCCGCTTTCCAACGCGCCAAGATTTGGATGCGGTTTCGCCGGATAATCCGGTTTACATCCGCGTGCCGTGGGGTTGGTGGGTGCACCGGCCATTCGTCTGCGTCGCCAATTCGGCGGCAATGAAGCTCGCCGGGATCGATCGCCATACCGAGGCCCCGTACAATGTCGAGATCGTGAAGGATGATTCGGGCGAACCGACCGGCGTGTTTCTCGACCGATCCTACGCGCCGGTGATCGAGTACACGCTGTTTCGCTGCGCGCCCCGGATCACCTTCGAGGACCGGGTCGCGGGCTGTCGGCTCGGCGCCGCGGCCTACGCCGCCGCCGGCACCACCAGTATTTACGAAGGGCACGGGCTGACGCCCGCGATTCTGGAGGCGTATCGCCGGGTCCATGAGGACGGCGACCTAACGGTGCGCGTCAATCTGCCGCTCAGCGTGCCCGGCGCGTCGGTCGATGACCGCCGCCTGGCCGAGGTGCTGAACGAATGGTCAAGCCGTCTTTCCGGGCGCGGCCATGGCGATGACATGTACCGGATCGAGGGCATCTGCGTCGATGTCGCCAACGACCAGGCGGCCGCGATCATCGGCGAGGATTATCCCTATGAGGCGCTGGCCGGGCATTTCTACCATTCGCTGCCGCATGAGCGGTTTGTCGAGATCGGCGTGCGCGCGGCGCGGCTTGGCATCCGGCTCAATTGTCTGATCTGCTACGATCTGGAGCGCGTGCTGCGCGCCTATGAGGCGATCGACGCGCAAGTCCCGATCCGCGACCGGCGCTGGGTGATGATCCACGTCATCGAAGCGACGCCGGACCAGATCCGGCGCATGAAGGCGCTCGGCGTGATCGCCACGGTCACGCCGAATTTCATGTACATGGCGAGCGACCGCTTCAATCTGCAGGAAATCGGTGATACCGCCATGCCGGTCCGCGCGCTGATCGATGCGGGCGTTCCGGTGGCGCTGTCGTCGGACAACGTCCCCTATTCGATGCTTTGGACCATGTGGGAGGCGCTCGCCCGCTGGGACGGGGATTCCGGACGCCGGCTCGGCGACAGCAACCTGACGCGTGAGGAAGCCTTGCGGATGATCTGCCAGACCGGGGCGCTGGTGACTTGGGAGGAATACCGCAAGGGAACGCTGGAAGTCGGCAAGCTGGGCGATGTCGTGATCCTCGACGGCAATCCGCTAACCTGCGAGGAAGATGAGCTAAAGGATATCCGCGTCGATCATACGTTTCTCGGCGGGCGTGAAGTGTTCGGTCCGGGCATGACCGACCCGGGCCCGGTCGACGGCCCGGACCCGGGATAGGGGTCAATATCCGCCGAATTCCACCGCGCCCTATTCCATCCGCTCCAGAGTCCCCAGCCGCAGCAGCATTTCGGTAATGATCTGTGTGTCGCGCAGGAAATTGGTCATGCGTTTATATTCATTGGCCCGGTGGGCGGTGCCTTTTTCGCCGGGCATGCCGGGGCCGAACTGGACACCGTTTGGCAGCTGGCGCGCCGAGGTATAGCCGTTCGATGACCGGGGTTTGGCTTTTATCCCGGTAACGCCGCTGAAGATATCCAGCAGGGTCTTGATCCAGAGGCCTTTCGGGTTGCGGTACATGTAGCGCTTGAGGCTGATATCGAATGTCGCATGGATGCCAGTCCGTGCCTGCCATTTTGCAATGCCACTTCTGATATCCGCGATGATTCGGCCCGGTTCGCGGCCGCGCGGCGCCCTCGGGTTGACCGCAAGATGCAGCGCCCCTTGCTTGACCTTGACGTAGGTCACCGGCGCGGTGAGCGCGCCCATGAAGGGATCACTGAACCCGATCCCCAGCTTGCCGCCGAGATAATCGAGCCCCCAGTTCGCGGCCACGTAGGACGCCGCATCGGTGAAATGGTTGCGTTTGAACGGGATCAAGCTCCTGGCTTCATGGATGAAGTTGAACAGCCTTGAGACCGGGTTCACGCCCGGCTTGGGCGCGCCGAATGGGTCGATTTTCCGAACACCGTTACGGTCAGGCCTTTTTTCGCGAGCGTCGTTTCGATGCGGAAATTGCCGCCATTGTCGGTCACATAGCGGGCGGCTTCCCGGTCGATGACCTGGTTGACAAGGGCTGGGTCGGTGGTTCTGATCTCAGCCCGCGCGCGCGATGGACTCTGGTTGACCACGAGACCGCCGGTCGCCGCGACGATC
>JAYZAW010000319.1:0-3893 GCA_036339495.1 Pseudomonadota bacterium | reverse complement strand
GCGGCCTTGATGCGGTTGCGGCAGCCGCCGATGGCCGGATACGTGCTGGCCGGACTCATTTTAGGGCCCGGTGCGCTGGGCGCGGTCGGAAACGACCTGCAAATCGGTCTGTTGGCTGAAACCGGTATCGCGCTGCTGCTGTTCATGATCGGCGCCCAGCTTTCGTTGCGCGCCTTCCTCGCAACCTGGAAGACCGCCATCGCCGCCGTTGCATTGCAGACCGCGATCAGCCTGACGGTGATGTTCGCCGGCGCTTGGCTGCTTGGGCTGTCGCCGACGCTGGCCATCCTGCTCGGCCTGACGGCGGGGCTGTCGAGCGCCGCGGTCGCGACGGCGATGCTGCATCAGTCCGGCGCGGCGAAAGGCCGGGTCGGGCGCATCACGACGGGCATTTTGATCGCCCAGTCGCTGGCCTTCCTCCCCATGCTGCTGGTCGTCGATCATCTGGGCGCAAATGCCATGGGCGCGGAGCTGATCGGCAAGATCGTCATTGCGGCGGCGCTTCTCGCCATGCTGGTGATATTCCTGGGCCGGGGCAAACCCATCGACTTGCCGGTCGTCCGGGGCGTCACGGGCGGACCCGACCTTGCGCCCATGACCGCACTGGCCTATTGCCTTGCCGCCGCCGGAATCTTTGGGTTTCTCGGCCTGTCGGCGCCGTTCGGCGCGTTTCTGGCGGGATTGATCATCGGCCGAAGCAACCAACGCAAACGGATGATGACACCGTTCCGCCAGCTGCAAAACATCCTGGTCATGGCGGTTTTTCTGTCGATCGGGCTGCTGACCGATCTCGGGTTCATCGCCGATAATCCGGGCGCGGTATTGTTCCTGCTGTTGCTGATCGCACTGGTCGGGATTGCGGCCAATGCCGAGACATTGCGGGCCCTTGGTCAAAGCTGGCGCGATGCCGGGCTGGCCGGGCTGTCCCTGTCCCAGCCCGGCGAATTTTCCATCATCCTCGCCGGTGCGGCGGTTGTTTTCGGCGCCGTGGGTCCGGCCGAATTCAAACTGGTCGTGGCGGTCATTGGCCTGGGACTCATCCTGAGCCCACTTTGGATGGTAGCCGCGCGCCGCGTGCGTGGCATCGCCGACGGCGCGGATCTGTCACTGGGCGAGATTTCCGCAACGGCGTTCGGCGACGGTTTGGCGGCCTTGTGCCGCCATATGGATCATGTCCGGCATGGCGAGTTCCGGGCCATTGCCGACGAGCTGGCGGTCAAACGTCAGCTGAATTCCGCTCCGGCGGCGACCCCACTTCCCGCCAATGACGACGAAGATCCGCCGATTGATGACGATGCCGGGACGCCCGAACCGGACACCGCCGACACCATCGCCGCCATCGGGGCCGGCGTGCGCGCCGCACGGTTCGGCGATCTGGCAAGACGGCACGGAGAACCCCAATAGCTGATCTGACCCTTGAGCGCGACGCCGGCGGGCTGGTCGCCGGGATCGACGAGGCCGGGCGCGGCCCCTGGGCCGGGCCGGTGGTGGCGGCGGCCGTGATTATCGATCAGAGCACGATGCCGCACGAACTTGCCGAACAGATCTACGATTCCAAAGTCCTGCGGCCCGCCAAGCGGGTCGAACTGGCGGCGGCGCTGGAATCCTGCGCCCGGATCGGCATCGGCGCGGCCAGCGTGGATGAGATTGACCGCGTCAATATCCTGAAGGCGACCTTCCTGGCCATGGCCCGCGCGCTGGCCGCGCTGGGCGCGCCGCCGGACACCGCCCTGGTCGACGGCAACCGGCTGCCCGATCTGCCATGCGCGGCCCAAGCCATCGTCAAGGGCGACAGCAAAAGCCTGTCGATCGCTGCCGCCTCGATCATCGCCAAAGTCACGCGCGACCGCGTCATGGCATCGCTGGGCGCGCGCTATCCGGGTTTCGGCTGGGAACGCAACGCAGGCTACGGCACCCCGGAACACCGCGCTGGGTTGGCGCAGCTGGGCGTCACCCCCCATCACCGCCGCAGCTATGCCCCAATCCGAGGGATACTCGAGCCGGCCGATTAACCGGTTGGACTTCAGTAGCAGCACCCAATAGAATTTCGCCGAGAATTTATAGATTTTGGTGGCGCTGTGGCGGACGACATCTTTCAATGGCTCGAAGACTTGGGCCTCGGCCAATACGCGCCAATACGCGCCAATATTTGCCGAGAACTCGGTCGAACTCGATCACCTGCCGTATTTGACGGAGGACGACCTCTGGGAACTCGATATTCCACTCGGGCCGCGCAGAAAACTTCAGGCCGCCGTCAAGTCTCTGTCGGCCAACGAACCGCCAGCCCAAATAGCTTCCTCGGCGCGGCCGGACGGAGAATCCCACGCGGCCGACGCCGAGCTCCGCCAACTCACGGTGCTGTTCTGCGATCTGGTCGGCTCGACCCTGAGGATCTGCGCGAGATCATCCGCGCCTATCAGGACGCTTGCGCCGAAGTCGTGACGCAGTACGAGGGATTTGTCGCGAATTTCATGGGCGACGGGGTGCTGGTCTATTTCGGCTATCCGCAATCCTTCGGAACGACGCCGAGCGCGCAATCCATGCCGGGCTCGGGCTGGTCGAGGCGGTCAGCGTATTGCGGGGCCCGAATGACGACGCGCTGGCGGCGCGGATCGGGATTGCGACGGGTGGCGTCATTATCGGCGATATTGTCGGCGAAGGCGTATCGCGGGAAGCGGCGATCACCGGCGAGACCCCAAATCTGGCGGCGCGGCTTCAGGACGCCGCCCCGCCCGGCACGGTCGTGATCGGCGAAATGGCCCATATGCTGGCCGGCGCACTGTTCGAGACGGAAGCGCTTCCTCTGCTGACCCTCAAGGGCTTTACGGATCCGATGCAGGCCTGGACGGTCGCGCGCTTGCAACGGAGCGAGAACCGCTTCCAGGCGACCCATGGCGCGAGGCTCACCGAACTGGTTGGGCGGGAAGAGGAGATGGCGGTTCTGCGCCGCCGATGGGACCAGGCCGTTTCCGGCGACGGCCGGGTGGTGCTGATATCGGGAGAGCCGGGGATCGGCCAGTCGCGCCTGGTTCATGAAATTCGGGCCCATGTCTCCGCCGCGGGCGGCTATACCCGGGCCTGGCAATGCTCGCCCAATCACGCCCGCAGCGCCCTGTTTCCCTTCGTCGAGCAGGCCGCGATCGCGATCAACCTGACGCCCCGGGACAGCAACGAAGAAATGCTCGAAAAGCTGGAAGCATGGATACGTATCTCCGGTCAGGCGCCCGAGGACATTGCCCCGATCTTCACGCCGTTCCTATCGATCGATGCAACAATGCGTTACCGACAGCGTACCGCTGTTTGTGGAGGAGTTGACGACGGCCATCATCGAATCGGGCGTGACGTCGGTCGATGAGAGGACTATCGACCCTCGAACCATGGCCATCCCCGCAACATTGCAGGATGCGCTGGAAGCGCGTCTCGACCGGTTGGGCGAAGCGCGCGAGATCGCACAAATCGGCGCGGTTATCGGGCGAACGTTTGGATACAGCCTGCTTGCGCATGTTACCGACATCGATGAAATAGAGCTTCACGGAATTCTTGAAGACCTGACGGCCTCGGAACTTGTGAGTCGTCGCGGTCAACCGCCTGACGCCACCTATACCTTTAAGCACGCACTTATTCAGGACACGGCCTACAATTCCCTGCTGCGGGACCGGCGCGGGGAATTCCACGCCCGTGTCGCCGGGGTGTTGGAGAGCGAATTTCCGATCAGTTAGAGACGGCGTCTGAAATTATTGCCCATCATTACACCGAGGCCAGCGACACTGAGCAGGGGGTCGACTGGTGGACACGCGCGGGCCGCGCCGCCGCGGAACGTTTCGCAAATAACGAAGCCATCGATTAGTTCAATCGCGCCCTTGTCTTGCTTGCCGAGACTCCCGAAATGGCTG
>JAYZAW010000318.1:0-24377 GCA_036339495.1 Pseudomonadota bacterium | reverse complement strand
ATTCTGACCCGCCTGACCTGTATTGGCGCCGCTTATCTGGCAATCGTCAGTATCATGCCGGAAATCCTGATTTCGTCATACGCGGTGCCGTTTTACTTCGGCGGAACCAGCCTGCTGATTGTGGTTTCGGTGACCATGGATACGGTGGCGCAGATCCAATCCCATCTGTTGGCCCATCAATATGAAGGACTGATCAAGAAATCAAATCTGCGGGGCCGGCGCGGATGAACCTGATCCTCCTTGGGCCGCCGGGTTCCGGAAAAGGAACCCAGGCGCACCATATTGAGACTAAATACGGCCTGATCCAGCTCTCGACCGGCGATATGCTGCGCGCGGCCGTGGCTGACGGAAGCGAGCTAGGGAAATCGGCCGAAAAACTGATCAATGCCGGGAAATTGGTGCCCGACGACATCATGATTCAGATGATCGCCGAACGTATCGCCGCCGACGACTGCACCGGCGGGTTCATTCTGGATGGATTCCCGCGCACCAAGGCGCAGGCCGAGGCCCTCGACGAAATGCTGGCGGGCCAAAACAAGGCGATGAGCGGCGCGATTGAGGTGCGGGTAGACGACGGCGCGTTGGTTCGTCGTATTTCCGGGCGGTTCAGCTGCGCCAAATGCGGCGCCGGATATAACGACACATTCCGTCTTCCCGCCAAGGAAGGCGTTTGCGACGAATGCGGCGGCGAGGAATTCACCCGGCGCAAGGATGATACGGCTGAAACCGTGGCGGAGCGGCTGGTCACCTATCATGCCCAGACATCGCCGATACTGCCCTATTACCGCGACAAAAGCTTGCTTTACACAGTCGATGGCATGGCCTCGATCGAAGATGTCACCAAGCAGGTCGAAGAAGTGATCGAAATCATGCTGAAAAAAGTCTAACCGGTTGACACTGCGATGTTAATTCTTATAATCCCGCAGCCCGGACTACAGCTGAAAATAAGGCGAAACCGGGCTAATTCTTTAATGAATACCAAGGAGGTATCGGTTTGGCGCGGATAGCAGGCGTTAACCTACCCAATAAGCCGATTTCAATCGCCCTGACCTACATATTCGGCGTCGGCCGGACAAGCGCGGTTAATATTTGCGACAGGGCTTCGGTTGCCAGGGAAATGCGAGCGAACGATCTCGGCGATGATGAGCTGGGGCGAATTCGTGAAATCATCGACCGCGACTTTCAGATCGAAGGCGATCTGAGACGCGAAACGGCGATGAACATCAAGCGTCTGATGGATTTGGGCTGCTATCGCGGCATGCGGCATCGGCGTGGTTTGCCGGTTCGCGGGCAGCGGACGCACACCAACGCGCGGACCCGCAAAGGACGCGGACGCGCCGTCGCCCGGAAAAAAACAGCGATCTAGAAATAAGAGGTTACGGATGGCCAGGAGCGCAACTCCAAAGGTAAGGCGTCGCGAGCGCAAGAACATCACTTCGGGCGTCGCCCATGTGAACGCGACATTCAACAATACCATGATCACGATCACCGATGCCCAGGGCAACGCGATCGCATGGTCCAGCGCGGGCTCGCAAGGGTTCAAGGGCTCGCGGAAGTCAACGCCCTATGCGGCCCAGGTCGCGGGCGAAGACGCCGGCAAGAAGGCCATGGATCACGGCATGAAAACACTCGAAGTCGAAGTCAAGGGGCCGGGCTCCGGACGCGAATCCGCGTTGCGGGCGCTTCAGGCCGTCGGGTTTACGGTGACGTCCATACGGGACGTGACGCCGATCCCCCATAATGGCTGTCGCCCACGCAAACGCCGCCGCGTTTAAGGCTATCGCCGACCCCGGGCGCCGGCCCAGAGGATCACTGTTATTGGATTATCGCATCCGGGCGATTCCGCGAGGAAATAGATAATGAATGTTATCCAGAAAAACTGGCAGGAACTGATTAAACCCAACAAGCTCGACATTGTGCCGGGTGTGGAAGCCGTGCGCACGGCGACTATCGTGGCCGAACCGCTTGAGCGCGGATTCGGCATTACGCTGGGCAATGCGGTTCGGCGTATCTTGCTGTCGTCCCTCCAGGGCGCCGCCGTCACGGCGATTCAAATCGACGGGGTGTTGCATGAATTTTCGTCCATTCCGGGTGTGCGGGAAGACGTCACCGACATCGTACTCAATATCAAGTCGCTCTCTCTGCGCATGCATGGCGATGGCCCCAAACGGATGATGCTCAGCGGTACCGGCCCGGGCGAAATCACCGCTGGAATGATTGATACCGGCCATGGAATTGATGTGGTCAGCCCCGATGTCGTTATTTGCACCCTCGATGACGGGGCGAAAATCAGCATGGAATTGACCGTGGAAAACGGCAAGGGCTACATCCCCGCCGCACAAAACCGCGCCGAGGATTCCCCGATCGGTCTGATCCCGGTCGATTCCGTGTTCAGCCCGGTGCGCAAGGTCGCTTTCCGGGTCGAGAATTCACGCGTCGGACAGGTCACCGATTACGACAAGCTGTCGCTCGATGTCGAAACCAACGGTGTCGTGTCGCCGGAAGACGCGATCGCGCTTGCGGCCCGGATTTTGCAGGACCAGTTGCAACTCTTCGTCAATTTCGAGGAGCCCAGCGCGGTTACCGAGGAAATTCTCGCCAACGAACCCGTGTTCAACAAGAATTTGTTGCGCAAGGTCGATGAGCTAGAGCTTTCCGTCCGCTCGGCGAACTGTCTGAAGAACGACAACATCATCTATATCGGCGACCTGGTTCAAAAGACCGAACAGGAAATGCTGCGGACGCCTAATTTCGGCCGCAAATCGCTGAACGAAATCAAGGAAGTTTTACAGACCATGGGGCTCCATCTCGGAATGGAGGTTCCCGATTGGCCGCCGGAAAACATAGAGGAAATGGCGAAACGCCTTGAAGAGCCCTATTAGAAACAGGGCTTTCGGGAACCGCCAGGGAGAAAGATCATGCGTCACCGCCTCAGCGGCCGGAAATTGAACCGGACCAGTTCGCACCGCAAGGCGATGTTTATCAACATGGCCGCCGCGTTGGTGAAACATGAACAGATCAAGACAACGCTGCCCAAGGCGAAGGAACTTCGCCCCGTGGTGGACCGGCTGATCACGCTCGGCAAGCGCGGGCCGACCGATCTTCATGCTCGCCGTCAGGCCATTACAAAACTCGGCGGCGACGCGAAATTGGCGGACAAGCTGTTTACCACCCTGGCCGACCGCTATTCCGACCGGCCCGGCGGATATACCCGCGTTATCCGCGCCGGATTCCGCTATGGCGATAATGCGCCGATGGCGGTCATTGAATTGATCGACCGTGACCCGGACGCCAAGGGCCAGGATTCCGGCCCGGTTCAGGAAATGGCCATGGCAGAAGCGGAAGAGGTCGGCGCTTCCTGAAATTGTTTGCTTTCGTGGGGACATCGGGGCGGCGCTGATTTTGTCAGCGCTGCCTCTTTTCGTTTTGTGCGGGGGAGGCCCGGTTTGAAATTTATATCCTTGCTGATTACGCTGGGTTTTCTTGCGGTTTCAACGCCGGTTCCGGCGCAATCGGGCGACGGCGCGCGAATTCCCGCGTCGCGAAATGAAATACAGCTGTCTTATGCGCCGCTGGTCAAGCGCGCCGCGCCCGCCGTGGTCAATATCTATACCAAGCGCGTCGTTCAGAGCCGTTCATTTTCACCGTTTCAGAATGATCCTTTTTTCAAGCGATTCTTCGGCGATAATTTTTCCATGGGCCGGTCGCGCAAAAAAGTCGAAAATTCACTCGGGTCCGGCGTAATTGTCCGATCCAATGGGCTCATCGTCACCAACCATCACGTCATCAACAAGGCCGACGAAATCACAGTGGTGCTGTCGGACCGCCGGGAATTCGACGCCATCGTGGTAAGTGATGAAGAACGCACCGATCTCGCTATTCTGCGCATCTATCCCGGGTCGGAAAAGCTTCCGGTTCTCGAGATGCGGGATTCAGATGATCTCGAAGTGGGCGATCTGGTGCTGGCCATCGGCAATCCGTTCGGCGTCGGCCAGACCGTGACCAGCGGCATCATTTCGGCATTGGCGCGCAGCGCCGGCGGCGTGTCCGATTTCAATTTTTTCATTCAGACCGACGCGGCGATCAATCCCGGCAATTCCGGCGGCGCGCTGATCACCATGGACGGCCGGCTGGTCGGCATCAATACCGCTATTTATTCGCGCAGCGGCGGCTCGGTCGGCATCGGCTTCGCCATACCGACCAACATGGTGGCGACCGTGGTGCGCAGCGCCGAAAACGGCGGCAAGATAGAACGGCCGTGGTTCGGCGCATCCATGCAGGATATGACCACCGATCTCGCCGCCTCGGTCGGGCTGGCGCGGCCGACCGGCGTGATCATCGGCGCGGTTTATCCCAATGGCCCCGCCGATCGCGCCGGGTTGCTTGTGGGCGACGTGATCCTGGCGGTCAATGGCCGGGAAATCGCCGAGAAAGCCGCCCTGAATTTCCGCATCGGGACATTAAAGCTCGGCGGCACGGCGCGGCTGAAAATTTTGCGGGGCGGCGAGAAACGAACTCTGACGCTTGATCTGATCACGGCGCCCAATATCCCGCCGCGAAATATTTCCCGGCTCAAGGGGCGGCATCCGTTTTCCGGTTCGGTGATCGCCAATCTGTCGCCGGCGCTGGCCGAGGAACTTTCAATCGATACCATGATGACCGGCGTCATGATTTTGGAATTGCGGCCGCGCAGCCCTGCCCATCGTATCGGATTGCGGCCAGGCGACGTCATTCTTACCGTCAACGGCGCGAAAATCGACCGGGTAAAAAAATTTAAGACCATTCTGGCGCGTCCGCCGCGGGTTTGGCGGGTGTCTTTGCGCCGTGATGGACGCACCCTGTCCTTCGCCGTCGAATCCTGAAACGGATGAGCCGGCAGCCCACCCCGTCGCTGTTTGAAGCCGATGCGCCCCGGCCGCTCGCCGATCAGTTGCGGCCCGTTGCCCTGTCGGAGGTCCTCGGCCAGGACCATGTCCTGTCCGAAGACGGTCCCGTCGGGCGGATGGTGGCCGCGCGCCGGATCGCCTCAATGATCCTGTGGGGCCCGCCGGGCGTTGGAAAGACCACGATTGCGAGGCTTTTGGCGGCGGAAACCGATCTCCATTTCGAATCCCTTTCGGCGGTATTCTCCGGCGTCGCGGATTTGCGCAAGATTTTCGCTGCCGCGCGCGGCCGCCGCGAAGCCGGGCAGGGGACCCTGCTGTTCATTGATGAAATTCACCGTTTTAACCGCGCCCAGCAGGATGGATTTCTGCCCTATGTGGAAGACGGCACGATCACGCTGGTCGGCGCCACCACGGAAAATCCGTCCTTTGAACTGAACGCCGCCCTGCTGTCGCGCTGTCAGGTCTTTGTGTTGGCCCGGCTCGACGATGCGGCCCTGGAAAGCCTTTTGGCGCGCGCCGAAGACGCGGCGGACCGGAAATTGCCGATCGACGACAATGCCCGTGTCAGCCTACGAGCGATGGCCGATGGCGACGGGCGCTATATCCTGAATATGGCGGAAGAACTTTTGGCGCTGCCGGCGGAACCGGTGCTCGACACCGGCGCGCTTACTGCCGCGATCCAGCGCCGCGCGCCGGTCTACGACAAATCGCAGGATGGCCATTTCAATCTGATCAGCGCGCTGCACAAATCTCTGCGCGGCTCGGATACGGATGCGGCGCTGTACTGGTTTGCTCGCATGCTGGCGGGCGGCGAGGAGCCGCGCTATATTGCGCGCCGCCTGACCCGTTTCGCTTCCGAGGATATCGGCCTCGCCGACCCTCAGGCCCTGGTGCAAAGCCTTGCGGCGTGGGAGGCCTATGAGCGTCTCGGGTCGCCGGAAGGCGAACTGGCACTGGCCCAATGCGTGATTTATCTGGCCACCGCGCCCAAATCCAACGCCGCCTATCGCGCGCTCGCCGCGGCCTGGGAAAGCGCCGCCGGTTCGGGGTCCCTGATGCCGCCAAAGCACATCCTCAATGCGCCGACCGGGTTGATGAAGGACCTCGGCTACGGCAAGGACTATGTCTATGATCACGGCACGGAAGAAGGATTCTCCAGCCAGGATTATTTTCCCGAATCCATGGGTCGGCAAGAATTCTATCGGCCGGCCGAACGCGGGTTCGAGCGCGAAATCGCAAAGCGGCTCGCCTATTGGAGCAAATTACGCCGGGGAACACCAGATGAAAGCGGCGTGGATGACGATTGATCGAATACCCAAGCAGGCCAGGTGATGACGATGCTGTTTTCCATCGCGGCGGGTGGCGCGCTCGGCGCCGTGTCGCGCTATCTGATCGGCGGATGGATCGGCGGTCTGTTCGGCGGCCCCTTGCCGGTCGGGAACATGGCGGTGAATTTGATCGGATCCTTCCTGCTCGGCGTCCTGATTGAAATATCCGCCCTGGCCTGGTCGCCGAGTGAGGAAATGCGGGCATTTCTCGTGATCGGCGTGTTGGGTGGATTCACCACGTTTTCGGCCTTTTCCATGGAAGCGGTATTGCTGTTCGAGCGCGGCCGCTTCGATCTGGCGGCCTTATACGCTATTGGGTCGGTGGCACTGGCCATCGGCGGGTTGTATCTCGGGCTGCGACTGATGCGCGCGGTGTCGGCATGACGCAGGTCCAGACTCTTCCCGTTATCGCCGACGATGAAAACATCCGCCTCGACCGCTGGTTCCGGCGGCATTTTCCCGACCTCAGCCATGGAAGGCTGGAAAAAATGCTGCGCACCGGGCAAGTGCGCGTCGACGGCAAGCGCGCCAAAAGCTCGACGCGTTTGATCGTCGGCCAGAATATCCGGGTCCCGCCGATGGGCGCGCCGCCGCCGGCCCTGCCGCGCCCCCGGCCCCCACTCGATGAGCGCGAGACCGCCTGGCTGAAAGACGCGATCCTGCATATGGACGATCAGGTGATCGCCATCAACAAACCGCCCGGCCTGGCGGTACAGGGCGGGTCGGGCGTCAAGCGTCGTCTCGACGGCATGCTCGACGCGCTGCGGTTCGGCCTGCCGGACCGTCCCAGGCTGGTGCACCGGCTCGACAAGGACACCAGCGGCGTCCTGCTGCTGGGCCGGAGCCCCGGCGCGGCCGCCAAACTGGCTGAAATTTTCCGCACCAAGGAAGCCAAGAAAACCTATTGGGCGATCACAGTCGGGCTGCCGCACCCCGCCCGGGGGCGCGTCGATCTCGCCATCGGCAAGGGCGCGACCGGCTCGTCCCCCGATGAACGCATGCTGGTCGATGGCCCCGGCGCCAAGCGCGCGGTGACCTATTACAGCGTGGTGGAGGAAGCCAGCCGTCGCGCGGCTTGGATCGCGCTCCGGCCCATTACCGGGCGCACCCACCAGCTCAGGGTGCATTGCGCCGCCATGGGGACGCCGATCCTCGGGGATGGCAAATACGGCGCCAAGGAGGCCTTCATCAACGGCGTGCCCGGCGGAAAATCGCTGATGCTGCATGCCAGGGAGATTGAAATTCCCCTGCCCAACCGGGCGAAGCTGCATGTCGCCGCGCCCTTGCCCGACAGCATGAAATCCGTCTGGCGGTTTTTTGAATTCGACCCCGACGCAAAAATCAATGCCTTTGCCCAACTGAAAGTCTGACAATGCCGCTTCGTTTCGCCGCCTTCGATCTCGATGGCACCCTGATTGATTCCGCCGGCTCGATCGTCGCCAACGTGCTTGCCTGCTGGTCCGATTGCGGGTTCCCTGAAATCGACCCGGAACACGCGCGGCGCATCATCGGGCTGCCGTGGGAAGCAAGCGTCCGCATCCTGCTGCCCGGCGCGGGGGAAACCGAATTTGCCAGGATCCGCGCCTATTACGAAGACGTGCGCATCGGCAAGAAGACCCGCCCCCCGGTTCAGGAAAACGCGTTCGACGGCGCGCTCGAAATCCTCGATGTGCTGGAAGAGCAGGGATATCTGCTCGGGCTGGTCACCAGCCGGTCGGGCGGACGGCTGCAGGAATTGCTGGAAAAGCATAATCTCAAGGATCGTTTCCTGACCCATAAAACCGCCGATATGGGGCCGGGAAAACCCAACCCCCATCTGCTGATCGAAGCGATGAACGATCTCGGGGTCGAGCGCGGCAATACGGTCATGATCGGCGACACGACATTCGATATCCTGATGGCGGTCAATGCCGGGACGGGTTCCGTCGGGGTCAGCTGGGGAGTCCACGAAGTCGAGGAATTGCATGGGGCCGGCGCCCACCATGTGGTCGAGGCATTCCATGAATTGCCGTCGATTCTGGATAGCCTGACCGGCACATGAAACGGTTTTACCGCGACGTTGAGATCGGCGGGGACGCGGGCGAATTTCAGGTTTTGCTGGATGGGCGTCCGGTCCGCACGCCGGCAAAGAACCTTCTGATTTTGCCGACCAGGGCGCTCGGCGAGGCGATTGCCGCCGAATGGCGCGAACAGACCGAAACCGTCGTTTCGGCCTCCATGGGGTTGACCCGGCTCGCAAACAGCGCGCTCGACACCGTGCGGCTCAACCGGGATCACACGATTGGCGAAATCGCACGTTTCACGGCGACCGACCTGGTGTGCTACCGGGCGTCGGACCCCGATGACCTGGCGGCGCGTCAAAACGCGGCCTGGCAGCCCCTGGTCGATTGGGTGGCGGATGAATTTCAGGCCGATCTCGCCGTGACCGACAGCCTGCTGCCCGTTGCGCAATCCGAATCCTGCCTGTCGGCTCTGCGCGGCGCGATTGAGGCGTTCGAGGATTTCCCGCTGACCGGCTTGCATGCCGCAACCGCGGCCTGCGGGTCGGTGGTGCTGGGTCTCGCGCTCGGCCATGGACGGATCGACGGCGCGGCGGCGTGGGAATTTTCACTGATCGATGAAAGTTTTCAGATTGAACTGTGGGGCGAAGATGAAGACTCAACCGAGCGCCGCGCCGCCTTGAAACGCGATATTGCCTGGGCGGCTGAGTTTCTTGCCCTGTCGCGGGAACTCGGATGAAGACCGTGCGCGTGCGGATCATCGGGCGGGTTCAGGGCGTTTGGTTTCGCGCCTGGACCCAAAAACAGGCGACCGCGATCGGGGTGAACGGCTGGGTGCGGAACCGGCGCGACGGCGCCGTCGAGGCGCAGTTTTCCGGCGACGATGCGATGGTGGACCAGATGATCGCGGAATGTCACAAAGGCCCGCCCGCGGCCCGGGTCGATAAGGTCCGTGTTGTTCCGGAATCGGGTAATCCCGTTCCGGGCTTCAAGGTGCTTCCGGCCGAATAATGTTCCGGGCGTCAAACACTCGATAAAACGCTTCCTTTAACGCGCTATCGACCTGATCCATGGTGGCCGGAATGCCGAGATCGGTGAGCGAGGTGACGCCGTGGTCGCTGATGCCGCAGGGCACGATGCCGGCGTAATGGGACAGGTCGGGCGCGACGTTCAGGGAAACGCCGTGAAAGCTGATCCAGTGTCTCAACCGCACGCCGATCGCGGCGATTTTGCTCTCCCGCCCCTGGTGGTCGACCCAGATGCCGACGCGTCCGTCCCGGCGTTCGCCGGTCACATTGAAGGCTGCAAGGGTTTCGATCAGCCATTGTTCCAGATGCCGGACGAACCGGCGCACGTCCCGGCCGCGGCGGTTGAGGTCGAGCATCACGTATGCGACCCGTTGCCCCGGCCCGTGATAGGTATATTCACCGCCGCGCCCGGCGGCATGAACCGGAAAACGGTCCGGGTCCAGCAGGCCCTCGCGCCGGGCCGAACTGCCCGCCGTATAAAGCGGTGGATGTTCGACCAGCCAGATCAGTTCGGGCGCCGCGCCCGACCGCATATCGGCCACCCTGCGTTCCATTTGGGCCACTGCGTCGTCATAGGCGACGAACTGGTCCGCGATGCGCCACTCAATCGTCTCATTCATGCTTTGTTCCGATACGAACCCTTGCGGTATCCCCGTCATTTTGGTATCCCCCGCATCACGTGTGGGCGAAGGCGTACAATGTAGTAACAAGCACCTTTGATATAAGTCCATAGATTTTGCGGTCGTGGCGGAATTGGTAGACGCGCAGCGTTGAGGTCGCTGTGGGAGAAATCCCGTGGAAGTTCGAGTCTTCTCGACCGCACCATTTATTCCGGCCCGCCGAGATTCGGCGTGGCCCAATTTATCGGTAATGATGTTCGGTTTCCCCAGCGCGCCGCGCACAATTTAGGGCGCTCCGCTTAAATAAGAGGACGCTAAGGATGGCTGAAACCGAGCCCAAATCTTCCACTGACTCGACCGAGCCGCCGATACAGGCCGAGGATCTTCTTGGTCTCAATCCCGACCTGGCCCGGACCATTGCCCAGGCGCTCGATGACGGCAATGAAGACGCGGTGGAATCCCTCGTCGAACCTTTGCACTACGCCGAAATCGCCAACCTTCTGGAACAGCTCCGTCCGGAAATGCGCCGTCGGCTCGTCGAGCATCAAAGGCCGGATTTCGACCCGGAAATTCTGCCCGAACTCGATGAGAACGTGCGCAACGAAGTGGCCGAAATTCTCGGCACCAACACGTTGTCGGCGGCAATTTCCATGCTGGAATCCGATGATGCGTTGAGTCTGCTGGAGACTCTCGAGGACGGCAAGCGCCAAAGCGTCATGGAGGTGCTTCCGCCGTCAATCCGCGCCGCGCTGACCGAAGGTTTGAGCTTTCCCGAGGACAGCGCCGGGCGTCTCATGCAGCGGGGCTTTGTCGCCGTGCCGGCATTCTGGACGGTCGGCGAAACGATCGATTTTTTACGCGACAGCATCGATCTGCCGAATGATTTTTATGACGTCTTCATTGTCGATCCAGGCCACCGGCCGGTCGGTACCGTGACGTTGAGCCGTATTCTGCGGTCCAAGCGCCCGGTCCGGATGAATGAAATCATGCAGCCTGAGATTCTTAGCGTGCCGGTGACCATGGATCAGGAAGAGGTCGCCTATATTTTCTCCCAGCATGATCTGGTCTCCGCGCCGGTGATCGATGACGGCGGGCGCTTGATCGGCGTGATCATGGTCGATGACGTGGTTGATGTTATCCATGAAGAGGCCGAAGAGGACTTCATGCGCCTCGGCGGCGTGCGGGAGGATGATCTGTATGCCGACGTATTGGATACGGGGAGGTCCAGGTTTTCGTGGTTGTTCGTCAATCTCGGCACGGCTTTGCTGGCGTCGATCGTGATCGGTTTCTTTCAGGGCACGATCGAACAGATCGTGATGCTGGCGGTGTTGATGCCGATCGCGGCCTCCATGGGCGGCAATGCGGGGACCCAGACCCTGACGGTCGTGGTCCGCGCCATCGCAATGAAGGAAATTACCGGCGCCAACGCCTATCGGGTGTTGAGCAAGGAAATTCTGGTCGGGATCTTAAACGGGGTGCTGTTCGCGGTGATTATCGGCGCCGCCGCCTGGTTCTGGACCGGGGCATTCTCCATCGGACTGGTCATGGCGGCGGCGATAATCGTGACCATGATCGTCGCCGGGCTGGCCGGTACGGCGATTCCCCTGGGATTGTCGCGAACCGGCGTCGATCCGGCCGTCGCATCGGGCGTTTTTTTGACCACGATCACGGATGTGGTGGCATTTTGCGCGTTTCTCGGCCTCGCCTCGCTGTTTTTACTGTAAAAATAATGCCGTTCCCTCATGTCAAGCCATGCTTTGTATTAACGACCCTTAAGGATATTACCTTTAAAATCGACTGGTATGGCCCGTTTTGGAAAAATTTGGGTCTGTCCACCTGGAACTGGCGAACAAGCGTTCGATGGCTGATTTAAAACACAATCTAGCTGAACTCAAGGTCATGATTGTCGATGACAGCGGCAACATGCTCAATCTGATCAGCACAATTTTGCTCGCGCTGGGCGTTCGCAATGTATTCGAGGCGCTGGACGGCCATACCGCATTGTCGGAATTGCCCCATTTCAAACCGGACATCATCATTACCGATTGGCATATGGAGCCGATGAACGGAGTCGAATTCGTCAAGGAAGTGCGCCGCGGTAAAGGCAGCCCCGACCCATTTGTGCCGATTATCATGCTGACCGGCCATACGGAATTGACCCTGGTTGTCGAAGCGCGCGACGCCGGGATCAACGAATTCCTGGTCAAGCCGATCTCGCCGAAATCTCTCTATGCGCGCATCGCCGCGATTCTGGACGGGACGCGCCCATTTATTCAGTCCGATGCCTATTTTGGTCCCTGCCGCCGTCGAAAAGACATCGGCGCGCCGCACGGAGTGCGGGAACGGCGTCAGGATATGCGCGCCCGCGCCTCGGGTTGACGGGCCGAAACCGCCCAAGCCGAAAATTGTCCCCAAAAATTTTTACCGCCAGGCAGGTTGTTGGTGGCGCCTTGGGTTGACGGTCCTTATTCTAGCCGGACATGGCGCTTCACATTCTAAAAATGGCGGTGGGCGTGGACAGCTTCTCCCATCTCGCCGAAATCCAGGAATCCCGTCTGGCGCGGAGCGAAACCGGCGAATTGCGGCATATGACCCGCAACACGCCAAAGCGCGCCGCCGCGATCCTGGATGACGGCTCGCTGTACTGGATCATCAAGGGATGTATCCGGGCCCGCCAACGCATCGTCGGAATCGACCGCATTGAGAACGCCGAAGGCAAAAAGCGATGCGCGTTTATCTTGGACTCGGAACTCTTTACCACCGTGCCGGCCCCGCACCGCCCGATGCAGGGCTGGCGCTATCTGGAACCCGCCCAGGCGCCGGCCGACCGGGGTATCGACGCCACCGGCGAAGACGCGCTGCCGATCGAAATGGCCGACGAGCTACGGTCGCTGGGCTTGCTCTAACTTTTCAGGATGGCTTGCAGCTTGACCGCGGGGTCGGCGAGTTGGGCCGGGTCGACGATCTTTTGCGCCTGGATGAGGCGCTTTGTGAACCGCAGATCGCGCGGGTTGTTCATGGCCGCGGCGCCGTCGATGCGGCCGTCCCTGAGATAAAATTCGATGAATTCCGACGCGTCAGGGTCGCCGCGCAGGACTGTCTGGTCGCAATCCACGGGCAGTCCGGCGAGCTGGATATTGACGTCGTACTGATCGGACCAGAACCACGGCACTTCGGTGTAGGCCGCGCCCTTGTCGAGCATGGATTTGGCCGCTGCGATTGCCTGGTTCTGGGCATTTTCCCATGATTCAAGCCGAATCCTGCGTCCAAGCAGCGCATTCGGATGGTTTGTGACGTCGCCGGCGGCGAAAATATCCGGGTCGGATGTGCGCCCCAATTCGTCGACCACAATCCCGTTATCCACCTGGAGACCCGCCGCGTCGGCCAGTTCCGTATTGGCGATCAGCCCGATGCCGATCACGGCCGTTGCGCATTCGACGGCATTGCCATCGGACAGGACCGCGCGCGCCACGCTTCCGTCTCCCTCGAAATGGTCGATCGATGTGTTGAGCCGAATATCGACGCCGTGGCCCTGATGTATCTTCAACAGCCGCGCCGCGAATTCCGGCGTCAGCGCCCGGCCACAGAGCTGGTCCAGGGTTTCGACCAGGGTGACCTCGGCGCCCTGCTTGCGCGCCGCCGCCGCGACTTCCAGCCCGATCCAGCCGCCGCCGACGACGAAAAATCTCGATCCTTGCGATATACCCTTGCGGATCGCGATCGTATCGGAGATTGCCCTCAACAGATGAACGCCGTCCAGGTCCGCGCCCGGTACCCGCAGAGGCCGCGCCCGCCCACCCGTGGCGATCATCAGCCGGTCGTACAATACCGTTTCGCCGTTCTCCAGCGTCAGAGAGTGACCCGCGGGTGAGATCGACGCCACGCGCGTCCCCAGCCGCATCTCCACGTTCCATTCGTCATAGGAACCGGCCGGCCAGAGATATGTGCTCTCGACCGGTTGATCGCCCAGCAAAACCTCTTTCGACAGCGGCGGCCGTTCGTAGGGTGGATAGGGTTCGTCCCCGAACAGGATGATACGCCCTTCGAACCCCTCGTCACGCAGGGTCTTGGCGGTCCAGCCGCCCGATTGTCCCGCGCCGATGATCGCGAATGTCTTGCCGGATGACATGTTCTAATTTTACCCGGCCGATCAGTCGGACGGAAGGCCGACCAGAATGTCCTCACCCTCGATCTTGACCTGATAGGTCTTGAGATCGACCGTGCAGGGCGCGGTCATTGCTTTACCCGATTTGATATCGAAGCAGCCGCCATGCAGCGGGCACTCGATATTGGCGCCCTCGATATAGCCGTCGGCCAGCGACGCATAGGCGTGGGTGCAGATGTCATCGGTGGCGTAGAACTCGCCCTCAAGATTGTATATGGCAATTTCCTGCCCATTGATCAGGACTTGAAGGGCTTCGTCCTCATCCAGGCTCGTGGTCTTTGCAACATTGTGAAATTCGATATCGCTCATGGGTTTACAACACTCCTTGTCTTTCCGGTCCGCGCGTGAAAACGCGAATAAATTTGTGAAATCGGGGGTTAAAGCAGTATCTCCACCAACCGCGGCGGAGTTTACCCGCGCTGCCGAGCGCAATCAACCGGGACGCGGTAGCGTGGACCGGGCCCAATGCGGTATAAAGAAACCGGAATATTCATGGTGGATCAGTCAAAATAATGGAGAATGAAGACGCTCTGTTTGCCTGGCCGGAAGAAGGCGTCAGCCGGGTCCCCTATCGGGTCTATTCCGACCCCGATATCCATCAGGCGGAGCAAACCAGGATATTTCGCGGGGCGACCTGGAATTTCCTCGGGATGGAGTGGGAAATCCCCGAACCGGGGGATTACAAGACCGTCAATATGGGCGATACGCCGATCGTGGTGGTGCGCGATGAAAATGGCGAAATCAACGCGCTGGTCAATCGCTGCGCCCATCGCGGCAATCTGGTCTGCGTCGCCCGCCACGGCAAGGCCAACGGCCGCCTGACCTGCGTCTATCACAACTGGACCTATGATCTGCGGGGCAATCTGGCCAGCGTGGCGTTCGCCAAGGGGGTCGGTAAAAAAGGCGGCATGCCGGATGATTTCGACCCCGCGCATCACGGCATGCAATCGATCAGGGTGGACCGGTTTTGCGGGCTGATCTTCGGGTCGTTCGATAACGACATCGCGCCCTTTGCAGAGCATATCGGGGACGAGATGGCGGAAAACATGCGGCGGGTCCTGGGCCGCGGCATGAAAACCCTCGGCACTTACAGTCAGCACATGCCCAATAACTGGAAACTCTATATGGAAAATGTTCGCGATTCCTATCACGCGAGCCTTTTGCATCTGTTCTTCGTGACTTTGCGCCTCAACCGACTGTCCATGGATGGCGGCATCAAGCTGAGTGATCGCGGCTGGCACCACATCAGCTATTCCATCGCCGCCACCGACCGGGACGAGGAACAATATAATTCGGGCAAGCTGCGCGCCGTGAAGGACGACTACATCCTGGATGATTCCAGCCTGATCCGGAGCTGGCCGGAATATGCTTGCGGCACCACGCTGGCGATCCAGAGCCTGTATCCAAATTTCGTCCTGCAGCAGACCATGAATTCCATCGCGCTCCGGCTCTGCGTGCCCAAGGGGCCCGATGAATGCGAACTGCTCTGGTGGGTGCTGGGGGCCGATGACGATACCGACGACCAGCAGGACATGCGTGTCAAGCAATCCAATTTGATCGGCCCGGCCGGATTAATCTCCATGGAAGACGGCATCATCGGGGGCTGGGTGCAGCGCGGCATCAAGGGTGACAAGGACAAGAGCTCGCTGGTCGAAATGGGCGGGCGCGACGTGGCGCCGAGCAAGGAATCCCGCGCCACCGAAGTCTCGATCCGCGGGTTCTGGAACGGCTATCGCGATCTGATGGGCGTTTAAGCGATATAAATTGCGAATAATTCAAGGGAGTGTTTGAACCGTGAAGTTAGTCTCATTCGAAGCCGATGGCCGCGCGTCATTCGGCGCGGTCGAGGGCGACAAGGTGATTGATCTTGGTCCGCGCATGAAAGATATCAATGGATTGGAGAATTTGCTTGATCCGCAATCTCAGGCGCGCGCGGCGGATGCGGCCAAGGGCGCGACGGCCGATTTCAACCTCGACCAAATCCGCTTTCGCCGCCCCATTGCCTATCCGGAAAAGATCGTTTGTATCGGTGTCAATTACGCCAACCGGGGCGCGGAATATAATGACGATTCCACGCCGACCTATCCGAGCGTGTTTCTGCGCTCGCCGGAGACCCTGGTCGCCCATAATGAGCCGCTATTGCTGCCGCCGGAATCGGTGCAGCTTGATTACGAAGCCGAGATCGCCATCATCATCGGCGAGGGCGGCCGGCGGATTCCGACGGATAACGCGCTCGACCATATCGCGGCCGTGACCTGCCTCAATGAAGGCTGTATCCGGGACTGGATGCGGCACGGGAAATTCAACGTCACCCAGGGCAAGAATTTCGACGCCTGCGGCTCGGTCGGCCCGTGGATGGTGACGGTGGACGAGTTCGCCGACGGTTACGACGACATGCGCGTCACCGGCCGGGTCAATGACGAGGTGCGTCAGGATGACACCACGGCCAATATCATTTTCGATTTCACCTTCCTGATTAATTACGTCTCGACCTGGACCAGCCTGAAGAAGGGCGACATCATTTCGACCGGCACCCCGACCGGCGCCGGCGCCAGGTTCGACCCGCCGAAATGGCTCAAAGCCGGCGACACGGTGGAGATCGAAGTGGAGGGCGTCGGAATCCTCCGCAACCCGGTGATCGACGAAGTGTGAGGCCGAACGCGGTTTTCTACAAATCGACCAGCGCGCCGGATTTGTCCCGTCCCTGTTCCCGGTAATGGCCGATCTTGTTGATGATCGGCTGATCGGTATAGCTGTACAGGATCGCGTCGGTCGATCCGGTGTTGACCATGGTGCGCCAGCGGTGATTGGGAACCATCAGGAAGTCGTTCCGGTCCCATTCCAGCCGCTCGCCGTCGACCTCCGTATAGCCCGACCCTTCGAGCACGAAGAAAATTGTGGATGCCGTGTGGCGGTAGGGCAGGGTGGCTTCGCCCGGTCGCAGCAGCTGGGCGCGGTATGAAATGGTCGAAAACGCCGGCTCGCCGCTATGGGGCTGGACGAACTCGACGCTGATGCCCTCATAGGGGCTGCCGTCGAAGCCGCGCAGATCGTTCAGCGCGGCGCGGGTGTCGGTGGCGCTATAGAGGAATTTGTCGGTCGATCCGATACCGATGCCGCGGGGGTGGGGTTCGAAGCGCGGCCGGATGCCGCCGCGGCCGTAAAACTTTTCGGAAAATCCATCCGCCGGGTCGCCGTGATCAGGTGCGTTTTCCCAGTCATTGCGGCCCCATGCGCAGCCCAGGAAATCGATCAGCGGCCAGTCCAGCGTATCGGCCCAGATCACCGGGTTTTCGTCGTCATTGCCGTGGGCGTGCCAGGTTCCGTTCGGCGTAAACACCAGATCGCCGCGCTTGGGTTCGATCTTCTCGCCCTCGACCATGGTAAAGCCGCCGGAATCCGAAATAATCGTGCGGCTGGCGTTCGGCGAATGCATGTGGGTTTCCGCGTCGTCGCCCTTTTTATAAAGCGAGATCGCCATCCGCATGGTGTTGGCGACCTTCACGCCCTTGGCGCCGAACGCCGGGTTGGTCAGCAGAACAGACTGCCGTTCGGTCAGCTCCAATGGGCAGAGATCGATCAGCTTCAACAGATAATGCTCGATATCGGCCCATTTCCAGACATGGGGAACCGGCGCGGGGTGTTCGACCCCGAGAGTGTAGGGGCCGGGGTCCGGCTTATCGGAGGTTCCGAGATGCCAGGATTTCTGGTTCGGCAGATTCCATTTGGTGCGGATCCAGACATTCTTGTCGCGCGCCTCCACATTGAGCTCTTCTAGCTCGTTGATGATCAGTTCAAGTTCTTGCGCCCGGGCGGATTGGACCTCTTCTTTTTTTGTCGCCATTTTGGTTCTCCTGAATTTCGCGCTGAATATCCTTGGGTTTACACAGTGTTGGCCTCTGGTACCATTGGGTCAAGCGGCTTTTTGCCGCGCGTACAAACCCGCTCTGTCAACCCGGGAAGAACCAAATGGCCGCTGACACGATCCGGCAACGGATCGAGGATTTTATCCACGATTACGCCCATTGCATCGATGACGATCGGCTCGAGGAATGGCCGGACTATTTCACCGATTCCTGCCGGTATCAGATCATCGACCGGGAAAACCACGCGCGCGGCAGCGTCGTCGGGGTGATGAATTGTGACAGCCGAGGCATGTTGCGCGACCGCATCCTGGCGCTGCGCGACGCCAATATCTATGAACCCCATGTCTACCGCCATCTGATCAGCGCCATCCGCATCCGGGGCGAACAGGATGGCGCGTGGTCGGTGCAGACGTCCTATGCCGTGATCCGGACCATGCAGGACGGCGACGTAACCATGTTCAGCTCGGGCAAATATCTCGACAAGATTGTTCTGGAGAACGATTGTCTGCTGTTCCGGGAGCGCCTGGTGATCTGCGATTCCATTCGCGTCGATACGCTGATGGTCATACCGATCTAGCCATGACCAAACCCATCATCGCCATCACGACGGGGGATCCGGCCGGTATCGGCCCCGAGATCGCCTTGAAATCGGCCGACGATGCGCGTGTGCGCGGCGTGTGCCGGCCGTTGCTGGTGGGCGATTTCGGCGTTCTCGAATTCTTCCGCGCCCGATACCAATTGCCCCTTGCGCTGCGATCGATAACCGCCGTGGAGGAGGCCGAGTTCGGCAATGACGCCGTCGATGTGCTCGACGTGCCCAATCTGCCCCTCGACGGGTTTCAGCCCGGCGTGGCGACGGCGGATTGTGGTCGGGCGATCCTCGACTACGCGGCCAGGGCGATCGAGCTCGCGCTGGCCGGCGAGGTCGCCGCCATCGTCGCGGGACCGCAGACCCAGAAAGCGATCCGCGCCGCGGGCATCGATTTCGACGGCTATCCCCGTTTTATCGCCGCCCGCACCGGGACCGACCCGAACGACGTGTTTCTCATGCTCTATAACGACGATCTGCGCATCGTGCATGTCACGCTGCATACCAGCCTGCGCGCCGCGCTCGATCTGATCGACCGGGACCGGGTCCTGAAGACCCTGCGGGCGGCGCACCTCGCGGTGTGCAATCTCGGCATCGACCGGCCCCGGCTGGCGGTGTCTGGCGTCAACCCCCATGCCGGGGAGGACGGGCTGTTCGGCCGGGAGGAAATCGAACATGTCGCGCCCGCTATTGCCGATGCGAAAGCCGAAGGCGTTGACGCCCATGGCCCGTTCGGGGCCGACACCATGTATCTCGACCGGAGCTTTGACGCCTATGTGGTGATGACCCACGACCAGGGGCATATTCCGGCCAAGCTGCTGGGGTTCGATTCAACGGCCGCCTTTACCATCGGCACGCCGGTCTTCTTCGCCACCGTGGCCCATGGCAGCGCCGCCGACATCGCCGGCAAGGGCGTCGCCGATCCCGGCGCCATGATCGAAACGCTGGTCAGGATGGCGAATATCGGGAAGGTCAGGCCGCCCGCCACCAGCCGTGGAAACTGACCGGGACGTGGTGGCGCAGCCATAATTTCGCAACCGGTCCCGCCGCCACGTCGGCGACCTCGAAGATGGCCAGGAATGTCTTGCCGCTGTCGCCATGATGTTCGGCCCGGAGATTACCAGCAAGCCGGATCATCCGGAACTGATCGAGGCCGCGCGCGAGGCCTATGCCATGCTCAGCGGCGCGGTGGCCGAAAGGTTATCACTGCAAGATGCCGGCCCGGCCGACCCCGCAATCGCAACGCTGGCTGCATGGTCGATCGTGCATGGCCTGGCGACATTTCTAGTCGACCGCCAGATCAATCCCATCATGACGGGCGGGGCCGAGGTGAATGCGGAAGCACTGTCGGCCGGAATTTTGGACCTGTTCAGAAGCGCGCTGGCCTCACGCCCCGATTGAAAACGCCACCGAGCCCAGTCTTTGCACCGAATTGCGCACGTAATCGCCGACCGAGAGCGCCTCGGCCGCGGTGGCGCCGCCGGCCATGACGATCCAGCCGGCCCGCAGGGGTTCGCCGGCCTGGGCGCTGAGCCGCGCGCCCGCCACGAGCGAGCGGATCGGCTGGCCCAGGATCGCGGCGGACGAGCCGATCTGACGCGGCCGCCCGTTGAATTCCATCAGCATGCCGAGGTTGGAAATATCCAGATCGGCCGATTGCCACGGCCCCACGACAAATCCCGATGACGACGCGTTGTCGGCGACCACGTCGCCGAGATCGAACTTGAAGGCCTTGTACCGGGAATCGATAATCTCCATGGCCGGCGCGACAGCTTCGACCGCCGCCAGCGCCTCCACGCCGGTGACCGGCCAGCCGAGGTCTTTCTTGAGCAGGAAGGCGAGCTCTGGCTCGACCCTTGGATGCACATAGTCCGACATGGAGATAGTATCGCCGTCCTCGATCATCATGCCGTCGGTGAGCCGGCCCCAGATCATGTCGTCGATGCCCATCTGAACCATCTTGGCGCGGCTGGTGAAGCCCATCTTGATGCCGACGCGCTTTTCGCCGCGCACCACCCGGCGCTGGATCGACGCCGACTGAACGGCGTAGCTGTCGGCGACGCTGAGCGGTTGCTTGGCGGAAAGCTGCTTGATGGCTTTGGCCTTGCGCGCGGCGTCATCCACCGTGCGGGCAAGCTGTGCAATATCGGCCATTGGATCAGGCCTCCTTCTCTTTTTGTTTGATGAGGTCGAGCGCGACGTCGACGATCATGTCTTCCTGGCCGCCGACCATGCGGCGCCGTCCGAGCTCGACCAGAATATCCCGCGTGTCGATGCCGTAGGTCTCGGACGCGTTTTCGGCATGGCGCAGGAAGCTCGAATAGGTCCCCGTATAACCCAGCGAGAGGGATTCCCGGTCGACCCGCACCGGGCGGTCCTGCAGCGGGCGGACGATATCGTCGGCGGCATCCATCAGGGCGAACGGGTCGGTGCCGTGATTGAGCCCCATGCGGTCGGCCACGGCGGCGAAGACCTCGAGCGGCGTATTGCCCGCGCCCGCGCCCATGCCGGCCAGCGACGCGTCGATCCGCGTCGCGCCATATTCCAGCGCCTTCAGCGAATTGGCGACGCCGAGCGCGAGATTGTGATGGGCATGCATGCCGGTCTGGGTTTCCGGCTTGAGCACGTCGTTGAAAATTTTGAAGCGTTCCTCGACGCCGTCGATCAGCAGCGCGCCCGCCGAGTCGGTGACATAGATGCAGTGCGCGCCATACGATTCCATCAGCTTGGCCTGTTCGCCGAGCGGTTCCGCGGGGATCATGTGCGCCATCATCAGGAACCCGGCCACATCCATGCCGAGTTCGCGGGCATATTCGATATGCTGCCTGGATACGTCCGCTTCGGTGCAATGGGTCGCGACCCGCACGCTGCGCACGCCCGCGTCGTACGCGGCCTTGAGATCGTGCACCGTGCCGATGCCGGGGATCAGCAAGGTGGCGAGGATGGTGTTGTCGAGCGCGCCCGCCGCGGCTTCGAGATATTCCAGATCGGTATGCCTGGCGAAGCCGTAATTGAACGACATGCCGGCCAGCCCGTCGCCGTGGCTGACCTCAATGCTGTCCACGCCGGCGGCTTCCAGCGCCTTGCAGATCGTCACCAGCGTCTCCAGCCCATATTGATGACGGATGGCGTGCATGCCGTCGCGCATGGTGACATCCTGGATATAGATCGGTTTGGATTTATCGATGGCGGGCATCACGCGGCCTCCGTCAATTGCGCCACGCGCTCGGCGGTCTTGAGCGCGGCCGATGTCATGATGTCGAGATTGCCGGCATAGGTCGGCAGATAGTGGCCGGCGCCCTCGACCTCGAGAAAGACCGACGATTTGATGCCGGTGAACTCGCCGAGCCCGGGAATTTTCAACGGGTTGTTGGGGCCAAACCGTTCGAACTGGACCTCCTGCTTCAGGCGGTAGCCCGGCACATAGGCCTGCACGGCTTCAACCATCTCCGCCACCGAGGCCGAAATCGCGTCGGTGTCGCGGTCGTCGGACAGCGTATAGACCGTGTCGCGCATCAGCAGCGGCGGCTCGGCCGGGTTCAGCACGATGATCGCCTTGCCGCGCGCGGCTCCGCCGACAACTTCGAGGCCCTTGGACGTGGTCTCGGTGAACTCGTCAATATTGGCGCGAGTGCCGGGGCCGGCGGATTTGGACGATATCGAGGCCACGATTTCCGCGTAATGCACCTTGGCGACGCGGTCGACCGCATGCACCATGGGAATCGTCGCCTGGCCGCCGCACGATACCATGTTGATGTTGGGGGCTGAGAGATGCTCGTCCATGTTGACCACCGGCACCACATAGGGGCCGATCGCGGCCGGCGTGAGGTCGATAATCACCTTGCCGTCGCGCGCGCAGATATCCGAATTGGGTTTGTGTGCGCCGGCCGAGGTGGCGTCGAACACGATGCCGATGTCGGACCATTCCGTCATTCTGGTCAGCCCGTCGAGCCCTTCATGGGTGGTCGCGACGCCAAATTTCCGCGCCCGCGCGAGCCCGTCCGAATCCGGATCGATGCCGACCAGCGCGGACATCTCAAGCGCGTCCGAGGTCTCGATGATCTTGATCATCAAATCCGTGCCGATATTGCCCGACCCGACGATCGCTACCTTGGTGGTCATGTCGAATTCTCTCCTACTGCCCGAAGGCGGCGCGGACCGAGCCGAGCCCTTCGATGCGCGCTTCCAGCACGTCGCCGGCCGCGACCGGCGCCATCGGGCCGAGCGCACCGGTCATGATCACGTCGCCGGCGCACAAGGGCGTACCCATTTCGGCCATTTTTTGCGCCAGCCACAAAGCCGCATTCAGCGGATTGCCGAGACAGGCCGCGCCGGCGCCGATCGAGACCTGATCGCCGCGGTTCTCCATCACCATGCCGCATGCGCGCAGATCCACATCGGTCAGCATCACCGGACGCGTGCCCAGCACGAACATGCCGGACGACGCATTGTCGGCGATGGTGTCGACAATATTGATATCCCACTTGGCAATCCGGCTGCCGACCACCTCGATGGCGGGCAGCGCGTAGGCCGTCGCGTCGATCAAATCGAGCAGGGTGAGCTGGTCGTGGAACAGATCGTAATCCAGCACCAGGGCGATCTCGGCCTCGGCCTTGGGTTGGGTCACCATGCCGGCGGGAATCTCGTCGCCGTCGACCACGCACATATCGGCGTACAGCATGCCGTAATCCGGCTGGTCGACGCCGAGCTGGGTCTGCACCGCCTTGGCGGTCAGGCCAATCTTGCGCCCGACCACGCGGCGGCCCTGCTCGACCCAGTAATCGGTGTTGATCTGCTGCACCTGATAAGCCGCGTCCACATCACCCTTCGGCAGGGAATCCCGCACCGGCTTGATGGTCTTGCCGTTCTTCCAGGCATTACGGATCTTCCGCGCCGCCGTTTTGATATTGTCCTCGGTTTTCGACGCCACGGCGGGGCTCCTCTGTTCGATAAGTTCCGTTGATTTTTAAAGCGTTGCGAGACCGTTTGACGCCTCGAAAACCAACCTATTCAGCCCCCCCAAACCTGTCAAGGAATGGGGCTGTCGATACGGAACGCTGCTCCTGCGTAGAGGAGGGTTTCAAACCCTCCCGAAGGTGTTGGAGGCCGGGATAGAATTGACCGAAATTTGGCGATGGAACGTGCCATCATAGAACTCCTTAAAACCGTGTTCCCGGACGGACGGGTCCGAAACTCGCTGCTACACATCCGGGTTGTCTATCTACGGAGATTGATTCCACACTCCGCTTGCCAACAGCGGGAGGGTTTGAAACCTGGTCCTGCGCTATGGTGGTTCGCGACAATCAAACTTGGAGGAAATCGATATGACATTTGAGCGTATTCGCGCGGACGGGGTTCCGGAGTTGGGGCCGAAATCCTTGTCGAACTGCAAGAAGCATGGCGATCAGGTTTTTATTTCCGGGATGGTGTCGTGGGGCGGGGACATGAAGGTGCTCGGCGGCAACGACGCCTACGCGCAGGCGCATACCGTGTTTTCCTATATCCGGTCCTTGATGGCAGCGGCCGGCGGCGGGATGGACGATATCATCAAGATCAACATGTTCGTCACCGACATGCGCCATCAGCCCGACATATGGAAGGCGCGGCGGGAATTTTTTACCGGCGATTTTCCGTGCTCGACCCTGGTCTGCGTGTCGTCGCTGTTCCTGCCCGAATTGCTGATCGAGATCGAAGCGGTCGGGTTTGTGGGGGGTGGTTGATAGGGCAAGTTTAGTTTCCTCCCCCCATTGAGGGGGAGGATTAAGGTGGGGGAGTTGCGCGCGTCAGCGCGTTTGAATAATACATTTATGCCGCCTTGCCGGCGGCGACCCCCCCAACCCCACCCTCCCCCTCAAGGGGGGAGGGAATTCTTTTTGAATTTGCGTTTAGGGCTCG
>JAYZAW010000317.1:0-3036 GCA_036339495.1 Pseudomonadota bacterium | reverse complement strand
GATCATTTACCGGTATTCGATTGGTCGGCGGGTCGCGCCGACCCCATGATGGAAGCAGTTCACCCCTTCCTGGACCACCCGCCGAATGCCGGGATACTGACATCGGCGAGTCCCGGGGTCCGGCGCGGCCGCGTCGTTGTTTATGACGGGGGCGCGGAAAAGAATGAACCGGCGGAAGACCGGCCCGCAAAATCCAGCTAAACTGACCGCCGAATCCATTGTCGGACTGAATGGGAGAACTGGTCACATGGCTGGAATCATCGACGCGCGGCTGACGGAGCTTGGCATCAAATTGCCCGAAGCCTCGACGCCGCAGGCAAACTACGTCCCGTTCACGGTCTCGGGAAATCTGGTCTTTGTGTCAGGACAGGTGCCCAAGATCGGCGATGAGATGATCATCGGAAAACTCGGCGCCGACGCCGATGTGGAAACCGGCCAAAAGGCGGCCCGCTACTGCGCGCTCAACATCATCGCCCAGGTCAAGGCCGTCTGCGGCGGCGATCTCGACAGGGTCACGCGCGTTCTGAAGCTCGGCGGTTTCGTCAATGGCGCTCCGGATTTTGGCGGCGCGCCCCAGATCATCAACGGCGCGTCCGATTTGATCGTCGATATTTTCGGAGATGCCGGACGGCACGCCCGTTTCGCCGTCGCCGTCGCCTGCCTGCCGTTCAATGTGGCGGTCGAAATCGACGCGATCTTCGAAATCTCATGATCCTATGTTAGCATCGATCCGTTAGTGGGAAGAGCCTTGCATGCCCGACGGCGGTGAAGCGGTTACGGTAAAAGTCCTGGGCGCGATCAGCGAGATCGCGGCCGAGGATTGGAATGCCTGCGCGGGGACGGAGAATCCGTTCGTAAGTCATGCATTTCTGGGCGCGTTGGAAGACAGCGGCGCGGTGTCGAACCGCACCGGCTGGGGCCAGCGCCATCTGGTGGTCGAAGACGATGACGGCCAGCCGGTCGGCGTCGCGCCGTGCTATCTGAAAAGCCATTCCTACGGCGAATATGTGTTCGATTGGGGCTGGGCGGATGCGTTCGAGCGCGCCGGCGGCAAATACTATCCCAAGCTTCAGGTCTCGGTGCCGTTCAGCCCGGTCGGCGGACCCCGGCTGCTGACACGACCGGGGCCCGACGCCGAGAGGATCGAACGCATCCTGGTTGCCGGTCTGATGGAACTGACCAAAAGCCACGATGCATCGTCGTTCCATGTCACGTTTTGTTCGGAAGGTGAATATACCCGGCTCGGCGAGGCCGGGCTGCTGCAACGCCTCGGCCAGCAATTCCATTGGAAGAACGACGCCTACGAAAAATTCGACGATTTCCTCGCCACCCTGTCGTCGCGCAAGCGCAAATCGATCCGCAAGGAACGCCGCGACGCCAACGCGCTGGTCGAGATCAAAACCCTGACCGGGGACGCGCTGGAAGATCGCCATATGGATGCGTTCTACGAGTTTTACATGAACACGATCGACCGCAAATGGTCCGACGCCTATCTCAACCGCGAATTCTTTCATCTGTTGCGCGAACGCATGGCCGACAACGTGGTGCTGGTCATGGCGTCCCACGAAGACCGGTTCGTCGGCGGCGCGCTCAACATGCTGGGCGAGGATACGCTTTATGGCCGCAACTGGGGCTGCGTGCAGCGCTTCCGCAATCTCTATTTCGAAGCCTGTTTCTACCGCGCCATTGATTTCGCCATCGAACGCGGCCTGTCGACCGTCGAAGCCGGCGCGCAGGGGCCGCACAAGATCAGCCGCGGCTACCTGCCCTCACCCACCTATAGCGCGCACTGGATTGCCGACCCCAATTTCCACGACGCCGTGGAAGAATTCCTAGGCCGCGAACGTCGCATGATGCAGTACGAAATGGAAGAGCTCGCCACCCGCGGCCCCTACCGCAAGGACGGCGGGAAGGCGGAAATCTGATCGGTTCCCCGGCATGAAATATATTTGCGACGCGCCCGACAAGAAAACCTGGTTCCGGCTTGAGACCGAAGCTGAAGCCGACCGCGAATCGGAATTGATGGATCACGCCGTCGCCAAGCATTACCGGCGCGAACGGAAACAGGCGATGGGCGGTTTCAAGCCCGCGTCGACGGTGAATTTCGAGCAGAATATCGGCATGGAAGCCCATATCCAGCGGTCGATGCCGCTATTCCTGACGCTCCGGAACCCGGACGGCGACGCGCTGGTCACCGCCATGCTGCCGCCGGACCCGCCGGATTCCGCATCCAAAACCATCATTGTCGGGCCGGGCAACAGCGACCCCTACCCCGATCACCAGACCTCCATCGATGCGCTTGGCGCGCATTGCAAAATCACCCTCGACCGGTCGCGCTGCTTTCCCTATGGCCGTCAATAGCACCATCATTTAACGCCGCCATCTCCTCCAGCGTAAAACGTTGCGGGATGTGCTGCGGGCAATTCCAGTCGAAGGCTTCGATGGCGATGACCACGGCGCGTTCCGGTTTGGCTTTGTAGCTGCTGTCGTGCAGCCGTCCGATCAATTCAGGGTCGTTCGCCGCATCAACCAGCCTGGCGCGGCCCCATATTTTCAGCCGGCGCTGGTTCGGATAATCCATCAGGATCAGCGATACCCGGTCGTCGCCGACCAGATTGCCGGTGCTGATATATTGCGGGTTGCCGCGAAAATCGGCGTAGGCGATGGTCCGGTCATCGATCGGCTTGAGGAACCCGACCGGCCCGCCGCGAAACTGGACATAGGGCCAGCCGGTTTCCGAAACAGTCGCCTGGTAAAAACCGTCGCGACCGGCGATGAAATCCGTCTCGCGTTCCGTCAATTGGCTTGTGCGATCCTCTTCCGGCGAGAGAAATTTGGCGTAAGCGTCGGCCGAGCCGTTTGATTCCCGCACGGCGCGGATGCTGGGGGTGAAAGCGATCCGTGCGAAGTTCCGGGCCATGTGATCCTCCTGTTTCATATCATTTTGCAAGGAGGAGAATGACACTTCCAAAAATTTTTAGAATATGTGAAAAATAGAAGATACTATTTCAATTTATGGAATAATATCGATCGTTT
>JAYZAW010000316.1:0-15494 GCA_036339495.1 Pseudomonadota bacterium | reverse complement strand
TGGTCTGGCCGATTTCCTGCAGGATCACGGCGCGTTCGCGCTCCAGCTCGTCCTGATCGAAAATCGAATGCTGCAGGATATCGGCCAGGATATCGACCGCCAGCACTTCGTCCCCCTTGAGAACGGTCGCGTGATAGGCGGTAAACTCACGCGATGTGTAGGCACTCAAATGCCCGCCGACATCCTCAATTTCCTCGGCGATGGCGAGCGCCGACCGGCGCTTCGTGCCCTTGAACGCCATATGTTCCAGCATGTGGGAGATGCCGTTGATCTCGGGCCGCTCATGCCGGGTCCCGACATGAACCCACATGCCGAGCGAGACGGATTCAACCGCCTCCATGCGGTGGGTCACGACCCGCAAACCGTTCGACAGAGTGGAAAACTGTACCGTCATGCAATTGCTTTCGATGGGATGCGGCCGCGGATGAAGTCCTGCACCGCGGCCAAATCATTGGGCAGCGCATCGAACCGTTCTTTGCGGTCGAACAGATCGGCCAGGCGGTCCGGCAATGGCGGCCGCGCGCCGGTCGCCCGTTCGACGGCTTCCGGAAATTTCGCCGGATGGGCAGTGGCGAGCGAGACCAGCGGGACCGCCGGATCCTTGCGCTGCGCGCGTCCGACCGCGACCCCGATCACGCCATGGGGGTCGAGCATCTCGCCGGTCTCCCGGTATGTTTCGCCAATGGCCTTCAGGGTCTCGTCATCGTCGAGCCGGCCGGCGGAGAACAGCCGGCGTAAATCCGATAGTTTTTCGGCGTCAACCGACAGGGACCCACCTTCGCGGAACGACGCCATGGATTGGGTCACCCGTCTGGCGTCGCGGTCGAAAACATCGAACAGCAGGCGTTCGAAATTGCTCGACACCTGAATATCCATGCTGGGGCTCAGAGACGGTTCAACCTCGGCCGCCGCCATTTCGCCGGACTGGAAAAAACGGGTCAGAATATCGTTTCGGTTGCTGCCGACGATCAGCTCTGAGATCGGCAATCCCATCTTGCGCGCGGCGTACCCGGCGAAGACATTGCCGAAATTCCCGGTCGGCACGGAAAAGGCGATGTCCCGGTCCGGCGCGCCGAGCGCAACGCCCGCCGACACATAATAGGCGATCTGGGCCATGATCCGCGCCCAGTTGATGGAATTGACCGCCGACAGCCGAGACGATTTTCGGAACGCGGCATCGTTGAACATGGCTTTCACCATGTCCTGGCAATCGTCAAACGTCCCGTCGATGGCGATATTGTGGACATTGTCAGACATCACGGTGGTCATCTGGCGGCGCTGCACGTCCGACACCCGCCCCTGGGGGTGCAGAATGAAAATGTCGATCGCCGCGCGGTCGCGGCAGGCCTCGATCGCCGCCGAGCCCGTATCGCCCGACGTCGCGCCGACAATCGTCACCCATTCGCCGCGCCGGGCCAGCACGTAATCGAACAGCCGGCCGAGAACCTGGAGCGCGCAATCCTTGAACGCCAGGGTCGGACCATGGAACAGTTCCAGCAGCCAGCTATTGGCGTCGATCTGTTTCAGGGGAACCACCGCGCGATGATCGAAGCTTGCGTAGGCATCGGCCACCAGTCCGGCGAAATCGGATTGGGGGATCGCATCTCCGACAAATGGCGACATGACGCGCGCCGCGAGCTGGTCATAGGGCAGCGACGCCATGGCGCGGAATTCATCGGCCGAGAATGTCGGCCAGGAGTCAGGCACATAAAGTCCACCGTCGTCGGCCAGCCCGGCCAGCAAAACGTCTTCAAACTCAAGAATCGGCGCGGCGCCCCGTGTGCTCACATACCGCAACTGTCAATTGTCTCCTGAATTAATGGACGGAATCTAACATATGACATCGGGTCATTCCGCCAAATAACGCGCGGTAAGATGCCGGCGGAAGGCGTCGATGCCGAGCGGCGCGCCGGTCGCGTCGGTGATCATGTCTTGTGTCGAGGCCGACGACGCACGGCGATGGATATGTTCTCCCATCCAGCCGACCAAAGGCCCAAAATTGCCTTCAGAAATGGCTTGCGGGATGCCTGGCTCGGCCCGATGCGCGGCGTCGAACAGCTGGGCGGCGGCCAGCGCGCCCATTGTGTAGGTCGGGAAATAGCCGAACGTGCCGTCGAACCAATGGATATCCTGGAGACAGCCATCTGCGTCGTCGGGCGGCGTGATATGCAGAAGATCCTTCAGGGCGTCGTTCCAGGCGCCGGGAATATCATCGACTTTCATATCGCCGGCGATCAGCGCCCGTTCGAGACGGTAGCGCAGGATGACATGGGCCGGATAGGTCACCTCGTCCGCGTCGACCCGGATCAGGCTGCGCGCGACCCTGGTATAGTGACGGTAGAGATTATCGACGCACCACGCCGCGCCTTCGCCGCCAAAAGCGTCCCGCATCAAAGGCGCGGCAAAAGTGATAAATTCCCGCGACCGGCAAGCCTGCATTTCGATCAGCAGGGACTGGCTTTCATGCAGCGCCATGCCGCGCGCGCCGCCGACCGGCTGATGACGCCAGTCCGCCGGCAGACCCATCTCATACAGCGCATGGCCGGTTTCGTGCAGGACCCCCATCAGGCTCTGGGTGAAGTCGCCTTCGTCATAGCGCGTGGTGATGCGAACGTCGTCGGGCACCCCGCCACAGAATGGGTGCAGGCTGATATCAAGCCGGCCCCGGTCGAAATCGAATCCGAGCCGTTCCATCAGACGCACGCCGAGCGCGCGCTGGGCCTCGATGGCAAACGGTCCGCCGAGCGGCAGGGCGTCCGCCCGCTTGCTCTGGTGAACCAGCACGGCTTCGATAAAGTCGGGCAGGAATTCCGCCAGTCCGGCAAACAGCGCATCGATATGGGCAACCCGCGCGCCAGGCTCATATTGGTCCATCAGCGCTTCATAGGGCGTGACCCCCAACGCTTCGGCCTTGGCGTCGGCGCTTTGCCGGACCAGCGCCAAAACCTCGGCCAGCTTGGGCGCGACCAGGGAAAAGTCCGACTTGGCGCGCGCCGCGCGCCACAGCATTTCGCAGGCCAGCCCCTCGGTCGACAACGCCTCGACCAGATCGGCCGGCACGGCGCAGGCATGCAGTTGATCGCGCCGCATTTCCGCTAGGTTTGCCGCGCACCACGGGTCATCCGCAACATCGTCCGCCGCCTGATCCAGCAGATCAGACAGAAGGTCGTCGGTGATCATCTCATGGCGCGTCATGGCGAGCGCGGCGAGCTGGTCGGAGCGGGCTTCGGCCCCGCCCTCGGGCATCAGGACGGCGCGGTCCCAGTGCAGTACGCCCGCCGCCTCGCCCAACGCCGACATGCGCCGGAAACGCGCTTCGAGATCGCTATAAGCCGTCATCGGAAATTTCCTGCTTTTTGGTATGATAGAGGACATAGATCACCAAAAGCACAACGGCAAAGAAAAACCATGTGAACGCGTATTGCAGGTGATTGTTCGAAATCATGACCGCCGGTTTGATCCCGCGCGGCCAGCCGCCCGGATTAACGGCGGGACCGGCTTCGATATAAAATGGGCGGACCTCGATCAGCCCTTCGCGCTTGGCCATCGCCGCCACATCGATCGAATGCCAAACATCCTTATGTGGCTCGTTTTCAGGTATCCAGTCGCTTTTACGCCCACTGCGGCGCAGGATGCCCGCGACAGTCACGGACCCCGCAACCTGGCCGGCGAGTCGCCTTTTCGGATCCCGCAATTCCCGGCGAACCCAGCCCCGATCGACGTAAACCACGTCGCCGCCCGCCAAGCGCAACGGCGTGACCACCTGACCGCCGGGATGGCCGCGACGGCTTTTGCCGTCCAAATAAATTTCGCTGTCATGCAGGAACACGCCTCTGGCGATCACAGCGCGAAACCACGGGCTGGCCCCTGCCTGCCCGATGCCATCGATCGATAACGTCTTGCGCGCCAGCGCCGCTTCGCGTTCCGCAATGACTGCTTCCTTCCAATGTAGCCGCTGCACCTGCCAGGAACCGAGCGCAATCAACAGCGCCAACGCCGGAATCGTAAAGACCGTCGGCCACAATGTGGGTCGGAAACGACACCGGGCGGGATTAGGTTCCGCCGTCATATTCATGCGGGAGATATATCGCTGCTCATTGGACGGGGATGGAGAAGGCTCTAGTGACCCGCGCCGGCGTTGGCGCCCGCGCCCCACCAATAGATCGCCGTGAACAGGAACAGCCAGACCACATCGACGAAATGCCAATACCAGGCGGCGGCTTCAAATCCGAAATGGTGTTCCGGCTTGAAGTGCCCGGCCTGGGCGCGGAAGAAACAGACGATCAGGAAAATCGTTCCCACGATGACATGGAAGCCGTGAAATCCGGTCGCCATGTAAAAGGTCGTCGGATAGATGCCATCCGAGAACCCGAACGCCGCGTGGCTGTACTCATAGGCCTGGACGCAGGTAAAGACGAGCCCGAGCCCGATGGTCATGGCCAGCCCTTGGAGCATATGTTTCCGGTGGCCTTCGCGCAGCGCGTAGTGGGCCCAGGTCACGGTGACGCCGGACATCAACAGGATCAGGGTATTGAGGAAGGGCAAACCCCAGGGATCGAATGTCTGGATGCCGGGCGGCGGCCATGTGCCGTCTATCGCGGCGGTCGGGTACAGGCTGGCGGTAAAATAAGCCCAGAACCAGGCCACGAAAAACATCACTTCGGACGCGATAAACAACACCATGCCGTAGCGCATGCTGATTTGCACGATCGGGGTATGGTATCCGTCGAATGTGGCTTCCTGAACCACGTCGCAAAACCAGCCATACATGACGACAAGCAGGCCCAGAAGGCCGAGCGCCATTACCCACCAGATTTCATAATGCATGAAAAGCACCGTCCCGCCGGTCAGCAGCAGGGCGGAAAATGAGCCCAGGAAGGGCCAAAGGCTGGGATCCACTAGATGATAGGGGTGCTTGTTGCCGTGATGGGTATATTCGGCCGGGGTATCCGAGGGCGCTACCATGTCAACCGTTCCGTTTCCGTATCATGCCCTAGTTATATTTCGGTGCGGGTATTCCGCCGACGGCGCGCGCCGCCGCGGCCTTGGCTCCACTGCTGGGCTTTTCTACTCGGAAGAAAGTGTATGAAAGCGTGATTGTGGTGATGTCGTCGAGGTTGCGGTCGTTCGCCAAATCCGGATCGACAAAAAACGACACCGGCATGCGGACCGTCCTGCCGGCGTCCAGCGTCTGTTCGGTAAAGCAGAAGCAATCGGTCTTGTTGAAATAGGCCCCCGCCTTGGCCGGCGTCACGTTGAACGTGGCCGTGCCGGTTATGCTTTCATTGGCTCGGTTCAACGCGCTGTAAAATGCCAGCCGTTCCTCGCCCAGCTTCATTTTGACCGAAAGCTGTTCCGGCTCGAACCGCCACGGCAGTTTCGAATTGACGTCGGAATTGAAACGCACGGTAATCTCGCGGTCGAGAATATTTTGCGGGGCCGCGGTCGCGATTTGCGTCGTGCCGCCAAAGCCGGTCGCCTGGCAGAACCATTGATATAGCGGTACCGAGGCATAGGCCGCGCCAACCATCGCGACCGCCAGCGCGGTCAACGTCAAGCCGGTGACGGCATTACGCTTATTGCGGCGGCGCGCCATGATCAGGCCCCTCCCATGCGGACAACGGTGATCACGTAAAACAGCGCCACCATGCCCAGCAGCACCGCCAACAGGGCGATATTCTTGCCCCGCTTGCGCCTGTGCTGTTCGCTGTGTTGCCGCATGATGTGCACCATCCCTAGATCAAACCGTCCGCTAGCAGCGCGGCGAAAAGCCCAAACAGATAAAAAATCGAATAAGCGAATAACGCCTTCGCGTGACGCTCAGCGTCATTGACCCGGACCCGCATGGCGAGCCCCAGAAACACCGCCCCCAACACCACCGCGGTCGCCACATAGATCATGCCGGAAACATCGAGCGCCCAGGGCGCCAGCGAAACCGGCATCAGCAGGATCGAATAGAGTAAAATCTGTTTGCGGGTTTCGCGCGGGCCGGCGACCACCGGCAGCATGGGAACGCCCGCCCGTTTGTAATCGCCCTGGCGGTACAGCGACAGCGCCCAAAAATGCGGCGGCGTCCACATGAATATCAACGCGAAAAGGGCGATCGAGCCCAACGCAACATCACCCGTCACGGCGGCCCATCCGACCATGGGCGGGAACGCGCCGGCGGCGCCGCCGATCACGATGTTCTGCGGCGTGCGGCGCTTCAGCCAGATCGTGTAGACGAATATATAAAACCCGATGGTCAGCGCCAGCAGCGCCGCCGCCGTCCAGTTGATCGCAAGCGCCATAACGGTGACCGACCCGACCGCGAGCACGACGCCGAAGCCGAGCGCTTCGCCCGGCGCCATGCGTCCAGCTGGCACGGGCCTGTTTTCGGTCCGCGACATCAATGCGTCGATATCGCGGTCATACCACATGTTGATCGCGCCCGACGCACCCGCCGCCACGGCGATGCACAGGATCGCCACCGCGCCGAGCACCGGATGGATGTTACCCGGCGCGACAACAAGACCGACCAGCCCGGTGAAGACCACCAGCGACATGACCCGCGGCTTCAACAGGGCCACGTAATCGGACACCTGCGCCTCGCCGGCCATCGCTTCGCCGGCAAGCGCTATGGGGGCTGTTGTCGCTATATCACTCGATCTGTCTGTCACACTGAAACTCCTACCAACAAAATTATTTAATCTCGGGCAATTCGTCATAGCTGTGGAACGGCGGCGGCGATGGCAATGTCCATTCAAGCGTCGTTGCACCTTCACCCCAGGGATTATCCACCACCTTGGCGCCGGCCGAGAACGTGCGCCAAAGCATCAGCAGGAATACCAGCACGCTAATCCCGGACACGTACGAGCCCAGGCTGGACACCATGTTCCACCCCGCATAGGCGTCGGGATAATCGGGAATGCGGCGCGGCATGCCGGCAAGCCCGGAAAAATGCATCGGGAAAAAAGTCAGATTGACGCCAACGAATGTCAGCCAGAAATGCAGCTTGCCCAGCATTTTGGGATATTGCCGGCCCGACATTTTGCCGAACCAGTAATAAAAGCCGGCGAAGATCGAAAACATCGCGCCCATGGACATGGTGTAGTGGAAATGCCCGACCACGTAATAGGTGTCGTGGAAGGCCGTATCGACGCCCGCATTGGCCAGTACTACGCCGGTCACGCCGCCCAGCGTAAACAGGAATATCATGCCGAGCGCGAACAGCATCGGCGTTTCAAACCGCAGCGAGCCGCCCCACATGGTCGCGATCCAACTGAATATCTTGATCCCGGTCGGCACCGCGATCACCAGGGTCGCGGCCACGAAATAGGCCTTGGTATCGACATCGAGACCGATCGTATACATGTGGTGGGCCCACACGATGAAACCCACGAACCCGATCCCGACCATGGCGTAGGCCATGCCGAGATACCCGAAGATCGGCTTGCGCGAAAATGTCGAAATCACCTGGCTGACAATGCCGAAACCCGGAAGGATCAGGATATAAACCTCGGGATGACCGAAAAACCAGAACAGATGCTGATACAGCAGCGGATCGCCGCCCTGTCCCGCATCAAAAAACGCCGACCCGAAGTTCCGGTCGGTCAACAGCATGGTGATTGCGCCGGCGAGAACCGGCAGCGACAGCAGCAGCAGAAACGCCGTCACCAGAACCGACCACACGAAAAGCGGCATCTTGTGCAGGGTCATGCCTGGCGCGCGCATGTTGAAAATCGTGGTGATGAAATTGACCGCGCCGAGGATCGAGGACGCGCCCGCGAGATGCAGGCTGAAGATCGCCATATCGACCGCCGGCGTCGGATGGCCGGAAGTGCTGAGCGGGGCGTAAACCGTCCACCCGGTACCGGCGCCGCCGTCCACCAGCGTCGACCCGGCAAGCAGCAGAAGCGACGGGACCAGCAGCCAGAAACTGATATTGTTCATGCGTGGGAACGCCATGTCCGGCGCGCCGATCATCAACGGCACGATCCAGTTGCCGAAGCCGCCGATCAAAGCGGGCATCACCATGAAGAACACCATGATCAACCCATGGCCGGTAATCAGCACATTGAAGAATTGGTGATCGCCGCCCATGATCTGCGATCCGGGATCGGCCAGCTCCAGGCGAAACATGATCGACATGCCGCCGCCGATAATTCCCGCGGTGATGGCGAATATCAGGTACATGGTCCCGATATCCTTGTGGTTCGTCGAACAAACCCAGCGTCGCCATCCGGTCGGATGCGCTTCGTCGTGAGCGTGCGCGACGGCTGCCTCCGTCATAATCGGTCCTTTTCGCTTCTTAACGCGTCGGCTTCAGGGTTTGGGCAAGCTGCCGTCCGGCGTCGCCGTCGTCCGGGGCCGCGTATTTCTTTTTAGCGGATTTTATCCAGCCGGCAAATTCACGCTCTGAAACGACATCGACTCTGATCGGCATAAAGCCATGATTGGTTCCGCACAACTCCGAGCACTGACCATAATAGATTCCCAATCGCTCGGCCCGGAACCAGGTTTCATTGAGCCGCCCGGGCACTGCATCGATCTTGACGCCGAAGGCCGGCACCGCCCACGCATGGATCACGTCGTCGGCGGTGACGATGACCCTGACCGTCTTGTTTATCGGGACGACAATCCGGTTATCGACTTCGAGCAAACGGAGCTGGCCGGGCTTGAGATCCTTTTCCGGGATCATCACCGAATCATAGGAAAACTTGCCGTGATCGGGATATTCATAGGTCCAGTACCATTGGTGGCCGATCGCCTTGACCGTCATGTCCGCCTTCGGCACCACATCCTCAAGATAAAGCAGTCTGAAGGATGGGATGGCGACGCCGATCAGAATGATCACCGGAATGACGGTCCACAGCACTTCGATCACGGTGTTGTGGGTCGTGGCGCTCGGAACCAGATTGCGCTTTTCGTTGAAACGCCACATCACATAAATCATCAGCCCCATAATAAATAAGGTGATGAGAATGATGAGGACAAGCATCCAATTGTGGAAGGACGTTATATCCTTCATAATGGGCGTAACCGCCGTCTGAAATCCCATCTGCCAGGGTTTGGGCGCGCCGACGACTTCCGTTGCCTGCGCGCCGCCAAATCCGATAAAGCACGCGGAAAGTGCCGCAATGCCCGACGTGATTCCGGTTTTCCGTGACATCGCGTTCCGACCCGCTCTTTCGTTTGCACAAATCTATGGGGCGAGGTTTTTATGGCCCATGATCCGCGTCAGTCCGATCTTCCCAACCACCCCATGAACGTGCCGATAAATACACTAGTGCGGGCGGGTGAAACAACCCGCGTTGGGAAAATTTCAATTCTCTATCCGCCTAAAACCGGCTCCATTGGACCTGTAAAGCGGAATCCGACCGAAAAATGACTATATGTCGCATCAATGCGATTTGAAACCGGCAGTCGGAATACGGTTTGCACCGAAAAAGGGTGACTCCTTGTCCCCGCAATCCCATATTCACCCGAACGATGACATTTCCATCGGACTTGAATTGCGGAGACCCAAATGACCGACCTTGCCCGAACCGACGATCTGTTTTTCTCGCGCACCGGCATGGACCGTGACCGGGTCGACCATTTGGTCGGCGACGCGCTGAACGGCGCCGATGACGGCGAACTGTTTCTCGAATACCGGCAGTCCGAAGGACTCGCCTTCGACGACGGCAGGCTGAAGAGCGCGTCCTTCGACACCACCCAAGGGTTTGGGCTGCGCGCCGTGGCCGGCGAGACCACCGGATACGCCCACGCGTCGGAGCTTTCCGAAGCCGCCATCGCGCGCGCCGCCGAAACCGTCAAAACGGTGCGCCAGGGGCATGGCGGCAAGATGACGGCGGCGGGCGCCGGCACCAATCAGGCGCTCTACCCCGACACCAACCCGCTGGGTCAGGTCGAATTCGCCGACAAGGTGAATATGCTGCAGGAGATCGACGCCTACGCCCGCGCGCGCGATCCCCGGATCAGCCAGGTGTCGGCTTCACTGTCGGGCGAATGGCAGGCGGTGCGGATCATCCGGGCGAATGGCGAAAGCGCGGCCGACATCCGGCCCCTGGTGCGCATCAACGTGTCGGTGGTCGTCACGGATGGCGACCGGATGGAAACCGGCAGCCACGGAACCGGCAGCCGCACCGGCTATCACGCCTATCTGGAGCCGAACAGCTGGAAGGCGCAGGTCGATGAAGCGCTGCGCCAGGCCCTGGTCAATCTTGACTCGGTGCCCGCGCCGGCCGGCGAAATGCCGGTGGTTCTCGGCCCGGGCTGGCCGGGCATCCTGCTGCACGAAGCAATCGGACATGGGCTCGAAGGCGACTTCAACCGGAAGAAAACGTCGGTGTTCGCCGGCCTGCTGGGCGAACAGATCGCCTCACCCGGCGTCACCGTGATCGACGACGGCACCATCAATGACCGGCGCGGCTCGCTGACCATCGACGATGAAGGCACGCCGAGCCAGCGCACGGTGCTGATCGAGGACGGCAAGCTGGTCGGCTACATGCAAGACCGGATGAATGCGCGCCTCATGGGCATGGCGGCGACCGGCAACGGAAGGCGCGAAAGCTTCGCCCACGCGCCGATCCCGCGCATGACCAACACCTATATGCTGAACGGCGACCACGAGCGGGACGAAATCCTCGCCTCGGTCGACAATGGGCTTTATGCGGTCAATTTCGGAGGCGGGCAGGTCGATATCACGTCGGGCAAGTTCGTGTTCACCGCGTCGGAAGCCTATTTGATCGAAAACGGCAAAATCGGCGCGCCGGTCAAGGGCGCGACCCTGATCGGCAACGGCGCCGACGTCCTGACCCGGGTCAAGATGATCGGCAACGACATGGCGCTGGACCCGGGCGTCGGGACCTGCGGCAAGGACGGCCAGGGCGTACCCGTCGGCGTGGGTCAGCCGACGCTTCTGATCGATCAGCTCACCGTCGGCGGAACCGCAGCCTAATTCGGCTCAAAATCTCGAATTCCGTAACGTACTGATTTCCTCGGCGGTTATTTTGCCGTCGCGATTTCGATCGGCCGAGCGGAACCGGCTGGACAGCTTGGATTGATAGCGCCGCCGTTTCACATCGCCCGCGGCGCCGGCGCGGACGCCGCGAGACCGCCCCAACATATATTCCTGGCGTGAAATGACCCCGTCTCCATTGCCATCCAGATTATCATAGCGGTCGAGCCCGACAATCCCGGAAGGCGCCGTATTCTGCCGTGATAATTTTCGGTTGGACGGCGAACCCAGGATTTTGAGTTCGTTTCGTTCCCGCGCGGATTTTCGCCATCGGATCATGTTGGGCATCACGAATAAGCTGTTGGCCCTTGCGCTCCCATCATCATTTTCAGATACTAATACGCATAATCCGTGAAGATCGGGTCAATATTTCCATCCCAGGCGCCATTATACTGGTCCAGTTTCAGTTCAGCGGGACAGGTGCCGCGACCGGCAATTTCATCAAGCGCGGCCAGAAATACGGTTTCGTCGTTGCCGCTGGAATCGAGGCGAGCCCGCGCGGCAAGCCCTGAACGGGAAATTTCCAGCGCGCGCATGACGACCTCATTGAACGGACGGCCGCGAAATTCCGTATGCAACGCGGTGCGCGGTACTTCACGCCGCAGCATATCATGTTCATCGGCAGTCCAGTCCTTGATCAGATCCCATGCCGCATCGAGCGCAGTTTGATCATAAAGCAGGCCAACCCAGAGCGCCGGCAACGCGCAGAGCCGACGCCATGGTCCGCCATCGGCGCCGCGCATTTCCAGGAAACGCTTGAGCCGCACTTCCGGAAACAGGGTCGTCATGTGGTCGGTCCAGTCGGACATGGTCGGGATTTCGCCGGGCAGCGCCGGCAGGCGGCCATCGAGAAAATCGCGGAAAGATTGCCCGCTGGCGTCGAGATATTCGCCGTCGCGATAAACGAAATACATCGGCACGTCGAGAACGTAATCGACATAGCACTCATACCCGAAGCCGTCCTCGAAAACGAACGGCATCACGCCGCAGCGGTCCGGATCGGTATCCTCCCAGACATGGCTGCGACTGGATAGATATCCGGTCGGTTTTCCCTCGACAAAGGGCGAGTTGGCGAACAGCGCCGTGGCCACCGGTTGCAGCGCCAACGAAACCCGGTATTTGCGCACCATGTCGGCTTCGGACTCGAAATCGAGATTGACCTGCACCGTACAGGTGCGCAGCATCATGTCGAGTCCCATGGAACCCTTCTTGGGCATGTATTCGCGCATGATCTTGTAGCGCCCCTTGGGCATCCAGGAGATGTCTTCGCGCTTCCATTTTGGATGGAAGCCCATCCCTAGCATACCAACGCCGAGTTCTTCCGCGACTTCCTTGACCTGGGCGAGATGTTCGTGAACCTCATCGCAGGTCTGGTGAATGGTCTCAAGCGGCGCGCCGGACAATTCCAGTTGGCCGCCCGGCTCCAACGAGATATTGCAGGCGCCCTGAGTCAGCGCGATGGCGTTACCCTTTTCGATCACCGGCTCCCACCCGAAGCGGCGAAGCTTTTCGAGAAACGCGCCGATGCCCCAATCCCCGTCATAGGGGGCCGGTTTCAGAGTTTCCAGCTGAAACACAAATTTTTCATGCTCCGTGCCGATCCGCCAATCGGAGACCGGCTTACACCCCGCCTCGATCTCCTCGATAAGTTGGCGCTTGTCTTCGATCGGCGCGCCTGCCTTGGTTGGTGGTGCCGCCATTTTTTCTCGATTTTCCTACCCGTTACTATTTCAATCGTCTTCGCTGTCCGGCCGGTAACCCCAATCGCCGATCATCGCCTGCCAGCAGGTCAGCGCCGCCAGCGCCGCGGTATCCGCCCGCAGGATACGCGGTCCCATCGTGGCTGCGTATACAAATGGCAGTTTAGCGAGGGCGTCAAGCTCCGTTTCGGCGAACCCGCCCTCCGGGCCGACAATTACCGCCCAGGGAACGGGGCCGCCAGGTTTGTCATCCCGCATCCCGGTCAGCATATCCGCCATGAGCCGCCCGTGGCCGGTCTCGTCGCATAGCAATATCCGGCGCTTCGAATCCCATTCGGCCAAGACCGCCGCCAAAGACGATGGTTCCATGACCCGGGGCACGTCGCGCCGCCGGCATTGTTCGGCGGATTCGATGACATTGGCGCGCAGCCGGTCGAGATTGACCCGCGTGACCGCGGTGTGGCGCGTCATCACCGGCCAGAACGCGGATGCGCCAAGCTCGGTCGCCTTGGCGGCGATGAAATCGATTCCCGCGCGCTTCACCGGCGCGAACAGCAGCCACAAATCGGGCCCGCTTGTCTGGGTCCCGGTCTGTTCTTCGATGCCGATTTCGCAGCGCCCGCGCCCGACGGACTGAATTCGGCAGTTCCATTCACCGTCCCGGCCATTGAACAGCGACAATATGTCTCCGACGCCGCGCCGCATGACGTGGGTCGCGTAATGGGCCTGGGACGAAGATAACGCGACAAGTCGACCGGCGGCCAGATCGTCCCCGACGAACAGGCGGATTGCCGACCCGGTCTTGCCGCCACTCATATCCATCCACGCGCCCACTTTTCGTTTCCCGGCATAACCGGGATATAATCAACGCCGGAAGGATAAACAATGCCCGAAATGCCGGACCCGTCGCCGAGCGACATTCCGCGCGGCGGCTGGGTCGACCGCTTCGCGCCACGGTCGGCGCACCCGTATATCCGGCTGGCCCGGCTCGACCGGCCGATCGGAAGCTGGCTGCTGCTGTTCCCCTGCTGGTGGGCGATTGCGTTCGCGAGTTCCGATCCCCTGACTACCGATTTCGCGGCGCTGTTTGTTCTTTTCGGCGTCGGCGCGGTGGTCATGCGCGGCGCGGGCTGTACATATAACGACATCTGCGACCGGGATTTGGATGCCCAGGTCGCGCGCACCAGAGACCGCCCGCTGCCGGCGGGCGAGGTCACCGTCTTGCAGGCGGGGTTGTTCATGGCCGCGCTGCTGGCGATCGGGTTGGCGGTCCTGATCAATTTCAACAATTTCGCGATCGGCGTGGGCGTCGCCTCGCTGACATTGGTCTTTACCTACCCATTGATGAAGCGGGTGACGTTCTGGCCGCAATTCTTTCTCGGCCTCGCGTTCAATTGGGGCGCGCTGCTCGGCTGGGCGGCGGTGCGGATGGAACTGGCCTGGCCGGCCGCGCTGCTGTATGCCGCCGGGATATTCTGGACGCTGGGCTACGACACCATCTACGCCCATCAGGACCGGCCCGACGACCCGGCCGCCGGCATCAAATCGACCGCGCGGCGGCTCGGGCTCGGATCGAAACCCTGGCTCTATGGGTTCTACGCGGCAACGATATTTTTCCTCGCGCTGACCGGTCATGCGATCGGGTTGGGCTGGCCGTATTGGCTCGGGCTCGGGCTCGGCGTGATCCAGCTCGCCTGGCAGGTCTGGGACGTAGATATCGACGATCCGCCCGACTGCCTGCGCAAGTTCAAATCCAACCGGCTGTTCGGCTGGCTGATTTTTTTCGGCGCGGCCGCCGCGCATGTCGTCTGACAAAGAGACATTCATCCGCGCCAATCTAGCGGTCGGCACGGCGCCCTTGGTCCCCGAAATCCAACTCTATCTCGCCGGCGAGATCACGCCGATCTGGCAGGCGACGGCGGCCGATCTGGAAGAAGCCAACATGCCGCCGCCGTTCTGGGCGTTCTGCTGGCCCGGCGGCCAGGCGCTGGCGCGCCATATTCTGGATAACCCGGAAATATCCCGCGGTAAGCGCGTGCTCGACTTCGCCGCCGGCGGCGGGGTCGCGTCGATTGCACTGGCGATGGCTGGTGCGTCCACCGTCACGGCAAGCGAGATCGACCCCTTCGCCATCGCCGCGATGAAGCTCAACGCCGCGCTCAACGACGTCGCTTTCGAGATCGTGGAAGGCGATCTGACCCGCGAACAAAATCAGGGATCGGACATCGTGATCGCCGGCGACGTCTGCTACGAACGCCCCATGTCGGGAGAGGTCGCATCATGGCTGCGCAAATTGGCGGCCACGGGCGCAACCGTGCTGATGGCCGACCCGGGCCGCGAATATCTGCCCAAGGACGGCCTCGCGGAATTGGCCTCATACGAAGTACCGACCTCGCGCCAACTGGAAGACAGCGACGCGTGCACCACTGTGTTGTGGCGGGTCCAGTCCGGCTGACAGCGTTCCTGAATGGAACCTGCCCTAATCGTCGGAAAATTCCGGCGTAAAATTCGGCGTGAGCAAGGAAGCGAATTCCTTAATTTCCGCGTCGACACTGGCCGCCGCCTTTGCTTCCATGTCGCGGTAGCGCCTGAGGACGGAGTGGCCATGGCCGGTGACCCGCGCGCCGCCGCCGCCGCGCCCGCCGGTGCTGGCTTCGATCAGGGGGTCGATGAAGGACCGGTTCAGGGCCTCGACCAGCAGCCAGGCGCGGCGATAGGACATACCCATCTCGCGCGCCGCGCCGGAGATCGATCCGGTACGGTCGATGGCGTCCACCAAATCCGCCTTGCCC
>JAYZAW010000315.1:0-17599 GCA_036339495.1 Pseudomonadota bacterium | reverse complement strand
CAACGGCCTAATGACAGGCGTGTTGCTGGCGCTCTATATGTTCGGCATCGGCAAGGCCGCGCTCATGCCGATCCACCGTTGGTTGCCGGCGGCAATGGTTGCGCCGACCCCGGTCAGCGCGTTGCTCCACGCGGTCGCCGTCGTCAAGACGGGCGTATTCTGCGTCGTCAAAATTATCGTCTATGTGTTCGGCATCGACAAGCTGCGGATGACGCCGGAAGGGGACTGGCTCCTCTATGTAGCGGGCTTCACCATCCTGACCGCATCAATCATCGCGCTTCGTCAGGACAATTTGAAACGCCGACTGGCCTATTCCACCGTCAGCCAACTTTCATACATCATTCTTGGAGCGGCACTCGCCAATAGCCTTGGGATCATCGGCGGTGGCATGCACATCGCGATGCACGCCTTTGGCAAAATCACCTTGTTCTTCTGCGCCGGGGCTATTCTTGTCGCCAGTCATAAGACCGAGGTTTCCGAAATGGACGGGCTGGGCAAAGTCATGCCTATTACCTTTATTTTCTTCCTGATTGGATCTTTGAGCGTGATCGGCCTGCCACCTCTAGGGGGATCCTGGAGTAAATGGTACCTGATGCTTGCAGCCGCGGAAGCAGGCCAAGTCATATTTCTGTTTGTGTTTATGCTCAGCTCTTTGCTGAATATCGCTTATCTGATGCCCTTGGTGGCTCGCGGATTTTTTTCCCAGGCAAAGGAAGATTTTCACCACCATGAAGGTGGCCATCATGGCAAAGTCAATTTCTGGAATGGCGTCCGGTTCGGCAATATACGCGAGGCCCCACCCTTCTGCCTGTTGGCGATGACGATCACGAGCGTTGGCTGCATCCTGCTATTCTTCTATGCCGGCAAGATCTATCGATTATTGGCACCAGTTGCAGGCATTCATAGCTGACGTGGTGGATAGAATGGCAGATCAACAAAGGCCCGATGACAAATTATACTGGCTCGACGAAGACAAAAACGTCAAAAAAATAATTTGGGCACTTTGCATCGCCTGCGCTTTAAGCGTGATCGCCGACTTGTTCTATCACAAACATATCGTCTACGCGGCCGAAGATTGGGTTCCCGGCATGTATGGTTGGTATGGCTTTATTGGCTGTGTCTTCTTGGTGCTCAGCGCCAAACTGCTCCGCAAACTCCTGATGCGGTCAGAAGATTATTACGAAGAGGCCAACGATGATTGAGTTCCCGCCCGGCCTGCTCCTAATTATCGGAGCGATCTTCGTCCCGCTCGTACCGCAGGTTGTCCGAAACGCCTATATGCTGGCGTTACCAGTCTTCGGATTTTGGGGGCTTTTGATTATACCGGAAGGCGTTAATTTTGCCTTCGATATCTTTAGCTACACGCTCTCACCTGTTCGGGTTGATGGTTTAAGCCTTATTTTTGGCTATATCTTCCATATCGCCGCTGCGATCAGCATCATATTCGCCTTCCACATTAAGGACATTGTCCAGCAGATGGCTGGATTGATTTATGCCGGCGCCGCAATCGGCGGTGCATTTGCAGGCGATTTAATCACCCTGTTTGTATACTGGGAAGGTACCGCAATCGCGTCGGTCTTCCTGATCTGGTCGAGTAAAACAGAAGCCGCCTACCGAACCGGTATGCGGTATCTGATCATTCAGGTTGGTTCAGGGGTGTTATTACTTGCTGGCGCCATCCTGCAATACAAGGCTACCGGGTCGCTGGACTTTTCCAAGATGGGGCTAACCGGGCTCGGGCCAGTGTTGATATTTATCGCCTTCGGTATCAAAGCGGCCTTCCCGCTTCTGCATAACTGGCTACAGGACGCCTATCCGGAGGCGACGGTTACCGGAACGGTCTTCCTATCCGCCTTTACAACGAAGCTAGCCATTTACGCGCTTGCGCGCGGATTCCCCGGAACAGAAATGCTGATCTGGATTGGCGCGACTATGACCGCCTTTCCGATCTTCTACGCAGTTATCGAAAACGATTTACGTCGGGTACTGGCCTATAGCCTCAATAACCAGCTAGGCTTCATGGTCGTCGGCATCGGAATTGGTACCGAACTAGCCCTAAACGGCACGGCAGCTCACGCCTTCTCGCATATCCTCTATAAAGCCCTACTCTTTATGTCAATGGGCGCGGTTCTCTATAGAACAGGCACGATCAAAGGGTCGGAACTCGGCGGGCTCTACAAATCTATGCCATATACCACTGGTTTTTGTATTGTCGGAGCGGCATCGATTTCGGCCTTCCCGCTGTTTAGCGGATTTATATCAAAGTCCCTGATTATTGCCGCGGCAGCCGAGGAAGGGCATTGGGTTGTCTGGCTGATCCTGCTCTTTGCATCCGCCGGTGTATTTCATCATTCGGGCATCAAGATTCCCTACTTCGCATTTTTCCAACATGATTCCGGGAAGCGGCCAAAAGAAGCGCCAACCAATATGCTGGTAGCAATGGGGATCGCAGCATTCCTCTGCATTGCGGTAGGGGTCTATCCGGCACCGCTCTATGCCATCTTGCCCTTCCACGCGAATTTTGTTCCCTACACCACGACCCACGTCGTTACGCAACTCCAGCTCCTTTTGTTTTCGGCGCTTGCCTTCACCTATTTAATGAAAACAGGGCTATACCCACCGGAATTGAAATCTACCAACCTCGATTTCGATTGGACCTACCGACGAATGCTGCCAAAAATGATCAACGGATTGGGCAAAGTCTTTATCCCCGCAGATCGCTATGTGCGGATGGTATTTCTTATTAGGGTTGAAAAGGTAATTGCCAGTGTTTTTCGTCACCATGGACCGGAAGGATTACTGGCAAGAACCTGGCCGACCGGATCAACCGTGCTATGGGTTGCGGTCCTGCTCGGCGGCATGCTGCTGATTTATTATATTTAACCTTGCTCACTCGGTGGGGATTAGTGCTAACCTTTCATCCTGAAGAAAACCGCCACAGATATATTTTTTGGGAGGGATAATGATGAAATTTACACGGAAGACTTCAATTACATTGGCGATCGCAGTCACGGCCGGGTTCGCAGCAGCGTCGGCGCAGGCCCAGACCGTCAGCATAGGCACTTTGCCGCAGGGCTCGTTGTCGTACAGCATCGGGGCGGCGGTGGCCAAGGTGATCGGCGATCATACCGACCTCACCATGCGCGCCATCGGCATCGGCGGCGGCAATATCTATTTCCCGCAGGTCAATCAGGGCCGGCTGGAGATGTCGACCGCGGCCGGACCGGAAGCCATTTTCGCATCGAGCGGCACCGGCCCCTATGATGGCCACAAGAACCCCAATCTTCGCGTGCTCGCCCGGCTGCTGGAATTCCAGACCGGTTTCATGGTGAAAAAAGATTCGAATATCCAATCCCTTGCCGATTTGAAGGGGAAAAAGCTGCCGTCCGGCTTTACCAGCCAGAAACTGGTCGGAACCCTGGTCCGCGCGGCCATGGCGGCGGAAGGCCTGTCCTATGACAATGTCAAGGGCGTGCCGGTGCCCAACTTCGTTCGCGGCACCGATGAATTGGTCGCGGGCCGGGTGGCGGCGTCCTATCTCGCGCCGGGCTCGGGTATCACGCGCAAGGCCCACGCATCGATCGGCATCCGGTTCATTTCACTGAAGGAAAGCCCCGGCAGCCTAAAGACCATTCGGAGCATCGTGCCGGGCGTCTTTTACACCACGGTCAAGCCATCCAAGCGCATGCCCTATATAACCAAGCCGGTCAAAATGCTGGGCTTCGATTACCTCGTCATCGTGGGGTCGGGCGTCAAGAACGAAGTCGCCTATAAATCGGCAAAGGCCATTCATCAAAACAAGAAATCACTGATCGCGGCCCATGGCGTTTTCCGGGGCTATAAGCCCAAGCTTATCGCCAAGAAGGGACTCGGGGTCAATTTCCATCCCGGCGCGGCGAAATACTATAAGGAAGCGGGCCTGCTCTAAGCGTCAAATCCCGTGACCGATAGCGCAACAGACCAGACCGTTCCCCGGCTGAACCGCCAACTGAACGGTCTGGTCTCGGTTTTTTCGATATTGCTGACCTTCGGATCCGTCGCCTGGGCGGCGGATTGGTACACCGCGATCGGGCTGCAACTCTATAACGAGCAATTCCTGGCCGCCATGCTGGGTCTGGTGCTGGTGATGGCTTATCTCACCTTGCCGGTGCGCAGGCATGGCCAGGGCAAGCTGCCCTGGTATGACGCGGCCGCCGCATTGTTGGGGTTCGCCGCGTCCTGGTACGTGGCGATTCAATTTCCGACTCTCGCCAATGAAATCGCTTACCGGCCGCTCGACGCCATGATCATCAGCGTGATTCTGCTGCTGCTGATCCTGGAAGGGGTGCGGCGCGCGGCGGGCCCGGTCCTGGTGATCATCCTGCTGTTCTTTTTCGCCTACGCTCTATTCGGCCATCTGATCCCGGGCAAGCTGACCGGCCGCAACCTCCAGCTCGAGGATCTGCTGATCGGTCTGGCGCTCGACCCCCAGGCTCTGCTGGGAATTCCCATGAAGATCGGCACCACGGTGGTGATCTCGTTCCTGCTTCTCGGCCAGGTGCTGTTCCTGTCGGGCGGGTCGGGGTTTTTCACCGGCATCGCCATGTCGGGCATGGGCCGCTATCGCGGCGGCTCGGCCAAGATCGCGGTCGCGGCGTCGTCCCTGTTCGGCTCGATTTCAGGCAGCGCGGTGTCCAACGTGGTGTCGACCGGGGTGATCACCATCCCGTTGATGCGCGATTCCGGCTATACGGCGGAATCGGCCGGCGCGATCGAGGCGGTGGCGTCGACCGGCGGTCAGCTCATGCCGCCCCTCATGGGTGCATCGGCCTTCGTGATGGCCGAGTTCCTGGAAGTTCCCTATGCCGACGTGGTGCTGGCCGCCCTGATCCCGGCCTTCCTGTATTACCTCGCCTTGTTCGTGGTTACCGATCTGGAAGCGGCCAAGACCGGTATTGCGCGGATCGCAATCGACAAACTGCCCAAGGCGTGGCCGGTATTGAAAGCCGGCTGGTTCTTCCCCCTGCCCTTCGGGGTGCTGATCTACGGCCTGTTCGGCGCCAATCTGCGCCCCGAGGAGGCCGCGCTGTATGCCGTGGTTGTGCTGCTGGGCTGCGCCATAGTGTTCGGTTACGAGGGCAAGCGCGCCGGGCCGATGATGATCATCAAGTCGCTGGAGGAAACCGGCAAATCCTGCATCGAGCTGCTGCTGATCGTGGCGGTCGCCGGGTTGATGATCGGGTTGCTGAACATTTCCGGCCTGGGTTTCGCGCTGACCTACTCGCTGGTTGCGGTCGGCGGCGGAAATCTGGCGGTCCTGCTGGGCCTGGCGGCGCTGATCTGCGTCGTGCTGGGCATGGGCATGCCGACGCTCGGCGTCTATGTGCTGGTCGCCGCCCTGGTTGCGCCGTCGCTGGTCGAGCTTGGCGTGGCCAAGATGGCGGCCCATCTGTTCGTGCTCTATTTCGGCATGATGTCGATGATCACCCCACCGGTCGCCATCGCGGCCTTCGCGGCGGCGAGCCTGACCCGGGCGGACGCCATGCGCACCGGTTTCGCCGCCGTGCGTTTCGGCTGGGTCGCCTATGTGATCCCGTTCCTGTTCGTGCTGTCGCCCGGCCTCTTGATGGAAGGCAGCGTGGCCGGAATCATTATTGCGCTGATCACCGCATCGATCGGCGTTTGGCTGGGCTCGGTCGGGTTGATCGGCTATTTCATCCGGCCGCTATCCCGGACGATGCGCGTGATCTTCATGGTGACCGGGTTCTCCGCCATGCTGCCGTCGGAAGCCTTTGAAGCGAGCATGCTATTCAAGCTCGGCGGCATCGCCATCGGCGCCGTCGTGGTGATCGCCGAACTGGCCATCAGACGGCGCACGGCGGCGGTCAGTTCCGGATAGCGGAGATGCGCGCGTCGATTTCCTCGGCCTCTTTATTCCGCGCCGTCTTGCGCAGCAATTCCGCGTAACCCTGCAACATCCGGATCAGCCGCGGGCTGTTGACCCCGGCGGCGCGTTCGCGGAACGCGATGGCCCGCAAGTAAAGCTTTTCCGCGATTTGGTATTTCCCGGCCTTGCGATTGACACCGGCGAGTTTGGACAACACGCCCGCGACAATGGAGTGATCGGGGCCGAGATAGCCCTCGGTAATGCCGAGCGCGCGGGCGAACAGCCCAGCGGCTTCGTCAAACTTGCCGCGCCGTTCGAAATAGACCGCAACCAGATTGAGTTTGGTGGCGAATTGGACGTCGCGCGCGCCGATCACCGCTTCCCATGCCGTGACCGCCCGGCGGTAAAAGGGCGCGGCCTTGTCGTGCGCGCCCGCATCGTCATGCAATGCGGCCAGGTTCTCCAGGCTGATCGCAACCCGCGAGTTACCCGGCCCGGCCGGACCGAAACTCTCCGCCTCTTCAAGCGCCTGGCCGAGATGCTTCGCGGCCCCGGCGAAATCGCCTCTGCTATAGGCTTCGACGCCCTGGTCCGTCAGAAACTTCCAGAGATCGGTTTGCGCCTTCGCCGCGAGCGGCGACAGCGCCAGCCCGACCAAAACCGCGATCACCGAGAATTTTCCAACCATGGGGGTCATGGTAACGCGCACCCTCTTGAGGGCAACCCCGATATCTGCTCAAATTCACGCGGCTCAAACTCAGGGGAAACAGGAGACATGAACGACACATCTCAGGACCAGTCCGAATGGAAAGTGGTCAAGGCGACCCAGCCGCGCATCCGCCACACCATGCTGCGGGTCAAGGATCTCGATAAATCGCTCGATTTCTATTGCCGCCTGTTCGGCATGACCCTGTACCGCCGGCGCGACAACGAAGGCGGCAAATATTCCGTCGCCTTCCTGGGCTATGGCGATGAAAACAGCAACCCCGCCATCGAGCTCACCTATAACTGGGGCCGGGACGACGATTACGACAAGGGTGACGGCTACGGCCACATCGCCATCGGCGTGCCCGATATTTACGCTCTGTGCGAGATGCTGGAAAAGGAAGGCGTCGACATCCCGCGCCCGGTCGGCCCGCTTGCGCACGGCGGCCCCAACGCCTCGATCATCGCCTTCGTCCGCGACCCGGACGGCTACATGATCGAGCTCGGCGAACGGGCCTGAAAAGCTGATTTCAGAGCCTTGCCGCGACCGGGCGGCCATACTAAATTCCGCGATTAGTGAAACCGTCCATTGCGGTGGGCGTCATTCGACCAATTACCGGAGATACGAATATGGATATGACCGGCGAATACCGGATACCGGCATCGCGCGAGGAAGTATGGGATGCGCTGAACGATCCGGAAACCCTCAAATCGTGCATTGCCGGTTGTCAGGAACTGGACAAGACATCCGATACCGAGTTCACCGCCAGGGTCAAAACCAAGGTCGGGCCAGTTTCGGCGACATTTACCGGCAAGGTCCACCTTTCCGAAATCGATCCGCCGAACGGCTACACCATCTCGGGCGAAGGCACCGGCGGGGTTGCCGGGTTCGCCAAGGGCGGCGCGACGGTGAAATTGGCGGAAGACGGCGACGCCACGATCTTGACCTATAAAGCCAATGCGACGGTGGGAGGCAAGCTGGCCCAGATCGGATCCCGGCTGATCGATTCGACGGCGCGCAAGATGGCGAATGATTTCTTCGGCGCATTCGCCGAGGCCGTGGGTGGTGATGCGGAAGCCGCCAAGGCCGATGCACCCGAAGCCGCGGCGCCCGAGCCCACTCTGGCGTCGACGGACGCATCCGGCGGCGGTCTCAGCCCGGCGGTCTGGATCGGCGGTCTGATCGCTGTCGTGGTGATCGTTCTGGTGATCGTTCTAAACTGATTATTCTGGGCGAATTTGCGGCTTAGCCGCCTTGACCTGCCCCCCATAGAACGGGATACTCGCGCGGCGCGATAAGTAAAAGAATTCTGGGTTATCCAACTTCGGATCGGCCGTGGAGGCCACATAGAAAGTTTTTCGGACCGGGACAGGGGGACCGCCCGGCCGCTTCAAGGAGGCTCCAATGACAACAACCGTTTCAATGACGGTGAACGGAAAAGAAGTGTCGGCCGAATGCGAAGGCCGCACCTTGCTGGTTCAGTTTCTTAGGGAGAAGCTGGGTCTTACCGGCACCCATGTGGGTTGCGACACCAGCCAGTGCGGCGCCTGCGTCGTCATGGTTGACGGCATCAGCATCAAATCCTGCACCGTTTTGGCGCAGCAGCTTGAAGGCGCCGATGTCACCTCCATCGAAGGGATTGCCGACGGCGATACCCTGCACCCGATGCAGGAAGCCTTCCGCGAACACCATGCGCTGCAGTGCGGGTTCTGCACGCCGGGCATGGTGATAAGTTCGATCGACATGGTGAACCGGAACGACACGCTCGACGAAAACACCGTTCGCCGTGAACTCGAAGGCAATATTTGCCGCTGCACGGGGTACCATAACATCGTCAAGGCGATCCTAGCGGCGGCCCCCGTAATGAAAGCTTCATAAAGGGCTGAGACAAGCTCTGTTTCGAGACTGGGAGGCCGAGGATGAGTGAAACCGGAATCGGCGCCGCCGTTCGGCGCAAGGAAGACCAGCGATTTTTGACGGGACGCGGGAATTATGTCGATGACATGAACCGTCCGGGTCAGTCATACGCGGCGTTCGTGCGTTCGCCGCACGCCCATGCCGAAATAAATTCCGTCAATACAAGCGCGGCCGAAGCCGCCGATGGCGTGATCGCGGTATTGACCGGCGCCGATGTGGCGGCCGACGGCATCGGCGGGCTGCCCTGCGGCTGGGGAATCACATCGAAAGACGGCAACCCCATGGCCGAACCGGGCTGGCCCATACTAGCCGCCGCCAAGGTGCGCTTTGTCGGCGACATGGTCGCGGTCGTGATTGCGGACACCATCGATCAGGCGCGCGATGCCGCGGCGCTGGTTGCGGTTGATTACAATGTGCTGGCGGCCGTGGTCGCCACCGACGGCTCCGACGCCGGCAATGCATCGGTTCATGAAGAAGCAGCCGGCAATGTCTGCTTCGACTGGGAATTCGGCGAAAAGGAGGCGACGGACGCCGCGATCGACGGCGCGGCGCATGTGGTCACGCTCGATCTCATCAATCAGCGGCTGGTGCCCCATGCCATGGAGCCGCGCTCGGCCGTGGCCGAGTACGAATCCGCGACCGATCAACTTACGCTGTACTGCACCAGCCAGGGGGCGCATGTGCAGCGGCTCCTGCTTGGCGCCTTCGTGCTGCAGCATCCGGAACATCGTTTCCGGGTGGTGACTCCCGATGTGGGCGGCGGGTTCGGATCGAAAATTTATCCCTACGCCGAATATGCGGTGCTGTGCTGGTCGGCCAAGCGGTTGGGTCAGGCGATAAAATGGACCGCCGACCGGACGGAAGCCTTCGTAACCGACGCCCATGGCCGCGATCACGTGACCAAGGCTGAACTGGCGCTTGACGGCGATGGAAAATTCACCGGTCTCAGGGTCACCACCCATTCCAATTTCGGCGCCTACCTTTCGGCATTTGCGCCGCTGATCCCGACTTTCCTCTATGCGACATTGTTTGCCGGGCAATACACCACGCCCGCGATTTACGCAAATGTCATCTCGCGCTTCACCAATACCACGCCGGTGGATGCTTTCCGCGGCGCGGGCCGTCCCGAAGCGACCTATATGCTGGAACGCATAATCGATCAGGCGGCTCGTGAAACCGGGCGCGACCCGGCCGAACTGCGCCGCATCAACATGATCCCGGCCGACGCCTTCCCGTATCAGACGCCGGTGGCGCTGCTGTACGATTCAGGCGAGTACGAAGCCGCATTGGACAAAGCGCTCGACATGGCCGATTACGCCGGATTCGAATCCCGGCGCGACGAGGCGAAATCCCGGGGCATGGTTCGCGGCATCGGGATCGCGACGCCGATCGAAGCGACAGGGGCCGCACCGTCGGCCATCGCCGGGCAACTCGGCGCGCGGTCCGGGCTGTATGAATCGGCCTCTATTCGTTTTAACACGACTGGCAATGTCTCGCTCATTATTGGGTCGCAAAGTAGCGGCCAAGGCCATGAAACCGCGTTTGCCCAGCTGATTTCTGACAAGCTCGGCGTTGATTTCGACAATATCGATGTAGTGGAAGGCGATACCGCCCGATCGCAAATGGGCTTGGGCACATTTGCCTCACGCTCGCTCTCGGTCGGCGGCTCGGCGGTCGACAAGGCGATGGATAAGATCATCGACAAAGGCCGGAAAATTGCCGCCCATCTGCTGGAAGCATCGGTCGACGACATTGAATTCGCCGATGGCGACTTTACGGTGTCCGGCACCGATCGCACGATCAATATCGGCGCCGTCGCCTTCGCGGCCTATGTGCCCCACAATTATCCGCTGGAAGAACTCGAACCGGGGCTTGAGGAACAGGCGTTTTTCGATCCGGCGAATTTCAATTTCCCCTTCGGCGCCTACGTCTGCGAGGTCGAGATCGATCCGGACACCGGCGAAACGGAGATCGTGAAATTCTCCGCTATCGACGATGTCGGCAATATCGTCAATCCGATGCTGGTCGAAGGCCAGGTCCATGGCGGCGTCGCCCAGGGGATCGGTCAGGCGCTGCTGGAAGGCGCGGTTTACGATGCCGACGGCCAGTTGATATCCGGCTCGCTGATGGATTACACCATGGCGCGGGCCGACGATGTGCCCGACTTCGATACCGATACCACGGTCACGCCCTGCCCGATGAACCCGCTTGGGGTCAAGGGCGTGGGCGAAAGCGGCGCGATCGGCGCGCCGGCGGCCGTGATCAACGCCGTCGTCAACGCGCTGAGCCCGCTCGGCGTGCAGACGATCGAAATGCCGGCCACGTCGCAATCCGTGTGGCAAGCCATTCAACAGGCCCAAGCCTGATATACGACCTGAAGTACGAAAAGGGAGCTTAGACAGCCATGTACGATTTCACATACAAAAAGGCGTCATCGATCGATGACGCCACCAGCAGCGTCGCGGGCGCCGATGAGGGCGTCTTCATGTCCGGCGGACTGACTCTTCTGCCGACGCTGAAACTGCGGCTCGCCAACCCGTCCGACGTGGTCGATTTGGCCGGCATTGATGGTCTGGCCGGCATTTCGGTCGGCGGCGGCGCGGTCGAAGTCGGCGCCATGACGCGCCATGCGGCGGTCAATCAATCATCCGACGTGGCGGGCGCCATTCCGGCCCTGGCAAAGCTGGCCGGCGGCATCGGCGACCCGGCGGTGCGCAACCGCGGCACTATCGGCGGATCGATTGCCAATACCGACCCGGCAGCGGATTACCCAGCGGCGGTGGTCGGGCTCGGCGCGACGGTTCACACCAACAAGCGTGAAATCGCGGGCGATGATTTCTTCACCGATCTATTCGAGACCGCGCTGGAAGACGGCGAAATGGTCACGAAAGTTTCATTCCCGGCACCCGAAAAAGCCGCCTATATGAAGTTCCCCAATCCGGCCTCGCGCTCTGCCATCGTCGGCGTATTCGTCGCCAAGACGGCCAACGGCGCGCGCGTCGCGGTGACTGGCGCGGGATCCTGCGTCTTCCGGGTGCCCGAGATGGAAGCGGCGCTGGACGCGTCATTTACGCCCGAAGCGGTCGAAAACATTTCCATTCCCGATGGCGATCTCAACAGCGATATCCATGCCAGCGCGGAATATCGCGCGCACCTGGTCACCGTGATGGCCAAGCGCGCGGTGGCCCAGGCCAACGGTTAATTTTCACCACTCAACGAATTAGCTCCCGGGGAGGCCGAATTCGTTTTCGGTCTCCCTTCGTTTTGATTATCTTCTGATTGCCGAGAAGACACCGCAAGAAAGCCGAACCTTATGACCTCCTCCACTCCCGATTCCGCCTTGGACTCAGTCGATTCCGTGATGGATCTCCTGTCCGGGGGAAACTATGTCGCGGATCGGTCGCTCGCGACCGCCTTGTTCCTGGCCCTGCGGCTCGGCCGACCCCTGTTCCTTGAGGGCGAAGCCGGCGTCGGCAAAACCGAGATCGGCAAGGTTTTGTCGGAAGCGCTCGGCCGCCGCCTGATCCGGCTGCAATGTTACGAGGGGCTGGATGTTTCATCGGCGGTTTATGAATGGAACTATTCCGCCCAGATGATCGATATCCGCCTCGCCGAGGCCGCCGGCGACCGCGACCGGGAACGCATCGAAAGCGACATATTTTCCGAACGCTTTTTGATCAAGAGACCACTCCTTCAGGCGCTCGAACTCGATGTGTCGGGCCTGCCGCCGGTATTGTTGATTGATGAGCTGGACCGGACCGATGAACCATTCGAAGCCTTCTTGCTGGAGGTGCTTTCGGATTTCCAGGTCACGATTCCCGAAATCGGCACGGTGACCGCCGAAAAGCCGCCGATCGTGATCGTCACGTCGAACCGCACGCGGGAAATTCACGACGCCATCAAGCGGCGCTGTTTCTATTTCTGGGTCGATTATCCGGATGCCAGGCGCGAGCTGGAAATCCTCAAGGTAAAGGTCCCCGGCGTCGATGAGGCGCTGTCGCAACAGGTCGTGGCCTTCGTCCAGAAACTGCGCAACAAGGATCTGTTCAAACTTCCCGGCGTCGCCGAAACCATCGACTGGACCAATGCGCTGGTCCAGCTCGACAAGATCGATCTCGACCCGGAAACGGTGAATTCCAGCCTCGGCGTGCTGTTGAAGTACCAGGATGATATCCAGAAAATCCAAGGCAGCGAGGCGGCCGCAATCCTGGATCAGGTCAAGGCCGATCTGGCCGCGATCCAGAGATGAAACCTGTGACCTATTAATCCGGTTATGAACACCCGCCCCCCCAGCGCGCTTGAAGTTTTCAACCAGCTCGACGGCAACCGGCTGGCGGCCAATATCATGCATTTCGGGCGGGTCCTGCGGTCCGCCGGGCTTCCGGTCGGGCCCGGCAAAATTCTGGACGCGGTCCTGGCGGTTCGGGAAGTCGGAATTACCGACAGAACGGATTTTTACTGGGGGCTGCACGCGGTGTTCGTCAACCGGCGCGACCAGCATGATCTCTTCGATCAGGCGTTTCACATCTTCTGGCGCGATCCGAAAATTCTCGAACGCATGATGGGCGTCATGATGCCCGATCTGGAGGTCGATGAACCGCCGGTGGAACAGGAACCGCCCAGCAAACGCCTCCTGGAAGCCCTGACCCCCAAAGAGGACGAGGAGTCCGAAGCCGAAAAGGAACGCGAGGAAGAACTTGAATTCGATGCGGCAATGACCGCCTCGGCCCATGAGTTGCTGCAGGAAATGGATTTCGAGGACATGTCGGCCGACGAAATCGCGCGCGCGCGCCGGGCCATTCAACGCATGACCCTTCCCCTGGCCGAAGTCCCGACGCGGCGTTTTCAGCCCAGCACCCATCACAAGCGCATCGACATGCGCGCCACCATGCGGGCCGCGCTGCGGTCCGGCGGCGGCACGATCCCGCTGAACTGGCGCAAGCGCCGGGTGCGTCCGCCGCCGCTGGTGATCCTGTGCGACATTTCCGGCTCCATGAGCCGCTATTCCCGCATGTTCCTGCACTTCATGCATGTGCTGACCAATGACCGGGACCGGGTGGCGACATTCGTTTTCGGCACCCGCCTGTCCAACGTGACCCGCCATTTACGCCACAAGGATATCGATTACGCGCTGGCCAAAGTGACCGATGCGGTCGATGATTGGTCCGGCGGCACGCGGATCGGTGAATGCCTGGATGATTTCAACCGACACTGGTCGCGCCGGGTACTGGGCCAGGGGGCCGTGGTATTATTGATATCGGACGGGCTCGACCGCGACGCCGGGCGCGGGCTGGAGCTTGAAATGGACCGGCTGCACAAATCATGCCGCCGCCTGATCTGGCTCAATCCGCTCTTGCGGTTTGACGGGTTCGAGCCTAAATCTCAGGGTATAAGAGCAATATTGCCCTATGTGGATGAGTTCCGACCGGTGCATAATCTAAACAGTCTGACTGAACTCACGGAAGCGCTGCACAGGCCCCCGGGCCGGCGGCGGGAAGGAATGCAGGAATGGTTGCAAGCGATATGACGGAACCCACCCCCGGCGAATTGTCGCCCCTGTCGAATGACGACGACGTTCTGGCCGAAGCCGCGCGCTGGCGCGAGGAGGGCCGCACGGTGGCGCTGGCCACGGTGGTCAAGACCTGGGGCTCATCGCCCCGCCCGGTCGGCAGCCATCTGGCGATCGACCAGGACCGCAATTTCGTCGGCTCGGTATCGGGTGGATGTATCGAGGGCGCGGTAATCCACGAAGCGCTCGAAGTGATGGAAGAGGGCAAGCCGCGGATACTGCAATATGGCGTAACCCACGAAATGGCGTGGGAAGTCGGTCTCGCCTGCGGTGGACAGGTTAATGTCTATGTGGAAAAAGTCGAGTAGTGGATTACGCATATGAAAACAGAATTACTCAACCGTCTTCTTGAAGACCAGAAGGCCAAGCGACAGGTCGCGTTGCTGACTCATATGGAAAACGGCGCCCAATCGCTGGTGTATCCGGACGAAACCCATGGCGAGCTTGAGGTCGATAGCGCGCTCCAGTCGGCCGCCTTGGATGCGTTCCGGGATGACCGCAGCCATATTGAGACGACGCCGGACGGCGAAGTCTTTATCCAGGTGTTCAACCCGTCGCTGCGCATGGTGGTGATTGGCGCGGTGCATATCGCCCAGCCCTTGGCCCGCATGGCGGCGCTGTCCGGCTGGGACGTCACCATCGTCGATCCACGCGGATCGTTTGCGTCGACGGACCGGTTCCCCGGCGTTCAGCTGATCAATGAATGGCCCGACGAAGCGCTGACGGATTTGGACCTCGACCGGCGCACGGCCGTCGTGACCCTGACCCATGATCCCAAGATCGACGACCCGGCATTGCATGTGGCGATCCGCTCGGACGCGTTCTATATCGGGTCGCTGGGCAGCCGGAAAACCCACGCCGCGCGGCTCAAGCGGCTCAAGGCAGCCGATTTTGCCGACGATGAAATGGCGCGCATCAACGGTCCGGTCGGGCTGTCGCTCGGCGCGGTGTCGCCGTCGGAAATCGCGGTGTCGATCCTTGCCGAGGTGGTCCAGCAGCTGCACCAAAAGGAGGCGATTGAGGCCGCGTGAAATTCGGCGAAACACCCCTTGATGAAGCGGCGGGCGTAATTCTCGCCCATTCGCTTCGCTTCGGGAACGGAAGTTTCCGTAAAGGCCGGGTACTCACGGCCGACGACATCTCAACATTGCGCGCGGCCGGGCTGGAAACGGTTGTCGCCATTCGCCTCGACGCCGATGATCTGGGTGAAAACGAGGCCGCCGGCCGCATCGCCGCCGCCTGCCAGGGAATAAATGTAATTGCCAAGGCCCCGTATACGGGCCGGGCCAATCTGGTCGCCGCCACCGATGGCATTTTGCGGTTGAAACCCCGCAGCATCCACAGGATCAATGAAATCGACGAAGCCATTACGCTGTCCACCCTGCCGCCCTTCAGCGCGGTGCGCGCCGGGCAGATGATCGCCACGGTCAAGATCATCACCTTCGGCATTCCGGAAAAACAGGCGGATGAATGCGCCGCCCTGGCGCGCGACGCCGCCGGCATGCTTTCCGTCGCCCCCTACCGGCCGGTTTCCGTCGGGCTGATCCAGACCATCACGCCAGGGCTAAAGGAAAGCCTGCTGGTCAAGGGGCTGGCGGCGACGCGAACGCGGCTTGACGGCACCAGCGCCGAACTGAACCACGATTTGCGCTGCGGTCACGATGTGGTGGAAATCGCCGCGTCCCTGAAGCAATTGAGCGCATCGGGATGCGATATCGCTTTGGTGCTGGGCGCATCGGCGATTGTCGACCGGCGCGATGTGGTTCCAGTGGCGGTGGAAGCCGCCGGCGGCGCGGTCGATCATTTCGGCATGCCGGTCGATCCGGGTCAGCTCATGATGCTGGCGCGGATCGGAGAGATGACGGTTCTCGGCCTGCCGGGGTCTGCCCGTTCACCCCGACTGCATGGTTTCGATTGGGTCGTACAGCGGCTGCTCGCGGGGATAAGGGTTACCGGTGATGATCTGACGGCCATGGGGGTCGGTGGATTGCTGAAGGAAATTCCATCCCGCCCCATGCCGCGAGGGGAAAGCCCGGAATCGGAGCAAAAGGCGAGATTTGCGGCCCTTATTCTGGCGGCGGGACAATCGCGCCGCATGGGGAGAATCAACAAACTCCTCGCCGAGATCGATGGCGTCGTGATGGTTGCGCGCACGGCCGATGCGGTGCTGGCGGCCAATGTCGACCCCGTGATCGTGGTGCTCGGCCATGAGAGCGATGACGTCCACGCCGCGCTGGTCGAACGCGCGGTCGAATTTACCGATAATCCGGATTACGCGACCGGACTGGCGAGTTCGCTGAAAGCGGGAATTGCGGCGTTGCCCGATGACATCGATGGGGTCGTCGTGTGCCTCGGCGATATGCCGCGCGTGACGCCGAACCATCTCGATGCGCTGATCGCCGCCTTCAACCCGGCCGAGGGCCGCGGCATCTGCGTGCCGACCTTCAACGGCAAGCGCGGCAACCCGGTGCTATGGGACAGGTGCTATTTCGAGGACATGGAGGACGTTGCCGGCGATGTCGGCGCGCGTCACCTGATCGGCGCCCATGAGGACGCCGTGTTTGAGGTCGAAATGCCGGATGGCGGCGTCCTGCTCGATCTGGATACCCCAGAAGCCTTCGCGGCGCATGCCAAACCGGCAAAATAGGATGTTATTTTGTCGCCTTCTTTAGATAGGCGATGAGATTGTTGCGGTCTTTTGCTTTTTTCAGCCCGCCAAACGCCATCTTGATGCGGCCTTTTTTCTTGCCGATCGCTTTTCCAATATAGGGTTTCGGCTTGGTGAGGAAATCAGCCATGGTTTTTTCCGACCAGACCAGACCCTTGGCGCCGGCCGCCTTCATGTCCTTGGAGTATCTGAATTTCTTAACCGTACCGGCCGTGCGGCCGAAAATTCCGTGCAGGCTGGGTCCGATGGCTTTTTTGCCCGCGACGAGCTTGTGGCATGCCTTGCATTTATTGAACACTCTCTTGCCTTTGGCGGCATCGCCATCAGCCCAGGCCGGCGCGGGAACGCTTCCGGCGGAGACCGCCAGTACAACAGCCATCATGGCAATCTTCAGGAACTTCATCGAGACCTCCAACCATACCTAATTAAAATTTCGCCGAATTATCGTTCAGCAAGGCCGCGGACGCAACCATGTTTACCACGGCAAAACGCAAGGGCCGCCGCTCCTTCGAGCGACGGCCCCGCGATCGTCTCATCCCGTCTTTCGACGTCGTTTGCCGGCTGCCACGACCGGACTTTCCAACTTCATTCCCACTCGCGTTTTTATTCTAGTTGAGCGCGTCGAGCAGGCTTCCGCTCATCTCCTCTTCCACCTCGATCACCTTGAGGCTTGCCTCATAGGCCCGCTGGGCGAGCCCGAGATTGATCAATTCACCGGCGACATCCACATTGGGCATCGCCAGCAACCCGTCTTCATTCGCATTCAGATCGGTGGGGTTGAACGCCGCCACATAGGCCGGGGAAATTGCGCCATACCTGGCGCCAACACCGCCACCCGCAGGGCTTTCCTGAAGGACTCGCAGCGGCCTGTAG
>JAYZAW010000314.1:0-4465 GCA_036339495.1 Pseudomonadota bacterium | reverse complement strand
AACGTCGCGTTGCAGCACTTCCATGATCTTGGCGCCGAACGGGTACCAGCTTCCGCCGGCCGGTCCGGAGACCATGCGGACGAATGTGTCCGCGTTGGCCGTTGATGCGGTGGCGGCGAGCAGTGCCGTTGCCGCGACTGTCAATGTCAGTTTCCTCATTGCTCTCCCCTTGATTTGAGCTACGCGATGATTACGCTCACAGCGCGATATGTTAGACCGCGCCGGGGTTTTCTACAAAGCTACTTTTCCGCGCGGATCGGGTTGCGCAATATCCCGAGTCCTTCAATTTCGATTTCACAGACATCGCCGGCTTTCATGAAAACCGGCGGCTTGCGCACGAAGCCGACTCCGGCGGGCGTGCCGGAAAAGATGATGTCGCCCGGCTCCAGCGTCATCGCCACGCTGGCGGCGTGGATGATCGCCTTGGCGTCGAAGATCATGTTCTTGGTGCTCGACGATTGCAGCACCTTGCCGTTCAGCCGGGTTTCGATGTGTAGCCCCTTGCCGCCCTTCGGTACCTCATCCTCGGTCACCAGGTCGGGTCCCCAGGAACCGGTCTTGTCGAAATTCTTGCCGAGCGTCCATTGCGACGCCTTCATCTGGTAATCGCGGACCGATCCTTCATTGCCGACCGAATAGCCGGCGACATAATCGAGCGTCTTGGATTTCGGAATATTGCGGCCCTTCCTGCCGATTATGATCATCAGTTCGGCTTCATAGTCGAAATGCTTCGACGCCTTGGGGCGGATGATCGCCTGGCCGTGGCCGACGATGGAATTCGGCACGCGCAGGAACAGAATTTCAGACGTCGGAATGCCGAGATTGGCTTCCGCCGCATGGTCGCTGTAATTAAGCCCGACGCAGATGATCTTGCCCGGGTTCGGGACCGGCGGCAGCATGGTCGGCCGGCCCTTGACGATGGCGCGCGGCGGCGCTTTCCTGGCGGCCGCGGCGGCTTTCCGCATGGCGCCCTTGCCGGTCGCCAGCAAGCCGATCATATCGCGCGGCAGGTATTTTGCCGCAATCGACAGATCGACAATACCGGCATCGGTGCGGACCCCGATTTGGGACCCCTTTCCCTTTTTGAACGTTACGAGACGCATTAATAACTCCTATTCTGAAATTACCTGGGCGGAATTGCCCGCCGATCAGGTTTGAAATTGCGGTATGTCGGGGACCGAACCCCACATGCACAGCGACCATTGTTCCCACGGAAACTGACGCGCCCGGTGGTCCGGGTTCTCGCTGAGTTTCAGGACACCCCAGGAATTTTCATAGACCATCCCATCCGGCCCTTCGAAATACAGGAACTGGGCCGTTGATAGCGGATGTTTCCCCGGACCAAAAACAATTTTAACCTGTTTTTCCTGCAATAGATAATACGACCTCATGACGTCGTCATATGTTTCGACCTGAAAATTCACATGCTGGACGCCCGGCCTGTCGCATGGGAACAGCGCGATGCGGTGATGGATGTCGTCGAACGATATCAAGGCGGAACCGCTGATCCAGTCGTTCGGCTGAAAGTTAAAATTTTCACACCAGAAAATTTCGTCCCGCACCGGGTCGGAGGTGTTCAGTCCGATATGGCTGAATTCCTGAATGCCCGCGTCGCGGCCCGGGAAATAGCGCACGCCGCTGTGGAATGGACGCAGCACGATATCGATGCTGTTGCCCGTCGGGTCGGTGAAATTGATGAAATCCATCACCCGGCGCGAGGCGGCCTCGTCTTCCGTGCCGCGGCGCACTTTCATGCCGCCGGCCTGCAATTCGTTGAACGCCGAATCCAATTCGGCCCGCGTCACGACCTCGAACCCGACGGTATGATCGGTCGGGTCGCCCTCGAAGTAATAGACATTGTGATCGCGGTCGTCGCCGCGCAGATAGGCGCCGCCGTTTTCCCGCCGCACCAGCTCCAGACCCATGGTATCGGTGCAAAACCCGATTGCCGCGTCCACATCGCCGGTGCCGAACCTGACATACCGGATATCGACCAGATCAATCATCGAATTTCCTCTCTTTGGAACCGCCGTCCATTGACCGCTCCATTTCAACACCGGCGCGAGTTGGACGCAACCGGAATGCCGCTGAAATTGCGGAAATCGCTTGCATGTTCCGGGCCGATGCAGAGACTCCGCTTATGGATACGGCAGGTTCGACGGAACACACGAGCGACGCGATCCTGGAGCGGGTGCGCGCCCTGGCGCCGGCCTTGCGCGCGCGCGCTGGCCAAGCCGAACGGGACCGCTGCATCCCCACAGAGACGATCGACGATTTCCGCGCGACGGATATGTTCCGAATGATGCAGCCGAAAAATTTCGGCGGGTTCGAGATGGATTTCGCCGCCGGCATTCGGGTCCAGATGGAAATCGGCAAATCCTGCGCGTCCAGCGCCTGGGTCGGCGGGCTGGGCATCACCCATCAATGGCTGATCGCGAACTTTCCCCTGCAGGCGCAGGAGGATGTCTGGCGCGATAATTCCGGCGCCATCGCCTTCGGGTCCTATTCGGCGCCCAACAGGGCCGAACCGGTCGATGGCGGCTTTCTCGCGACCGGCAACTGGGCTTTTTCCAGCGGCTGCGATCACGGCCAATGGGCCCTGCTCGGCATCACCTTTCCGGCCGATGATGAACACGAAAACCCGTATCCCGGCCTGATGCTGGCGCCCGAGTCCGATTACGGCTTCGATGACGATTGGCACACCGTCGGGCTCGCCGCCACCGGCAGCAAGACCATCGTCTGCGACAGGATGTTCGTGCCGGACCATCGCCGCATCGCCTTTACGAATTCCCTCGTCGGGGAGTCTCCCGGATCGAAAATTCATGACAATCCGCTTTATCGCCTGCCCTTGCTGGCGATGCTGCCCTTTACCCTGACGGCGCCGATCATCGGCGCGTTGGACGGCGCGATCGAGGATTTCATTGCCGATCACGGCAGCCGCCTCACGCGCGGCGCGGTCGGGTCCGGCGGCAGCAATCTGGGCAGCTACGCGGGGGTGCAGACCCGGCTGGCCGATGCCTGCGGCGCGCTCGACGCGGCCAAGCTGATGACCTTCCGCTGTCTCGATGAAACCTTTGGCGTCGCCAAGGCCGGTGAGCCCGTTACGATCGACATGCGGATCCGCAACCGCCTGGCGCATGGTTACACGGTCAAGCTGGCGCTCGACGCCATCAACGGGCTTTACGCCGCGACCGGCGGGGCGGGGCTTTATACCAACAGCCGCATCCAGCGCGCCTGGCGCGATATCACCGCCGCGTCGCACCATGTCAGCCTGAACTGGGACGCGCTCAGCACATTATTCGGCCAACATGTCTTGGGGCTCAACCCCAAGGGCTCCTTCTGAAATCGAGTAAATTAAATGAACGAATTCCCGACTTTCGTCACCCACTTGGAATGCGGGCTGACCGGCAAACATTATCCGGCGGACCAATTGCACGGCCTGTCGGAAGTCGGCCGGCCGCTGCTGGTGCGCTATGATCTGGACGCGCTGAAATCCGCCGTGACCAAGGAAGACCTCGCCGCCCGCGCGCCGGAATTCTGGCGCTACCGGGAATTCCTGCCGGTGCGGCGTTCGGAAAATGTCATCCGCCTGGGCGAGGTCATGACGCCTCTCGTCTCCGCACCTGCGTTACAAAGTGAGCTCGGTTGCGGTGAGATTTTGGTGAAGGAGGAAGGCCGCCTGCCGACCGGCTCGTTCAAGGCGCGCGGCCTCGCGCTCGCCGTGTCCATGGCCAAGGAACTCGGCGTCAAGCACATGGCGATGCCGACCAACGGCAACGCCGGCGCGGCGCTGGCGGCGTATTGCGCGCGCGCTGGCATTCCGTGCGACGTGTTCTGCCCCGACGACACGCCGGAAGTGAATATCGCCGAGATCGCCATCGCCGGCGCGCGGACCTGGCGGGTCAACGGGCTGATCGACGATTGCGGGCGCATTGTGGGCGAGGGGAAAGTGGCCGTCGGCTGGTTCGATACATCGACCCTGAAGGAGCCCTATCGGATCGAGGGCAAGAAGACCATGGGGCTGGAACTCGCCGAACAAATGGACTGGGAATTGCCCGACGTGATCCTGTACCCGACCGGCGGCGGCACCGGGCTGATCGGCATGTGGAAGGCATTCGCCGAGCTCGGCGAGATAGGCTGGATCGGCCCCAAGCGGCCGCGCATGGTCGCGGTCCAGGCGACCGGCTGCGCGCCCATCGTGAAAGCCTATGAAGACGGCGTCGAACACGCCGACCGGTGGGACAACGCCACCACCATCGCCGCCGGCATCCGCGTGCCCCAGGCGGTCGGCGATTTTCTGATCCTGCGCGGCGTGCGCGAAAGCGGCGGCTTCGCGACCGCCGTCGACGACGAGGCCATCGAAGACATGCGCGACCGCATCGCCCGCACCGACGGCATATTAATGTGCCCCGAAGGCGCGGCGACTCTAGCGGCGCTGGAAAAGGAACTGGCCAGCGGCCGGATT
>JAYZAW010000313.1:0-31762 GCA_036339495.1 Pseudomonadota bacterium | reverse complement strand
ATCGCGGCCACGATGGCTAGGGAACGGGTTCGGCGGCCGTTTTATTTCGACGAGCCCGCAACGCCGGTCGATTGCCCCGTCCATCTGCGCGACGATCTCGCGGGGGGGGCGGCGATCGACGGTCCCGCGCTGATCCAGGAATACGCCTCGACCACCGTCATGTTCGACGGCGATCGATGCGTCGTCGCCGATACCGGAGAACTGATCATAAGGGTGAGGGACGACACATGACCGCCAAGCTCGATCCGGTGACGCTTGAAGTCATCCGCAATGCGATGCCCGCGCTCGCCAATGAAATGGCGGCCGATTTGCAGCGCACGTCGTACAACATGATGATCTATGAGGTGCGGGATTTCTGCACCGCAATCCTGAATGTGAATGGCGGGCTGGTCTCGCAAAATGTCGGCGGGGTGTCCCATTTTGTGGCCGATCTGGGCGCAATCATCGTCGATGCGGTGGAACAGTACGGCGTCGACGGGTTCAGTCCCGGCGACGTGCTGATCACCAACCACCAGCGGGTCGCGGGCCAGCATCTCAACAACATCGTGATCTACGAGCCCTGGTTCCACGACGGCGAACTGATCTTTTTCGCCATGGTGCGGGCCCATTGGATCGATGTCGGCGGCAACAGCACCGGGTTCGGGGCCGGCCCCCGGATCGCCGATCCCTGGGCCGAGGGGTTGCAGCTCGACCAGCTTAAAATTTACGATTCGGGCGAACTCAACCAGACCCTGCACAAAGTGATCAGCGACAATATCCGTTTTCCCGAAGCGTCGCTCGGCGACATGCGGGCGCAGATCGCGGCCTGCCGGCTGGCCGGGCGGCGGCTCGATGATCTATTCGCCAAATATGGCCGCGACACAATCCTGGCGGCGCTCGACCGCATCTTCGCCGAGACCGACCAGAAATGCCGCAACGTGGTCGCCGGGATGCCCGATGGCGTCTATGAGGCCGACGCCTTTCTCGACGACGACAGCGTGACCGAGGGCGAACCGGTTCAGATCCATGCCAGGGTCACGGTTTCGGGTGGCGACATGACCATTGATCTGTCCGGCTGTTCCGACGAGCGCAAGGCTGGGATCAATTCGCGCACACTGGCCGGTGCGCGGGTCGCCTATAAGATGCTGACCGCGCCGCTGGAGCCGGTCAATGAGGGGTCGTTCTCGGCGCTCGAGGTCATCATCCCGGAAGGTAATATCATGATGGCGCGTTACCCGGCGCCAATGTCGAGCTGGTCGACGCCGGTGCCGACGGTGGTCGATACCATCATCGCCGCGCTGGCGCCCGCCATGCCAGACATGATCCCGGCCAACCATCACGGTCTGCTCGGCGGCACGGTGGTGTTTTTCGGCGTAAATCCGGACACCGGACGGCGCTTCGTGGTGCAGAGCATCGAAGGCGGCGGCTGGGGCGGGCGTCCCGGCGAGGACGGCGAATCCGGCACGGTCTCGGTCTGTCAGGGCGACGTGCGCAACGGCACAATCGAGGGCATAGAGCTGAAATGCCCGGTTCTGGTGGAGGAACGCTCGCTTTGTGAGGATTCGGGCGGCGCCGGCAAATATCGCGGCGGGCTGGCGATCAATCTCCGGGTGCGCAATTTCGTCGAGGGAAGATGGAACCTGATGGGTCCCAAACGCATCGGCTGTCCGCCCCAGGGATTGTGGGGCGGCGAATCCGGCGACACGGCGAAATACATGCTCAAGCAGCCCGGCGAGCACGACTTCCGCGAAATGGATTCCGCCCGCCATCCGGTGCCGGTGAACTCGGAAGTGATCGTGCGCACCGGCGGCGGCGGCGGATGGGGCAATCCATTGGAGCGCAATCCGGACAGTGTCAGAAAAGACGTGGCCGAGGGGCTTGTATCGATTGGGGCCGCCCGGCGGGATTATGGCGTGGTTCTCGACGAAGTTGATCTGACAATCGACCACTCGGCGACTGAAATTCAGCGCGCCGAATTGGAAACAAGATAATGGGAAATCCATAATGCCCGGCGCTTTGAGTTGGCTCGATGAGTTGCCGGGGCATGGCATTGCCGGAAATTAACTGCTACCGTTCACGCGGGAAACATAAATTAGGGGCGTCGATGTCGGAATTTACGCGCCCGCGCCGGCGCTGTTCTTTTCCGGCATCGGGAGCAAGACATCATGGCGGCATCATCGGACGAAAAGCCCGACGTTTTTCACGCCGATATGAAAAAGGCCAATGTCGGCGCGCTGTGGGAGCGCTATACCCGTCATGACGACGACGCGCCCCGTTCCGAACCGGCATTCCAATGGCCATGGGCGGAGGTCGAACCGCTGATCGACCAGGCGGTGCGCGAAACCGGCATGGATACCGCCGAGCGGCGCGTGATCCAGATGAAAAACCCGGCCTTTCCCGCCGACGCCGTCTGCGCCACCAACAATATAAATTGCGGCTTCCAGATACTCATGCCCGGCGAACGGGCACGGCCGCACCGCCATACCATGAACGCGCTGCGCTTCGTGGTGGAAGACGGCGGCGGCGTCGTCGAGACCATCGTCGACGGCAAGCACTGCCCCATGTCGCCCGGCGATATGATCGTGACCCCGGCCTGGACCTGGCACGAACATCTGCATGACGGAACCAGCCGCGTTATCTGGCTCGATGCCCTGGACGTGCCGATCGTCGATCATCTGGGAGCGGCGTTTTTTGAGCCCGGCGGCGGTAACGATTATCCCGATATGCTCCCCGATTCGGCCTTCACATCGGCGGGGTTCGCGCCGGGCCGCGTTCCGGCCGGCGGGCATTCCCCGTTGTTCCACTACTCGTGGGAGGCGTCGGTCGAGGCGCTTCAGGGCATGAAGCAGGCCAAGGACGGCTCCCGCCAGGTGCGCTATATCAATCCGGCGACCGGTGGGCCGATCATGTCGCTGCTGGATTGCTATCTGCTCGGTCTCGACAGGAGCCGGGAGACCGCGCCCTACAGGACGTCCAGCAACGCGGCCTGCTTCGTCGCCGAGGGTGACGGCGTGTCGACCGTGGGCGATACGACGATCAATTGGGGCAAGAACGATGTGTTTTCCCTGCCGCACTGGCAATGGGTCGCCCACAAGGCGTCGTCCGCCACCGCAAAATTGTTCGTGATGACCGACCGCGAAGTCTATCGCCGGCTCGAACTGCTCTGGGACGAAGGCGACGGCGCCGGTGGATTCCATTGAGCGGAACCCGCTTTACCCATGAAATTCCTCACTCAGCTATTTATCCGGTATCGGTCCGGATCTCCTAATCCCATCCCCAGTCAACGGAATAACACATGAATATCAATGAGATAACCGGACGTTCGGCTTTTCTTGCGTTGCTCAAGGAAGAAGGCGTCACCCATCTGTTCGGCAATCCCGGCACCACCGAACTGCCGATCATGCATGCGTTGGCCGAACATCCCGACCTGACCTATGTGCTGGGGCTGCAGGAAGCGTTGGTGGTCGCCATGGCGGACGGGTTTGCGCGCGCATCGGGCCAGCTGACCGCGTGCAACGTACATGTCGCGCCCGGGCTCGGCAATGCCATGGGGTCGATCTATAACGCGAAGTTCACCCATTCGCCGATCATCATTACCGCCGGCCAGCAGGAACAGGGCCATGGGCTGACCGAGCCCTTGCTGTATGATTCGCTGGTGCCCATGGCGGCGCCGCTGGTCAAATGGGCGGTCGAGATCACCCGTCTGGAAGACATGCCGCGCATCGTGCACCGGGCGGCGAAAATCGCCATGACGCCGCCGACCGGGCCGGTCTTTATCTCGCTGCCCGGCGACATCCTGAATTCGGAAGTCGGCATGGAACTCGGCAAGCGCACCAGGATCGATACCGCGTCGCGCCCATCCGACGACGCGCTGGGCCGGATCGCCGACCGGATGCTGGCGGCGAAAAATCCCGCGATCATATCCGGAAACGAGGTCGTGACGTCAGATGCGCTGGATGAAATCGCGCTGTTCGCCGAAACGCTGGGCGCGGCGACCTATCAGCAGACGATTCCCTATGGCTCGCATTTCCTGTCGGAACATCCGGCCTTTATGGGCGCGCTGACGCGGGTGCAAAAACAGGTGCGCGACGAACTATCCCAATACGATCTGCTGATCGTGGTCGGCTCTGACCCGGTGCGCATGTCGGTCTATAGCGAAATCGAGCCGATGCCGCCGGAACTCTCCATCCTGCAAATCGGCTTGCATGATTGGGAAATGGGCAAGAATTATCCGACCGAGATGGCGGTGCGCAGCGATGTCCGGGAAACCATCAGCGCGCTGATCCCGGTTCTGCGGTCGAAGGGCGGCGATGGGTTGGCCGAGACGGCCCGGCAACGGATTGGCGCGCTCGAAGGGCGCAATTGGTCCGCCAGGCGCGACGTGAAGCGCGAGGCCGCCCAAAAGCTGGGCGCCGCCGAGCCAATTGCCCCCGACTGGCTGATGATGCAGATCGTCGATTCGCTCCCGGCCAATGCGATGGTGGTCAATGAATCGCTTACCACCGGTTGGGGGCTGCAGAATATGCTGCCCTATCGCGACCGCTATTCGTTTCACGCCAACGCCAGCGGCGGCATCGGCTGGGGGATCCCCGCATCGGTCGGCGTCCAGCTGGCTCAGCCCGACCGGCCCTTGGTGTCGATCATCGGCGACGGCAGCGCGATGTATTCGATCCAGGCCCTGTGGACGGCGGCAAGGATGAAGCTGCCGATCAACTTCATCATCGCCAATAACGGCGGCTACCGCATCATCAAACAGCGTCTGCTGGCGTTCCATGGCAGCGACCATTACATCGGAATGGATTTCGATGATCCGCCAATCGATTTTGTCGGCCTCGCCCAGTCCATGGGGGTGACGGCGCAACGGGTCACCTCGCCCGATGAAATTCGCCCCGCCCTCGATGGCGCGATCGCCAATGCCGGGCCCGTTCTGCTTGATGTCGTGGTGGATGGCTCGGTCGGCAATTAGGCGGGGAACTTCCCATGGGTGATCCCGGCGCGGGTTGGATCGGCCGGTCGGTCCAGCGGCGCGAAGACAAGCGGCTTTTGTTGGGCGACGGGACATTTGTCGCCGACATCGTGCGGCCCAATATGGCGCATGCATGTTTTGCGCGCAGCCAGCTTCCCCACGCCAAAATCAAATCCGTGGACCTATCCACGGCGCGGGCCGCGCCCGGCGTGGTCGCGGCCTTTAGCGGCCCGGATCTGCAAGACATCCTGCCGACGATCGGCGGCATGCAGGTGGTCACGCCGCAAGGCTGGTTCGATTCGGTCGATCACCGCATCGATATTCCGCCCCAGGCCCATCTGCCCCATGACAAGCTGCGCTATGTCGGCGAAGCCTATGCGGTGGTGGTGGCGGACGACCCGTATCTGGCCGAAGACGCCGCCGCGCTGGTCGATGCGGCGTTCGAGGATTTGCCCCCCGTCCCGCACGTGGCGGCGGCGGTGGCGCCGGGCGCGGCGCTGATCCATGACGGGCTCGACGGCAATATTGCCGCTGAACTCCACGTCAAAAAGGGTGCGGGCGCGGCGGCCCTGGCGTCGGCGCCGCACCGGTTGAAGCGGCGCTTCGTGCATCACCGCTATGCCGCCATGCCGATCGAATGCCGCGGCGTGGTCGCCGATTATGACAGCCGGACCCAGTCGCTGACGGTCTGGACGTCGTCCCAGGTGGTGCATTGGGTGCGGCGCGAGATTTCCCATGCGCTCGGCATGCCGGAAGAACGCATCCGGGTGATTGCGCCCGACGTGGGCGGCGGGTTCGGGGTCAAGGGGCATGTCTATACGGAAGACGTGCTGACCGCGTTTCTGGCCCGCGAGTTGCGCCGTCCCGTCAAGTGGATCGAGGACCGGCGTGAACATATTCTGAACTCGGCCCATTCCCGCGATTATGTGATGGATGTGGAAATCGGCTTCGATGACGATGGCCGCATACTCGCCGTGACCAACTCGTTCCTGGTCGATTCCGGGGCTTATTCGCCGGTCGGGGCCGGGATTGTCGGCAATTCCCTGGCCCATATGCTGGGGCCGTACGACATTCCCAATTACGAATCCGACGCCCGGCTGGCGGTGACCAACCGCGCGCCCAACGCGCCCTATCGCGGGGCGGGAAGGCCCGAGGTGGCGTTCGCCATGGAACGCATCGTCGATCTGGTGTCCGGCGCGCTCGGCAAGGAGCCGGCCGACATCCGGTTCCGCAACATGATCCCGGCCGACCGCATGCCCTATGAGGTCGGGCTGATCTATCGCGACGGCGTGCCGATCGTCTATGACAGCGGCGATTATCCGAAATCGCTCGAGCGCGCGCTGGACGCGCTGGGCGGGGTGGAGGCGTTCCGGGCGCGGCAGAAACAGGCGCTGGCCGACGGCCGCTATCTCGGGCTCGGGCTCGGCTGTTATGTGGAAGGCACCGGCGTCGGCCCGTTCGAGGGCGCGACCGTGCGCATAGACCCGACCGGTACAATCTCGGTCGCCACCGGCGCGTGTCCGCAGGGCCAGGGCCATGAAACCGTGTTCGCCCAGGTCGCGGCCGATAGCTGGGGCGTGGATATGGAACAGGTGATCGTGACGCTGGCCGATACGGCGTCGGTTCCCATGGGATACGGCACCATCGCCAGCCGCAGCGCGGTCACGGCGTCCGCCGCCATCAACGAGGCGAGCGAGAAGGTAAAGGAAAAGGTCCGCCTTATCGCGGCGCATCTGCTGGAGGCGTCCGAGGGCGATCTGGAATTCCGCGACGGCGGAGTCGGCGTGATGGGCGTACCCGACATGATCGTGTCCCTGGCCGATATCGCCAAGGCGGCGCGGCCCGGTTGGGGCCATAACCGGCCCGACGGCGTCGAGGCCGGGCTCGATGCCAGCGCCTATTACGAACCGCCGACCGTGACCTGGACCTATGCGTCGAACGCCGCGATCGTCGAGATCGACCCGGAAACCGGCTGGATCGAAATCAAACGCTATGTGGAGGTTCATGACGCCGGCGTGCTGATCAATCCCGGCATCGCCGACGGCCAGATCAAGGGCGGGCTGGTCCAGGGCATCGGCGGCGGCATGATGGAGGAAATCATCTATGACGAGAACGGCCAGATACTCACCGCCAGCCTGGCCGATTATCTGATCCCGACGGCTTTGGACGCGCCGCCAATCACCGTGCTGCATCAGGAAACCCCGTCGCCGACCAACGCGCTCGGCGTCAAGGGGCTCGGTGAAGGGGGCGCCATCGCGCCGCCCGCGGTGATCGCCAATGCGGTATCCGACGCGCTGAAACCGTTCGGCGCCGAGTTCAACGCTACGCCGCTGCGCCCGCAGGATATCCTGCGCGTATTCACTACGGTCAAAAAGGAAAAATGAGCATGCCCAGCGACCAATTGAATGAACTGTCCGCGAGCGAGATCGCGCGCCGCGTCAAGGCCGGCGAGATCACCGCCGAAGCCGTCACGCGGGCCTGTCTCGACCGCATCGAGGCGCGCCAGGCAGATGTCCAGGCCTGGGCCTATCTGGACGCGGACCAGGCGCTCGACCAGGCGCGCGCGCTCGACCAAGGCCCCCATCGCGGGCCGCTGCACGGCATCCCCATCGGGGTCAAGGACATCATCGATACGTTCGATATGCCGACCGAGATGGGCTCGCCGATCTACGCCGGCAACCGGCCAACGGGCGATGCGTCCTGCGTCGCGCTGATTCGGGGCGCGGGGGCGGTGATCCTGGGCAAGACGGTGACCTGCGAATTCGCCGGCATGTCGCCCGGCGTCACCCGCAATCCCCATAACCCCGACCATACGCCGGGCGGATCGTCGAGCGGGTCGGGCGCGGCGGTGGCCGATTTCATGGCCGCGGCGGCGTTCGGCACCCAGACCGGCGGATCGGTGCTGCGGCCGTCGTCCTATTGCGGCATCATCGGGTTCAAGCCGAGCTACGGAACCTTCAATGTGGGCGGCGTCAAGGCCGCCGCCGTCAGTCTCGATACGCTGGGGCTGCATGCGAGATCGCTGGATGATATCGAACTTTTGACCGATGTTTTGGTGGGGCGGCAGCACCAACCCAAGGAAGCGCCCGATTTGCCGCCGACCATCGGGCTGTGCCGCACGCTTTTATGGGAACTGGCTCAGCCCGAAACCGTCGAAGCGGTGGAAGATTCTGCTTCGCGCCTCAAAGAGGCCGGCGCGACGGTAAAGGAAATCGAGCTGCCCGACGAATTTTCGATGCTGACCGAGACGCAATCCAAATTCAACGGGCGCGACATCTTCAACAGATATGAGCGCGCGCGACTGATGGCTTATGAGTGGAACCATCATCGCGACAAGATCAGCGACGGCCTTTCGAACATCATCCGGCAGGGGCTCGACACCGATTACGCCGATTATATGGAAGCAAGCCGTCAGGCCGATATCTGCCGCGCAAATTTAAACGACGTGTTCGACGGGATCGATGTGATCCTGACCCCCGCCGCCGACGGCGAAGCGCCCAAGGGGTTGGAATTCACCGGTAGCCCCCGTTTTCAGGGCCTCTGGACCGTGCTGTACGCGCCGTCGATCACCTTGCCAACCCATCGCGGCCCGAACAATCTGCCGGTCGGCATCCAGCTGGTCGCGCCGCGCCGCGAAGACGACCGGCTGCTATCCGTCTCTCGCTGGGTATTCGAAATGCTCGGGCCGGCATAGCGAAATGAAAAATATTCCCCTCCCCCTCAAAGGGGGAGAAAATCCTTTGTTTCCGCGATGGTCCCCTTGCCATAAAGGTCGCTAAACCCGTCTTCCCGCGACCTCTATCGTAAGATTGCCGAACCCGTCGACTTCCATCTCGTCGCCGGGCAGCAGGATCGTGGTTGACGCGTGTTCCTCGATCATCGCCGGGCCCGATATGCGATTGCCGGCCAGCAAAGCATCACGGGCATAGGTCGGGGTGTCGGCGAATTCACCGATCTCCCGGAAAAATGCCGATCGCGTTCCGGTCGACGCGGTCTCGGGCGGGGTTGCGTCGCCCGCCGCGATTTTTTCCAGGGTTGGTTTGGCCATCATGCCGGTGACGGTGGTCCGCAGGCTGACGATCTCGGCCCGTTCCAGCGGCGCGCACGTGCCGTAGCGCAATTCATGCATTTCGTCGAAATGCTGTTTGATGGCCTCTCTATCCTGCATCTCGAACACTGAAATGGGCAGGTCGACTGTCACGGCATGTTCCTGGCCGACATAGCGCATGTCGGCGGCCCGCGCGACGGTGATCCCGTCCGGGTCCACCGAGGTTCCGGCGATCGACCGTCGCCCCTCGGCCTCGAGCTCGGCATAGACCTTTTCGATTTCGCCGAACGGCGCATCGTCGAGCCGGGTGAACCAGGTGCGCACGAAATCATAGCGCAGATCGGAAAACAGCATCCCGAACGCGGAAAACACGCCCGGCACGCGCGGGATGATGACCTTGCGGATGCCCAGCTCGCCCGCCACGGCCGATGCGTGCAGCGGCCCCGCGCCGCCATAGGCCACCAGGGTAAAATCGCCCGCATCGAGCCCGCGTTCGGTGGTCACGCCCTTGACCGCATGGGACATGGCGGTGACCGCGATGCGCAGCACGCCGTTTGCGGCGGCGGTCGGGTCCATGTCGAGCTTGCCGGCGACGTTATTTTTCAGGGCGTCCGCCGCCGCCGCCTCGTCGAGCGCTATTTCGCCGCCGAGAAACCGGTCCGCGCCGAGCCGGCCGAGCAGCAGATTGGCGTCGGTCACCGTTGGCAGCGTTCCGCCGAGCCCGTAACAGGCGGGGCCGGGCTCCGCGCCGGCGCTTTGCGGCCCGACATGCAGCCCGCCTTCGTCGCCGACCCGCGCGATGGAGCCGCCGCCGGTGCCGACCTCGAAGATATCCATCATGGCGATCTGCACCGGCAGCGCTTTTTCATACCCGCCGAGCAGCGCCGCGCCGGTGGTCAGCGGTTCGCCCTTGTAAATGACGCCGGCCTTGGCGGTGGTGCCGCCCATGTCGAAGGCGATGGCGTTTTGGATGCCGATGGCGTCGCACAGCGCCTTGGTCCCGATCACGCCGGCCGCCGGTCCCGATTCCAGCATTCGGATGCAATGAAGCTGGGCCTGGGCCGCGTCATACAGCCCGCCGGTCGATTGCACGACCATGAAGGACCCGTCGAAGCCGGAGCTTCTCAACTGATCCATGATTTCCTGGATATAGGATGCGACCTTGGGGCCGATATAGGCATTGGCGACGACCGTTGAACAGCGTTCGAATTCGCGGTATTCCTGCGACAATTCGTGCGATGCGGAAACGAACATGCCGGGAAAACGCTTTTGCAGCATTTCCTTGACCCGGATTTCATGGCTCGGGTTGCGATAGCAATGCAACAGCAGAATCGCCGTCGCGTCGATGTCGAGCGTCGCCAGCTTGTCGGCGACCCGATCGACGGATTCCTCGTCGAGCTCGATGCAAACCTCGCCGTCGGCATACATGCGTTCGGTGACTTCGAAACGCAAAGCGCGCTCGACCAGCGGTTCGTGTTTCTGAAAAAACAGATTGTAGGAATCCGGCCGGTTGATGCGGCCGATTTCGTAGATATCCCGGAAACCTTCGGTGGTCACCAGTGCGGTCCTGGCGCCGGTGCGTTCCAGGATCGTGTTGACGGCGATGGTCGAGCCATGCAGAAAAAGCCCGGTATCGGCATATTCCGCGCCGGCTTTTTCGACCCCGGCATTGATCCCTTCGACCAGATGGGACGGCGTCGAGAGTGCTTTGCCGAGCTGCAACGCGCCCGTGGTTTCATCGAATGCGGCGATGTCGGTAAAGGTTCCGCCGATATCGGCGGCCATTCTTATATTAGAGCCGCCTTCACGCTTGTCGTCCGGCACTGATAACTCCCTGGGTTCGATAATTCGGGGCTATTTAGACAATGCCTCGCCGTTTGGGACAAGTCCCGCGTGTTGCCATGACAAGGCAATCGAAATAGGAATTCCTTCTCCCCTTGCGGGAGAAGGAGGGACCCGCGACTCGATAGCGGCGTGGGAGGATGAGGGGTAAGCGCGTCCGCGCGTCAAGAAAGGATCTTTTACAGCCTGTCGGCGGCGGCCCTCTCACCCCCCACCGCTGTGCGGCGGGGCCCCCTCTCCCGCAAGGAGAGAGGGAAATTCATGATCGTCAACGACTGTGATCCATTTGCCTTTGCCTTGCATGCCATGAAACTTGTTGCCGGCAGGGGGTTGGCTTATCCTTTGGCTCGAAATGACCGAGTCAAAGTCAAATACATCCGGTAAATCCGCCGCATCCGACGCGGACGACCGCATCAGCTTCGGCGATTTCTCGCTGCACGCGGCGTTTCAGCAGGAAATTTCCGCCATGTTGGAGCAGGCGGATCTCTCGGAAGACGAAAGACAGCAATTGCTGATTGCCATGAGCTGCCCGTGCTGTGGCGCCGGCGGATTGTCAATGACCGTCAAGTTGAAGGGCGGACCGGATTCGACGCCGTCCTTTTGAACCGAATGAAAAGACCCTTTCATGAATAACCCCGACGAAATGCGGTCGGTCGATCCGGTCGTCACCGAAATCGTTCGCAACGGCGTCCTCGCGGTTACCGAAGAGATGAAGACCAATCTTATGCGGACCGCCTATAACATGATCATCTATGAGGCGCTGGATTTCACCGTCGGCCTGTTCACGGCGGATGGTGAAACGGTGTCGATCGGGCTCGGGTTGCCGATGTTTATCCGCGGCATGTCGCAGACCGTCAAGGCCAAGCTGGCCCATTTCGGCCCCGACGGCATTCATCCGGGCGATATTCTGGTCACCAATGACGCCTATATCACCGGCAGCCATCTGAACCATGTCACGTTCTCCCTGCCGATTTTTCATCGGGAAAAGCTGATCGGGTTTTCCTGCTGCATGGCCCATTGGCTCGATGTCGGCGGTACGCTGGGCGGTATGACCACGGATATCTTTTCCGAGGGGCTGCAAATTCCGATCTTGAAATATCAGAAGGAAGGCGTGGTCAATCAGGACCTGGTCGATATCATCCAGATGACTGTCCGCCTGCCGTCGCGCGCGACCGGCGATCTCCGGGCCCAGATCACGGCGGTCAAGACCGGCGAGCGGCGCTTTCTTGAGCTGGTCGAACGCTATGGCGAGAGCCCGGTGCTGGACAGTATCGCGGCCATCATGGACCAGTCGGAGACCGCCGCGCGTTTGCAGACGCTGTCGATTCCCGACGGCGTCTATGAAGCCGAATCCTTTATGGACGACGACGGCATCGATATCGGCAAGCCGGTGCCGATTAAGGTCCGGGTCGAGGTGTCCGGCGATGAGCTGACCGTCGATCTCAGCGAGGTCTCGCAGCAGGTGCGGGGGTTTTACAATTCCGGCGTCACCACCGGCCATGCCTGCGCCCAGGTCGCCTTCAAATGCCTGACCTCGCCGGTCGATTATCCGTTGAATGAAGGCGCGTTCCGCAATCTCCACGTCATCATTCCCATGGGCAAGGTGGTCAGCGCTGTCAAGCCAGCGCCGATGCGCTGGTGGATGACGTTTCCCATGACCATCGTCGATACGATCTTCAAGGCCGTGGCGCCGGTGATCCCGGACCGCACCATCGCCGGTCATCACGCCGATCTCGGGATCGCCAATTTCCACGGCATCAACCCCCGAACCAATGAGTTTTTCCTCGGCACGTTCGGGCCGCTCGGCGGCGGCTGGGGCGCGAAACGCAATGAGGACGGCATCAGCGCGACCGTCTGCATCAATGACGGCGATACCCACAACGCGCCCAATGAACAGGTTGAGGTCAAATTCCCCCTGTTGGTCGAAAGCAACTCGTTGATCCCGGATTCCGGCGGTCCCGGCCGCCATCGCGGCGGGCTCGGCGTCGAACGCATCGTGCGTGCGCGTACCAACTGCACCGTGAACACCCAGATCGAACGGGTCCATTGCGCGCCCTGGGGGCTCGAAGGCGGGCTCGAGGGCGCGGGAAATTCCGTGGCGATGCGCATGGACGGCGAGTGGAAAGAGGATTTCCCCAATGCCAAGGTGCTGGTCGCCCAGCTGAATGAAGGCGACGCGTTTCGTCTAAGATCCGGAGGCGGCGGCGGGTTCGGCAATCCCGAAGCCCGCCCGCTCGAAGACGTGGCGCACGATGTGAAGCAGGGCTATGTGTCCGAGGCATCGGCGCGCGACAATTACCGGGTGTCGGTCGATCCCAAAACCTCCGAGCCTGAACGGCTCGAATAATCAGCGCTTACGCGGCTTTCGCATCCCGAATGGCGCGCCAGAGTTTTTCCGGGGTCAGCGGCATCTCGATATGGTCGATGCCGAACGGCTTCAAGGCGTTGAGCGCGGCGTTCATGATTACCGGCAGCGCGCCGACGGTTCCCGCCTCGCCCGCGCCCTTGACGCCGAGCGGATTGGTCTTGGTCGGCACCGGGTTGCTGTGGACGTCTATGGAACAGATGTCATCGGCGCGCGGCATGGCGTAATCCATGAACGAGCCCGAATTCAGCTGGCCGCCGTCGTGGTCATAGATCATGTGTTCCATCACCGCCTGGCCGACGCCCTGGACCACGCCGCCATGTACCTGGCCTTCCAATGTCAGCTCGTTGATCACGTTGCCGACATCGTCGACCACCAAATAGCTCAGGATTTCCATCCTTCCGGTATCCGGGTCGATCTCGATCTCGCAGACATGGCAGCCATTGGGGAATGTCTGGCCGTCCGGCTCGAACGTACCGGTTTCGAAAAGGCCCGGGTCCATGCCCTCAGGCCGCGTGCCGGGCCGGAATGCGGTGCGCGCCACATCCTGAAGGGTGACCGACCGGTCGGTGCCCGCGACGGTGAAAACGCCCGCGTCGAATTCAATGTCGCTGTCGGCGGCTTCCAGCAGATGCGCGGCCAGAAGCCGGCCTTTTTCGATGATCAATCCGGCTGTCTTATGCACCGCCGATCCGCCGACGATCGCCGAGCGCGACCCGTAGGTTCCGGTGCCGAAGGCGATCCTGTCGGTATCGCCTTCCAACACCCGCACGTCGTCGGAATCCAGGCCTAATATGTGAGACATCAGGATCTTGTACATGGTGTCGTGGCCCTGGCCCTGGGATTTGGTGCCGACGAACAGGGACACGGTGCCGGTCGGGTCGAAGCGGATTTCGGCGGTTTCGGGGCCGGGCGGCGCGCCGGCGCGCTCGATCGGGTTGACGATGCCGAGGCCACGAATTTTTCCGTTGGCTTCCGATTGCGCGCGCCGTGTCTCATAGCCCTCGCAATCGGCCAGACTCATGGCGTCGTCCATGTTATTTTCGAATTCGCCGGAATCGTAATTGAAGATCAGCCCGGTCTTGTACGGCATGGCGTCGGCCGGGATCAGGTTGCGGCGGCGCAGCTCGACCCGGTCGATGCCGGTCTCAGCCGCGGCCCGGTCGATGATGCCCTCGACCAGATAGGAGGCTTCCGGCCGTCCGGCGCCGCGATAGGTCGCGGTCGCGACCGTGTTGGTGAACATGCCGTGGACGCGCACATGGATATTTGGCGTGGTGTAGACGCCGGCCAGCGAGCCGAGATTGCCGAACGTCGCCAGCAGGGTGCGGTCCGATGTCAGATAGGCCCCCAGATTGCACAGCGTGCGCACCCGGAGCGCGAGAAACTTGCCGTTTTCGTCCAGCGCCAGGTCCACGTCGCTGACATTGTCGCGCGCATGATCGTCCGACAGGAAGGTCTCGGACCGCTCCCCGACCCATTTGACGGGCCGGCCGATTTTCTTCGCGGCGTAAAGCGCCAGGATATTCTCCGTCGAAGTCACGCCCTTGGAACCGAACGCGCCGCCGATATCGCCGCAGATCACCCGGAACTGGTTTTCCGGCACCTTGAAGACTTCGGTCGCCAGCAGGCGCCGGACACTGTGCAGCGCGCCGACGCAGCCATGCAGGGTATAGCGCTCCTCATAATTGTTGTATTCGCCGGTGCAGCCGCGCGGCTCCATGGCGTTGGCTGCAATCCGGCTGATCACAAAGCGCTGGGTGGTGACGTGATGGGCCTTGGCGAAGGCGGCATCGACCGCCGCCTCGTCGCCCAGCTCGAATACGTTGGAGATATTATCCGGGCAGTCGTCCCATACCGCGGGCGCGCCCGCTTCGAACGCCTCCGCGATATCGACCACCGACGGCAGGGGGTCGTACTCGACCGCGATCAATTCAGCGGCGTCCTTGGCTTGGTTCAGGGATTCGGCGACCACGTATGCGATTTGGTCGCCGACGAAACGGACCCGGTCGCCGATCAGCCCGGGGTGGGGGTTCTGGTACATAGGCGAGCCGTCCGGGCGCTTTCGCGGGATCTTGCAGGTGGTCGTGCCGAGCCCGTCGGCCGCGATATCCCCGGCCGTGAAAACGCCGAGGACGCCCGGCGCGCTTTTCGCGGCCGAGACATCGACGGACAGGATGCGCGCATGGGCGTGGGATGAGCGAAATACATAGCCGTAAGCCTGAAAAGGCAGCGTGAAATCGCTGACAAACCGCCCCTGGCCCTTGAGCAGGCGCGGATCCTCGGTACGCGGTATGGACTGACCAAAGCCAAATTGCCCCACTGATATTCCCCTTGTCCCTGACTCTTGAAATTTCGAGCAGGCCGCATGGTGCCCGTTGAGACATGACGAAACAAGGTGGTTGGCATGGTTCCGTTGGATAATCGCATGAGGATCACGGTCGATCGCAGCCTCGAATATCCCTCGCCTCTCGTGGGAGAGGGAGACCGCCGGCAGGCGGTAAAAGGAACCTTTCTTGACGCGCGGACGCGCTTACCCCTCACACTCCCACGCCGCTGTCGCGACGTGGGTCCCTCCCTCTCCCGCAAGGGGCGAGGGTATCCCAAATGCGATCACGCGAAAGGCGAAACCGGTGGTTTGTGGGGACGGGCAACTAGTGCAGAATGAAGCATGAAATCCAACTGGGAGAAACGTGATGGGTGACGGTAAAGCGGGAAACTGGATTGAAGCGCCGGCCGAGGATGTCGGCGATGCGATGATCGCGGCGCTGTCGGCCGGCGGGGTCGATCATCTGTTCTTTACCTCGGGCTCCGAGATCGGATTCTTTCAGGAGGCGACGTCCAAGGCCCATGCCCAGGGCCACAACAATCCGATCCGCCTGATTACCGTGCCCCATGAGCACGCCAATCTGAACGCGGCGCTGGGTTTCGCGGCGGTCAGCGGCCGTCCGGCCATTACCGCGGCCCATGTCGATGTCGGCACCCAGCATTACGGCGGCGCGGTCCATACGGCGTATCGCAGCGGACTGCCGGTGATCATGACGTCAGGCTTTCCGCCGACGGCCTATGCCGGCACCGCGAAAGGCGGGCGCGATGAGGGCGGCCATCTGTGGATGCAGGAAACCTACGACCAGAACGGCATCGTGCGGAACTACACCAAGTGGGATCACCGGCTGACCACCCAGGATAATCCGGGCATGATGATCAGCCGCGCGATCCAGGTGACGCGCACCGAGCCCTGCGGGCCGGTCTACCTCAATTTTCCCAAGGAACTGACCCTACAGAAAATCGACGGCGCGCGCTTCCCGAGCGCCGACCAGCTCGGCATTCCGTGCCCGAGCGGACCCAACCCGGCCGCCGCGCTGGACATCGCCGAACGGCTCATCAAGGCGTCCCATCCGGTCGTGGTGGTGTCGAAATCAGGCCGCGATCCCGCCAGCGTCCCGGCATTGGTCGAATTGTGCGAACTGCTTGGTCTCGCCGTGGTCGAATCGGTGCAGCGCGCCTATATGTGTTTCCCGTTCCGGCATCCGCTGGCCCAAACCCAGCCGACCCTCAAGGATGCGGACATGGTGCTGGTGCTGGAAGCGGATGTGCCCTGGGTGCCGGGCCGGAATTCACCGCCCGACGACGCCTTCGTCGCCGCCGTGGGTCACGATCCCATCAAGCTGACGATCCCGACCTATGAATTCACCGCCGATCTGCGCCTGTCGGCGGATCCGACATTGACCATCGAGGCGATTACCGACGCCGCGCGCGGCCTGCTCGGCGACGACGACCAGAGCCGGATCTCGGAACGCACGGAACGGTTGACCGCCGCGTCGACGGCCCATTTCGCCGCCATCAAGGAAGAAGCCGAGACCGCCGGACGGGACACGCCGATCAGCCCGATCTGGGTCAGCTATCAGATCGGCAAGCTGGTCGACGGCAACACCATCATCATGGATGAAACCCTGCCGACCCCCCGGATGCGGGAATTTATGCCCAATGACCGGCCGGGCTCGTATTTCTCCAATCCCGGTTCCAGCGGCGGCTGGTCGCCGGGGGCCGCGCTCGGCGCAAAACTGGCGGCGCCGGACAAGGACATCATCGCGGTCACCGGCGACGGTTTTTATATGTTCGGCACGCCCGCGCCCGCGCTCTGGGCGGGCGCCCATCACGACGCGCCCTATTTGATGGTGGTCTATACCAACCGCAGCTACACCACCGGCACGTCGCGCATTGCCTCAACCTATGGCGACGGCGGACATGCCAAGGAAGCCGGCTTCCCGGGCGGTTATTTCGATCCGCCGATCGATTTCGCCAAGGAAGCCGAGGCCGCCGGCGCCTATGGCGAAACCGTCACCGATCCTGCCGAAGTCGGCCCCGCCCTGCGGCGTGGCTTGGAACAGACCCGCGCCGGCAAGCCGGCGGTGATTTCCGTCTGGCTCAAGCGGCTCGAGGCCGAAGACTGAGTTTTGCCCCGTCATCCCGGCGCGGCCTTGACCTTGTCGCGCCGGGTCCCATTTGATTGTGCAATGTTCTTGATTCCCGCGCGCGCCGCCGGCGGGCGAAAAATGTAGTCCTGAATGAACGACAAGTCTCAACCCGAAAAGAAACAGAAATCCTTTGGCGCTTTGCGCCATCCCGGCGCGCGGGCCTATCTGCTGGGCGCGGCGCTGGCCATGATGGCCGACAGCATCGAACATGTGATCAGCTACTGGATGATTTTCCAGAAATTCGAATCCCCGGCGTTGGCGGGGTTCGCCGTCATTGCGCACTGGCTGCCGTTCCTGCTGTTTTCGTTTTGGGCCGGTGCGCTTGCCGACCGGTACGACCCGAGGCGGCTGATCCAGCTCGGCATGGTGCTGTTTATCATCGCCTCGATCGGCTGGGGCGTTCTGTTCCTGCTCGATACGCTGGAAATGTGGCATGCGGTGGCGTTGCTGATCCTCCACGGTTTCGCCGGCGTATTCTGGGCGCCGGCGGCGCAGATACTGATCCACGACATCGTCGGGCGGGAAAACCTGCAAAGCGCAATCCGCATGCTGGCCACGTCGCGCATGCTGGGTCTGCTGCTAGGGCCCGCCTTGGGCGGCGGTATCATGATCGCCATTGGTCCGGCCTACGGGCTGTTGGTGAATGCGCTGATCTATCTGCCGCTGACCCTGTGGCTGTGGAAGGCGCCCTACGGGCCGCAGTTCCGCGAGAGGACGGAGGCCGCGGCGCGGGCGGTGCGCGGCATGGGGGATATTATTTCGACCCTCCGCGAGGTTTCATCCAATCACATCGTTCTCACCATGATCATCCTGGCGGGCGGCGCGTCGCTGTTCGTCGGTAACGCCCATCAGGCGCAGATGCCGGAATTTTCCCGCGATCTCGGATTTGGCAGCGATGGGGTGTTCTACAGCCTGCTGCTGGCCGCAAACGCCGCCGGCGCATTGCTCGCCGGCGTGGTGCTGGAAAGCCGCTCGCTGCTGCCGGCGCATCCGCGCTCGGCGTGTATTTTGCTGATCCTCTGGTGCTGCACGGTGATCGGTTTCGCAATTTCGCCCCATTATGCGATTTCGCTGGCGTTGCTGTTCATCGGCGGGTTTCTCGATCTGTCTTATAATTCCATGGCCCAGACCCTGGTGCAGCTCAACGCGCCCGACGAAATCCGCGGCCGGGTGATCGGGCTCTACAACATGACTCATAACGGGCTGCGCACCTTCAGCGGCATTACTATTGGGATCGGCGGCAGCCTGATCGGAATCCACTGGTCGCTGGCGTTCAGCGCGGCCGCGCTGTTCGTCATGGCGTTGAGCCTGTTGGCGTTCATCCAAGCCCGGTCCGCGGCTCAATCACCTTGACCTCATGGGTCGGGAACGCGACCATGGGTTCGAATTTCTGAAATATTCAATGGATTGTGATCATGGCAATCGTTAACCGCATCGCGGAATTTCACGACGATCTCATTCAATGGCGTCGTGATATTCACGCCCATCCCGAAACCGCATTCGAGGAAAAGCGCACGTCGGACATTGTCGCCGAAAAGCTCTCCGAATTCGGCATCGAGGTGCATCGCGGCCTGGCCGAAACCGGCGTCGTCGGCACGTTGAAGGGCGATCGCGGCGACGGTCCGGCGATTGGGCTGCGCGCCGATCTCGATGCGCTGGATATTTTGGAAAAGAACACTTTCGATCACAAATCGACGATTCCCGGCAAGATGCATGCCTGTGGCCATGACGGCCATACCATCATGCTGCTGGGGGCTGCGCGCTATTTGGCGGAAACCCGCAACTTCGCCGGTACGGTGAATTTCATTTTCCAGCCGGCCGAGGAAAACGAAGGCGGCGCGCGGGTCATGATCGAGGAAGGGCTGTTCGATAAATTCCCCGTCGAGGCGGTGTTCGGCATGCACAACATGCCGGGGCTCGGGCTCGGCGAAATGGCGGTCCGCGCCGGGCCGTTCATGGCGGCCTTCGATATCTTCGAGATCAACCTCACCGGCCGGGGGACCCATGCGGCCGCGCCGCATCTCGGCATTGACCCGCTGGTCGCCGCCGCCCAGATCGTCACGGCGCTGCAGACCATCGCCAGCCGCGAAATCGACCCGCAGGATTCGGTGGTGGTTTCGGTGACCCAGATCCATGGCGGCGATGCGTGGAACGTAATCCCGGAAGATGTCTTGATAAGGGGCACCGTGCGGGCCTTCAAGGTTGAGACCCAGGACCGCGCGGAAGCCTCGATCCGGCGCATCGTGGACGGCATCTGTCAGGCGTCCGGCGTGACCGCCGGAATCGATTACCAGCGACGCTACCCGCCCACCATTAACACGCCGGAAGAGGCCGATTTCACCGCGAGCGTGATGGCCGACGTGGTCGGCGCGGAAAACGTGTTCCGCGACAAAGCGCCCAAGATGGCGTCGGAAGATTTCGCCTTCATGCTGAATGAAAAGCCGGGCGCCTATGTCTGGCTCGGCAATGGGCCGGGTGAGGGCGGGTGTCTGCTCCACAACCCATCCTATGATTTCAATGACGATGCCCTGCCGCTCGGCGCCAGCTATTGGGCGCGGCTGGTCGAAACCCGGCTCGCGGCGGGCTGACGGGCCATTCCGCCGGACTTCATCACCGGGCCGTGGTTGCGACTGTCGCCCAATCTGCGCGGCGTTTTGTGGATCACCTTCGGCACCATCGTATTCGCGGTCAATGACGTGGTCATCAAGACCCTGGGCCGCACGATAGACCCGTTCGAGTTGGCCTTTTTCCGGTACGGCATCGGACTGGTTATCATGAGCCCGATTTTCTACCGGGTTGGGGCCGCAGGACTCCGGACCGAATGTCTCGGCCTGCATCTGATACGGCTCATCATCGCTTGTGTCGCCATGATCGGGGTTCTGATATCCGTTATAAACCTGCCGCTCGCCACCGCGACGGCGCTATCCTTTTCGCGCATCCTGTTCACTACCTTCGTGGCGATGCTGATCCTGAAGGAATTTGTCAGCGGCCGGCGATGGACGGCGACCGCAATCGGGTTTGTCGGCGTGCTGATCATGGTGCGGCCGTCGGCCGATGGCATCGATCCCATCGCGCTGATCGCCATTGGCGCGGCGATGACGTTCGCGGTCGCCAATGTATTGATCCGTCTGCTGTCGCGAACCGAGCCGCCGATTCGTATCCTGTTCTACTATCATCTCGGCGGAGCGCTGGTCTTCGCCGGACCGGCGGCTTATTTCTGGGTCACGCCGGTCGGCATCCAGTGGTTACTGGTCGGCGCCATCGGGCTGCTGACCAGCATCGGCATGGTCGCCTTCGTACGCGGCTTCGCGGTCGGCGAGGCCAGCGTGATCGGCCCCATGGAATATACCCGGCTGATCTATTCCGCGATCCTGGGTTATCTGTTTTTCGTTGAGATTCCAGATCCTTATACAATACTCGGCGCGCTAATTATTGTCGGCTGCACGACCTTTATCGCACGGGTCGAGGCGCGTGCCGGTAAATGACGGCGGGTTAATTTGGTTCGGGGACGCCGGCGGCTTTCAGCGCTTTCTTCTGCCGCCGGGCCAGCGCGGCGGCATCGAAATCCTCGATCAGTTCGTGAAACAGCCGGTACCAGTTGATCTCCGCCTTGAGATGCAGGAACACCGACCCGAGCCCGATCGCGGCGCGGTCCATGAGGACGAATTCGCGCGGCGGGGTGACGCCGCCGAGCCGGCGAAGCTCGCGATGAACCTTGCCCGCGACGCGCGCGCCATACATGCCGCCGTCGGTTTCCTGGATCGCCCGGGCGCGGTCTTCCAGCAGCGGCGCGTAGACGAACTCAGCCCATAGATTCAGGGTGTCGAGGACTTCGTTCGACAGGTTTTCGAACCCCCAGGTCTCATAGGCATGAACCGCCAGCGCGCGGTCGCCAGTTTCGAGCGAATGGTACAGATCGATTACGCCCTGCACGAAGGATGGCTTGAACACCCGGATCGATCCGAAATCCAGCAGATTGATAGTGTCGTCGTCGCGCACCGTGTAATTGCCGAGATGGGGGTCGCCATGGATCACGCCGTAATAATAAAACGGCGCGTACCAGGTGCGGAACATGTTGTGGGCGACCCGGTTGCGTTGTTCCACCTTACCGCCGGTAACTTCCATCAAGGGCCGACCGTCGAGCCAGCTCATGGTCAGCAGGCGTTTGGTGGACAGCTTCTTGATCGGTTCCGGAATGTGGACGCCATTTTCCTTGGCGTGGATTTGTCGGTAGAGCCTCATGTGGGCGGCTTCGCGTTCGTAATCGAGCTCTTCGCGCAGCCGCTCGGAAATCTCGGCCTGGATGTCCTTGGGGTCGATGGCGCGGTCATAGCGGTGATAGATCGCGAACACCAGCTTGAGCTGGCGCAGATCGGCCTCGACCACCGACGCCATGTCGGGATATTGCAGCTTGCAGGCCAACTCGCGCCCGCCGTCCCCGACCGCCCGGTGGACCTGACCCAGCGACGCGGCGGCGGCGGCGTCGCGCTCGAATGTCTCGAACTTCGATTGCCAGTCCGGCCCCAGCTCAGCCGCCATGCGGCGGCGCACGAACAGCCAGCCCATGGGCGGCGCGTTGGATTGCAGCTCGGCCAGCTGGTCGACATAGTTGGCGGGCAGCATGTCGGGCACCGTCGCCATGATCTGCGCCACCTTCATCAACGGACCTTTCAATCCGCCGAGCGCGCGTTTGAGGTCCTCGGCGTTCTTTTCGCCGTCGGCGGTCAGGCCCAGATAGCGTTCGCCGGCAAACCGCGCCGCCAACCCGCCGACCGCCGTGCCGACGCGCGCATAGCGCCGCACCCTCCCGGTCAGCCTGTTGTCTTCGTCAGGTGGCGCCAATTGCTATTCCATCTCTTCCAGCTCATCGATCAGCCCCGATACGATGCCGAGCCCGCGCGACCAGAAGGCGGGATCCGACGCATCGAGCCCGAACGGCGCAAGCAATTCCCGATGCCGCAAGGTGCCGCCGGCGCGCAGCAGGTCGAGATATTTTTCGACAAACCCCGGGTCGGCGTTTTGATAGACGGCGTAGAGCGAATTCACCAGGCAATCGCCGAAGGCATAGGCGTAGACATAAAACGGCGAATGGATGAAATGGGGGATATAGGTCCAGTACCATCGATATGCGTCCTGGAACCTGACCGCCGGTCCCAGGCTGTCGCCCTGGACCTCCATCCAGATGTCGCAGATTCGCTCCGAAGACAGCTCGCCGTCGCGCCGTTCGCCATGGATTTTGCGTTCGAAACAATAGAACGCAATCTGGCGCACCACGGTGTTCAGCATGTCCTCGACCTTGGACGCTAGCAGCGCCTTGCGCCGCGCGGGGTCGGTCTCATTGGCGAGCAGCGCGCGGAAGGTCAGCATTTCGCCGAACACGGACGCGGTTTCCGCCAGGGTCAGTGGCGTATCCGACATCAGCGCCCCCTGTGGCCCGGCCAGCACTTGATGGACGCCATGGCCGAGCTCATGGGCCAGGGTCATCACGTCGCGCGGCCGGCCCTGATAGTTGAGCATCAGATAGGGGTGCGCCGAGGGCACCGTCGGGTGGGCGAAGGCGCCGCCCGCCTTGCCCTCGCGGGCCGGGGCGTCGATCCAGGAATTGTCGAAAAAGCGCCGCCCGATCCCGGCCAGCTCCTCGGAAAAATCGGCATAGGCGTCAAGCACGGTATTTTGCGCCTGATCCCAAGTGATAAGCTTTTCGCCGGCCTCGGGCAGCGGCGCGTTGCGGTCCCAGTAATCCAGCGCCTCGACGCCGAACCATTTCGCCTTCAGGCGGTAATAGCGATGGGACAGGTCAGGGTAGGCGCCGACCACCGCATCGGCCAGCGCGTCGACCACCTCGTCTTCCACGTGGTTGGCCAGGTTGCGCGACGATTGCGGCGACGGAAATCCGCGCCAGCGGTCCTCGATCTCCTTGTCCTTGGCCAGTGTGTTGGTAATCAGCGAAAACACCCGCGCATGCCGGCCCAGCACCTCACCGATGGAGGTCGCCGCGCGACGGCGGATTTCGCTGTCCGGGTCGGTCAGCAGATGAAGAATTTGTTCGCTGGTCATCTGGTCTTCGCCGAACGGAAATCTCATATCGGCCATGGTTTCATCGAACAGCCGGTTCCACGCCGCCCGTCCGGCGACGCGCTTCTCGTGCAGCAGGCGTTCCAATTCCTCATCCAGCTGGTAGGCGCGCCGGGCGCGGGTGTCGCGCAGCCAGTGCGCGTAATGCGCGGTCTCTGCGGCTTTCAATTTTTCGGCGATATTTTCGTCGTCGAGTTTGTTGATTTCCAACGTGAAGAACAGGATTTCCGCCGAAATCGCTGTGACTTTTTCCTGCATGGTTTGATAAAAACGCCCGGTATCCGGGTCGCCGACATTGCCGGCATAGACCAGATGGGCGAAACTCATCGCCTTACCCATGGCCTCGTCGATGGCCTCATACTCGGCGATCGCCGCGCCGAAGGACGCGCCGTCAAGCCCGGCGAGCCGGTCTTTATAGCGGTCGCGGAATGAACCGGCCTCGCCTTCGATTCGTTTGAGATCGGCGGCAAGTTCGTCGCTGTCCCGGCCGGGGTACAAATCGGACAGGTCCCACTCCGGCAGCGGTCCCAGATCGGCGGATTCGGCGTCGGTCATGGAGAACTCCTTTGGCGTGACAATAGGCTTCGCCACGGCCACGTCAATCGACGCGCATCTCTATGCAGAAATCACCAGCCTTGTATAATGCGCCATGACTTACGATAGCTGGCCCAATCTGGCGACGATGTATTTCGAGCGCATGGCCGATATCGGCAATGGCCCGTTTCTGTCCGCCAGGCGCGATGGCGAATGGCGCGCTATTTCCGGAAACGAGGCTGCCGCGCAATCCGCCGCGCTGGCCGGCGCGCTCCGCGCCATGGGCGTTTCTCCCGGCGACAGGGTCATGCTGGTCTCGGAAAACCGCCCGGAATGGGCGGTCGCCGATCTCGGCATCATGGCCGCCGGGGCCATTACCGTGCCGGCCTATGTCACCAACCAGGTCAATGACCATTTGCATGTGATGACCGACAGCGGCGCGCGCGCCGTCATCGTGTCGAATGCGAAACTCGCCGAGACCGTCCGCGCCGCGGCGAAGGACGCGCCGGACATGGAAAATTTGGTCCTGATCGACGCGGAAGCGGGTGAGGATGAACAATCCTGGGCCGATTTGCTGGCGGCGCATCCGGGATCGCTTGACGAAGCCGTGGCCGCGGCAAAGCAAATCGGGCGCGATACAACCGCCTGCCTGATCTACACGTCGGGCACGGGCGGCGTTCCCAAGGGGGTGATGCTGAGCCACGGCGCCATCATCAGCAACTGCAAGGGCGCGCGCGACGTATTGCTTGAGCTCGGGCTCGACGACGAAAAATTCCTGTCGTTTTTGCCCTTGTCCCATTCCTACGAACATACCGCCGGGCTGATGTTCCCGATCTCGATCGGCGCGCAGATATTTTATGCGGAAAGCGTCGACAAGCTGGCGGCCAACATGGCCGAAATCTCGCCGACCATTCTGACCTGCGTGCCGCGTCTCTATGAAAACATGCATTCGCGTATTCTGCGCGGGGTCGAGAAATCGGGCGGGATCAAGGCGAAGCTGTTCCACAAGGCGGTCGAGCTCGGCATTCGCAAATACCGGAATGACGGCCGGCTGGGGCTCGGCGCGCGTCTTGCCGATGGGGTGCTCGAAAAGCTGGTGCGCGACAAAGTGCGGCAACGCTTCGGCGGTCGGCTCAAGGCCATGGTGTCGGGCGGCGCGCCGCTCAATCTGGATATCGGCTTGTTTTTTACAGCGCTCGGACTTCGCATCATGCAGGGTTATGGCCAGACGGAGTCCGCGCCGGTGATCAGCTGCAACCCGCCGAACCGGATCCGGATCGACACCGTCGGCCCGCCGATGACCGATGTGGAGGTCCGCCTCGCGGAAGACGGTGAATTACTGGTGCGCGGCGAGCTGGTGATGCAGGGCTATTGGCGCAATCAGCAGGCCACGGACGAGGCGATCCGCGACGGCTGGCTCCATACCGGCGATATCGGCGAATTCGACGACGATGCCTATATCCGCATCACCGACCGCAAGAAGGACATCATCGTCAATACGGGCGGCGACAACGTGTCACCGCAACGGGTTGAGGGGATCCTCACCCTGCAGCCGGAGATCGCCCAGGCCATGGTATATGGCGACCGCAAGCCCCACCTGGTGGCGCTGATCGTGCCGGACCCGGATTTCATCTGCGACTGGGCGGCGGAAAACAACACGCCGTGCGATCCGGCGGCATTGATCGAAGATTCCGGCTTTCAAGCGGTGATCCAGACGGCGGTGGACCGGGTCAATGAGTCCCTGTCGGTGATCGAGAAAATCCGCCGCACCCGGCTGACGGCCGATCCGTTCACCATCGAAAACGAATTGATGACGCCGTCGCTGAAAATCCGCCGCCACAAGATCAACGAAATCCACGGCGACGCGCTCGAAAATCTGTATCGGCACTAGTGGCGGTACTCCCCGATCTTCTGGATGAAGCCGTGGTGACCGTGTTCTGCGGCTCGGCGGTGGGCGCGGCGTCGGCTCGGCTCGGGCTTCCCTATGCCGGGCCGGGCAATAAGTTCTGGCCCATGCTGCATGAAACCGGCCTGACGCCCCGGCTGTTCGCGCCGCAAGACTATCGCGATCTGCTGGGGCTCGGGATCGGCCTGACCGATGTCAACAAAACCCAGTCGGGCGCGGATTCGGATTTGACGCCCGACGGCGACGATGTTGCGGCGGTCATGGCCAAGATCGAAACCTATAAACCGAAACTGCTGGCCTTCACCGCCAAGCGTCCGGCCCAGGTGTTCCTGAAAACAGCGTTCGGGCGCGGCAAAATCGATTATGGGCTTCAGCCCGACCGGGCCGGGTCCACCGCAATCTTCGTCCTGCCGTCATCGTCCGGCCTCGCCATAAGATGGTGGGAGCCGAAATGGTGGCACGAAGCGGCGGAGTTGCACCGCAAATTTTCTTAGTCCCGTCTCGCCGCTGTCCAGCGGTTTTCGGGGATCGACAGGTCGAGATTTCCACGCAGGGTCCCGCCTTCATATTCGGTGCGGAACAGGCCGCGCTCTTGCAGGATCGGAATCACCTGATCGACGAAATCGTCGAGCCCGTCGGGATAGGTCAGCGCCATGATGTTGAAGCCGTCGGCCGCGCCGCCCGCGACCCATTGTTCCATGGAGTCGGCAATATCCGCGGCCGTGCCGCACAGCACCCGATGGCCGCGCACGCCGGTAACCTGTTGATAAAGCTGCTGAATTGTGAGGTTCTCGCGCCGCGCCAGAGCGATCACCACCTTCTGGCGCCCCTGCTGTTCCTCGGTCGGGGGAATATCCGGCAAGGGACCGTCGAGCGGATAAGGCGCGAGGTCGATGCCCAGCATGCCCGACAGCCGGGTCAGGCCGAGCTCTGGGTGGATCAGTGCGTTGAGCCGTGCCAGCTTTTCCTTGGCGTCGCGGCGGGTTTTGCCGATCACCGGCAACAGGCCGGGCATGACGTTGATGTCGCCGGGCGACCGCCCGAATTTACCCGCGCGGGATTTGATATCAGCATAGTACGCGCGCGCCTCACTGAAATCCTGCTGCACCGTAAAGATCACTTCCGCGGTTTCTGCCGCCAGTTCGCGGCCCTGTTCGGATTGTCCGGCCTGGACCATGATCGGCCGGCCCTGGGGCGACCGTTGGATGTTCAGCGGTCCGCGCACCGAAAAATGCTTGCCCTTGTGGTTCAGGCGATGCAGCCTTTCCGGGTCGTAAAACGCGCCGCTGTCCCGATCCTCGATGATCGCGTCGCCTTCCCAGCTGTCCCAAAGCCCGAACACCACCTGGGCGAACTCGGCGGCGCGTTCATAGCGGTGCGCATAGTCCGGATGGGCGTCATGGCTGAAATTCAAGGCTTCCGCCGGGGCCGACGAGGTCACCAGATTCCATCCGGCCCGGCCGCCGCTGATCTGGTCCAAGGACGCAAACTGCCGCGCTATGTGAAACGGGTCGAGATAGGTCGTGGTCGCGGTGCAGATCAGCCCGATATGCTCGGTGGCCATGGCGACCGCCGATAGCAGGGTTATGGGTTCCAGACGCAAGGGAGCCGAGGTGCGGCGCAGCTGCTCCAAATCGTCGCTGAAGAAAATCGCGTTGGTGTCGGCGAGAAAGACGAAATCGAAACGGCCACGCTCGCCGGTTTGTGCAACATCCACGAAATGGTGGATATCCATGGTGGTTCCGGACCGTACATCCGGGTCGCGCCATGCCGCGACGTGATGGCCTTCCCCCATCATGAAAAGCCCAAGTTTCATCATATTGGAAATTTCCCGAACTTCTTGTTGGCCCCAGATTAAGCCATTTCACCCCGGCTCACATATAGAATTTGAGGGTCTCACCGGGTAGGGTACGCCCCATGAAAATATGCATTTACGGAGCCGGCGCGGTCGGTGGACTGATGGGCGCGCGGCTTGCGCATGCCGGGCATGAAGTTTCTATGGTCGCGCGGGGCCCGCATCTCGACGCCATGCGGGAAAACGGCCTGGTGCTGCATAGCCGGGGTGAGGAATTTCGCGTCACGCCCAACTGTAGCGATGATCCGGCCGATCTCGGCCCCCAGGATTATGTGATCCTGACCATGAAGGCGCAAACCTTGCCGGCGGCGGCCGGCGGCATCGCCTCCCTGCTGGGGAAGGAAACGGCGGTCCTGACCATCCAGAACGGGCTGCCCTGGTGGTATTTCCAGGGCGTCGAAGGCGACCACAAGGACCGCCGGCTTTTGAGCGTCGACCCTAAAGGCCTGGCGGGAGATGCGATTCCGGCCGGACGCATCATCGGCGGGGTGATCGCGGCGGCGTGCAGTATCCCCGAACCCGGCGTGGTCCACCATGGCGCGGGCGGCGTGGTGCGGCTCGGCGAACCGGACGGGTCAGACACGGAGCGCTGCCGCAATCTCGCCGCGCCGCTTGCCGAGGCGGGGCTGCAAGGCGCCGTCACCGACCGGATTCGCGATGCGCTCTGGTTCAAGCTGTGGGGCAACGTTTCGTTCAGCGCCATCGCGGTTTTGACGCGGGGCACCGTCGGCGGGCTGGCGGCGGATTCCGGTACGCAATCGGTCGCCCGCGCGGTCATGGAGGAAACCGAAAAAGTCGCCAAGGCGCTGGGCTCGGATTTCCCGTCGACCATCGATCAGCGGGTCGAAGCCTCGCTCGCCATGGGCGCCCACAAGACTTCGATTCTACAGGATATCGAGGCCGGACGTCCGATGGAGATCGACGCCATGTTCGGGTCGGTGATCGAGACCGCGCGGATCACCGGCGTCGCCGCGCCGGTCACCGAGATGATGTACGCCATGACGCGCTATGCCGCGACCCAGGCCGGGTGTTATCCGGAAAACCCGGAATTTGCCGCGTTCCTGGAATTATAGAGTCACCTGCATCACCGCCTCGACCTCGATCACAACGCCGAACGGCATGGAGGCGACGCCGATGGCGGTGCGCGAATGCCGGCCCGGATCGCCAAACAGATTGATAAACAATTCGGACGCGCCGTTCAGCACCGCCGAGACATCGATGAAATCCGGGTCCACGTTTATATATCCTTTTACGCGGACGATTTCCTCGATCCGGTCGAGATCGCCACCGAGCGCGGCGCGCGCGCTGCCCAGGACGTTTAATGCGCTGACCCGCGCCGCCTCTTGCCCCTGTTCCAGCGTGAATTCACGGCCGACCTTGCCAATATAGCCGGGCTCGCCATCGACGCGCGGCACCTGGCCGGAGATGAACAGCAGATTGCCCGACTGCTTGTAATTGAGGATTTTCGCCACTTTGGGCGTCGCGGCTTCGGGCAATTCGATCCCGAGTTCCTTGATGCGTGCATCAATGCGTCCGGCCATTTTGATTTTTCCCTATTGAGATTTCGGATGTGGATTTCATTCTGGCGCAACGCGACCCCGCAATCCACATTGGATCGTCATTGCGCTATAATGGGATATGGCGAGCAATAAAGACTATGCGGATGAGGTTGCCGGGCGGTTGTTTCTTCTCGGGCCCGTGGCGGCGCGACGGATGTTCGGCGGTTTCGGCATTTTTCTCGTTGGCGTCATGTTCGGGCTGATCGGTTTTGATGAATTGTTTTTCAAGATCGATGACGGTAACCAATCCGATTATGAGGATGCCGGAATGGGTCCGTTTTCCTATCAGGGACGCAACGGCCGCATCAGCATTTCTTACTGGCGGGTCCCCGAGGAAATCTTCGAAGACCCCGAACAGCTATCCCAATGGGCGGAAAAGGCGCTGGCGGCTGCAAGGCGCGTAAAATCGGCCAAAAAACCGCGTAAGCCCCGGAAAAAGAACAAAAACCCGTGATTGCCCTTGCCCTCTGCAGGCGACATGTTTAAATGCGGCGATCAGAAATCGAGAGGCATCATGACCAGTCATCAGACCAAGGCGGTGGGTTCTGACTTGGAGATCGCGCGCGAAGCGACCTTGAACCCGATTGTCGACGTGACATCCACTCTGGGAATTCCGGAGGAGAGCGTGTTCCGCTTTGGCCATCACAAGGCGAAGATCGATCTCGATTACATCAACAGCCTGTCGGACCGGCCCGACGGCAAGCTGATTCTGGTGACCGGCATCACGCCGACGGCGGCCGGCGAAGGCAAGACCACCACCACGGTCGGGCTCGGCGACGCCCTGCAACGCCTTGGCAGGAAATCGGCGATCTGCCTGCGCGAACCGAGCCTCGGGCCGTGTTTCGGCATGAAGGGCGGGGCCGCCGGCGGCGGCTATGCCCAGGTCGTGCCGATGGAAGATATCAACTTGCATTTTACCGGCGATTTCCACGCCATCGGGTCGGCCCATAATCTGCTGTCGGCGATGCTCGACAATCACATCTATTGGGGCAATGCGCTGGGCATCGACGCCAGGCGGATTTCCTGGCGTCGGGTGGTCGATCTCAATGACCGCTCGCTGCGCTCCATTACCCAGTCCCTCGGCGGGGTGGCCAATGGTTTCCCGCGCGAGGACGGCTTCGATATCACGGTTGCGTCCGAGGTCATGGCGATTTTCTGCCTCGCCGAAAGCATGGACGATCTCAAGCAACGGCTCGGCAATATCGTGGTGGCGCAGACCCGCGACCGCAAGCCGGTGACGGCGCGCGAGCTCGAAGCGTCGGGCTCGATGACCGTGCTGCTCAAGGAAGCGATCATGCCCAATATGGTGCAGACGCTGGAACACACGCCGGCCTTCGTGCATGGCGGACCGTTCGCCAATATTGCCCATGGCTGCAATTCCGTGATGGCGACCCGCGCCGCCCTCAAGCTGGCCGATTATGTGGTGACCGAGGCGGGCTTCGGGTCCGATCTCGGCGCTGAAAAGTTCTTCGACATCAAGTGCCAAAAGGCCGGGCTCAGCCCCGACGCGGTGGTGATCGTGGCCACGGTCCGGGCGCTCAAGATGCATGGCGGCGTGGCCAAGGACCAGCTCGGCGTGGAAAACACCGCCGCGTTGCAGGACGGCGTGGTCAATCTGCTGCGCCATATCGAGAATTTGCAGCAATTCGGCGTTCCCGTGGTGGTCGGGCTTAATCGATTTACCTCGGACACCGATGCGGAGGTCCGGGTTGTCCTCGATGCGTGTGCGAATTCTGGGGCGCAGGCGATCGAATGCACCCACTGGGCCGACGGCGGCGCCGGCGCGGAAACGCTGGCCAGCGCGGTGATCGCCGAAATCGACACCGGCAAGGCGAATTACAAGACGCTTTATCCCGAAGACATGCCGCTCTGGGAAAAGATCGAAACCGTTGCCACCAAGATTTACCGGGCCGGATCCGTAACCACCACTCCGGCGGTCAAAAACCAGTTGAAAGCCTGGGAAGATTCCGGTTACGGCAAGTTCCCGGTCTGCATGGCCAAGACGCCGCTGAGCTTTTCAACCGACCCGACTTCGTATGGCGCGCCCGAGGGCCATGACGTCAATATCCGCGAAGTCCGGCTGTCGGCCGGCGCGGGCTTTGTCGTCGCTATCTGCGGCGCGGTTATGACCATGCCGGGCCTACCCCGCGTGCCG
>JAYZAW010000312.1:0-9222 GCA_036339495.1 Pseudomonadota bacterium | reverse complement strand
TCGTTTCTGGATTTCAGGCAACGGCAGATAGGGCACCACGCCGGATCCGCCCTTGGCGCTGGGATCGATGATCACCTTGTTGGTGCCGGCAAACACTTCTTCCAGGGTTTCGAGATACATGCGCTGTTTGGTGACATCCTTGGCTGCTTTGTAAGACGCATAGATCGCCTGATAACGCTGCGCTTCGCCCTGGGCCTTGTTGACGATCTGCTCCTTATAGGCGTTGGCGGCCTGAATAACTTTCTCGGCCTCGCCGCGCGCGCGCGGCAGGATGTCGTTGCGATAGGCTTCGGCTTCATTGCGCAAACGCTCCAAATCGGCGTCCGCCCGCTGCACATCGATAAAGGCGTCGATTACCGGTTGCGGCGGATCGATTTTCTGCATCTGAACCTGCCGAATTTCGATCCCCGCGCCGTATTCGTCGAGATGCTTCTGCGCCCGAATCTGCGTTTCTTTCTGGATTTCGTCCCGTCCTTCGGTCAAGGCCGCCAGGATCGGCTTCTGGCCGATGACCGAGCGCATGGCGCTTTCGGCCGCAATTTTGACGGTTCTTTCCGGATCGAGAATGTTGAACAGATATTTTTCCGCATCCTTGATGACCCAGAGGACGCTGAAATCCACATCGACGATATTTTCATCGCCGGTCAGCATCAGGCTTTCTTCCGGCACGTCACGCGTGGCGGCACCTCGCCCGCCGGCGCCGACGCTTCGGAGACCGACCTCGATCTTGTTGACCCGGGTCACTTTCGGGGTGACCGCCGATTCAATTGGACTTGGCAAATGATAGTGCAATCCAGGCTCGGTCTTTTCCACGAACTTTCCAAAACGCAGGACCACGCCCTGTTCATCGGGCTGCACGCGGTAGATGCCGCTAGCCACCCAAAGCAGGAATATGGCGATCAGCACCAGCAATATAGCCCAGCCGCCGCCCATTCCGCTGGGCACGAGCCGTTTGAACTTGTCCTGGCCCTTGCGCAGCATGTCTTCAAAATCGGGCGCCTGCGGTCCGCCGCCGCCGCCGCTACCACCGCCCCAGGGGCCGCCACCGCCGCCACCGCCTTGTTGTTTCCATGGCATGAGGGTTCACCGCTTTCCATTAAATTGCATGTTGCCGCAATGATCGCGCGACCACGCTTTGCTCCGAAGCCATGCTGCCTTATATGATAGCTAGGGCGGTTGCGCAATGTGGTAGCGACCTGTCGATCAGTAAATTATTCGATTTCACGGGAGTTTGAAAGATATGGCGCAACCTGACGAGGGACAAATTCTCGAGGCGCTCAAGACGGTGCGCGACCCGGAACGTGACGGCGATATCGTGACCCTCGGCATGGTCGCGGGCCTGGTGGTCAAAAACGGCAATGTGGGATTTTCCATCGAGGTCGACCCGGAACGGGGGCCAGCGCTGGAGCCCTTGCGCAAGGCGGCCGAAAAAGCGGTCGAGAATATTCCGGGCGTGCTGTCGGTGACCGCCGTTTTAACGGCGCATAGCGCCGGCGGCGGGGGCGGCAATGGCGCGCAACCCCATGATCATGGGCATGACCACGGTCATGGACAGGCCCAACCCCAATCCGACGCGTTGCTGCCCGAAGTCGGCGCCATCGTCGCTGTTGCGTCAGGCAAGGGCGGCGTCGGCAAATCGACCACCTCGGTAAATATCACATTGGCGCTGGCCGCCGCCGGCCACCGGGTCGGGCTGCTCGACGCCGATATCTACGGGCCGTCGCTGCCCACCATGATGGGCATCAAGGGCCGGCCCACATCGCCGGACGGAAAGGTTCTGCTGCCGATGGAAAATTATGGCGTCAAGACCATGTCGATCGGATTTTTGGTCGAACAGGACACGCCGATGATCTGGCGCGGCCCCATGGTGATGGGCGCGCTGGAACAGATGATGCGCGACGTGGTCTGGGGGCCGCTCGATATCATGATCGTCGACATGCCGCCGGGCACCGGCGACGCCCAGCTGACCATGGCGCAGCGCGTGCCCCTGGCCGGCGCGGTGATCGTGTCGACGCCTCAGGACCTGGCGCTGCTCGACGCCCGCAAGGGGCTCAACATGTTCCGCAAGGTCGACGTGCCGGTGCTCGGCGTGATCGAAAACATGAGCTATTTCAACTGCCCGCACTGCGGCCAGCGCTCGGATATCTTCAATCACGGCGGCGCGCACGCGGCGGCCGACGCGATGGATGTGGACTTTCTCGGCGAGATTCCGCTCGACATGGCGATCCGCGAAACCTCGGACTCAGGCCGGCCGATCGTGGCGTCCGACCCGGAAGGCGCGCACGCCAAGGCCTATCGCGCGATCGCCGATACGATCTGGGAAAAGGTCGGCGCGCGGGCCGGCCGGGCCGCGCCCAAGATCGTGATTCAATGAGCGCCGGGTCAATCCCGTTCAACCGGGAACTGGAATTCGAATATGACGCAGCGGCGCGGATCACGCCTTTGATCCGGCGCGTGGTGGCCAATAACCCGAGCTCGTTCACCCTGCACGGCACCAACACCTATATCGTCGGCCACGGCGAGGTTGCGGTGATCGATCCGGGACCGGAGGACGAAACCCACACCCAGGCCCTGCTGACCGCGCTCAAGCGCGAAAAGATCAGCCATATTCTGATCAGCCACACCCACACCGATCATTCGCCGGGCGCCAAGTCATTGGCCCATGCCACCGGCGCCCCGGTGATCGGCGCGCGCGCCCGGCCGATCGCCGACGGGGCGAAAACCGTCGAAGCGGGCGAAAAGAATTTCACCCCCGATATAGAGCTTTCCGACGGCGACAGTTTCCAGGGCGATGGCTGGACCCTGACCGCGATCCATACGCCGGGCCACATGTCGAACCATCACTGCTTCGAGCTGGCGGAAGAAACCGCGCTGTTCTCGGCCGACCACGTCATGGGGTGGAACACCACCATCGTGTCGCCGCCGGACGGCAACATGACGGAATATTTCGACAGCCTCGATATCTGCCTCAAGCGCGACGATGTGATCTACCACCCCGGCCACGGCCCGGCGATCGAATCGCCCCGGCCCTTCGTACAGGCCTATCTCGACCATCGCCGCATGCGGGAAGACGAAATCGCCGACTGTCTAAAAGACGGCGTCGAGACCATCGCGGAGATGGTGCGGCGCATGTATACCCATCTGCCCGAAACCATGCATTTGGCGGCGGGCCGGTCGGTTTTCGCCCACATGGAACACATGGTGGAAAGCGGCCGCGCGGCCTGCGACGAAACCCCGGCGGTCGGGTCGTCCTACCGGCTGGGCGACGCCTGAGCCTTTTGATCCAGCCGGATGATGTAATAGGTCGAACCGCAGATCACCGCCGCGCCGGCCCAGATCCAGATATCCGGCGTCTCGTTGAAGACGAACCATCCGATCACGGCGGCAAAGGGGAGTTGCAGATAATATGCCGGCATGACCACCGCCGGCGGCGCAAACACAAACGACCGGGTAAAACTCTGCTGGGCTAAAAACGTGACCACGCCGAGTACAATCAGAACCGGCGCGTCTTGCCATTCAGGCGTATGCCAATCCGCGAGCGCCAGCGGCGCCGCGAGCAGACCCATCAACAGATAATTATAAAACACCACCGCATTGGCGTCTTCCGTGATCGCCAGAAACCGGGTGAACACGTTGCTTACGGCGAATGTCACCGCGCACAGCATCATCACCGCAAGCCCCCATGATAATTCGGCGAAGCCCGGCCGGATGACAATCAGCGCGCCGGCGAAACCGACCATGAGCGCGATCCAGCGCTTGACGCCGACGGGTTCGCGGAGGGCGATCGCCGCGATCATCACCGTGAACAGCCCGACCGTGAACAGCAGCGCCGTCGCATCGGCCACCTGCAGGGTCTTGACCGCTTCGAACAGGCTCGCCATGGCAACCAGCGCAAACACCGCGCGGATGCCATAGGCCGCGACGCGGCGGGTTCCGAGCCTGGCGTATCCACCCCTGAAGAACCACGGGACCATCAACAGGGTCGACAGCGCGCATTGCAAAAGAACAATCTCGAAGACGCCCAACCGGCCGCCGAGGGCGCGGCCGCAGGCATTGATGGCGGCGAAGAACAGCGCGGCGGAAACCATCCACCAGACGCCGCGCAGCGTATTCGTCATTATTTCCGGCTCCGCCCCAAGGCTCACCGCTTACCGCCTGGCGCGGAAATTCGGGATGAGCAATGGCGACAGGCTAACGGACGAAACCCTCTGCGCCAAGAAGCTCCAGTAATTTGCGGTCCATGCGTCCCGCCGGAGCGCCGGCCAGAAGCCTCTCACGGGTTTCTCCGCTGTCGAACCCGAGAAGAAAAAGATCTTCAACGGCATCGCCGAACGCCAACGCGCCGTCCCGATGCTCTTCGCATACGGATGCGACGAGGATTTTCCACATATCATCCAATTTAACGTTCGGCTTTGTGGCCATCACTCCGCCTCTATCCGCGTACCGATTCGAAACCGGCAAACTCCAATTTACGTGAGGATAGAGATTCGATCTGTGACCGGAATCACAGATGGCGGATTTTGCTATGATGGAAATTTTCGAGAAATTTTGACCGGCAAACGGAAGTGAACCGCCGGAAAAACCAACTCAGGGATAGATGTCGATCGGGGTGCCGTCCGACACCAGTTTCCAGATCTCATCGATTTCCCGGTTGGTCACGGCGATGCAGCCCTGGGTCCAATCCAGATTGGGATGGTTAAGATCGTCCGCGGTCCAATTCTTGGCCAGACCATGGATCATGATCTTGCCGCCGGGCCGGACGCCTTGCGCGCGGGCCACCGCCCGGTCGCGCGCATTGGGGTAGGAAATGTGGATCGCCTTGTGAAAGACGCTTTTGGTCAGGCGGTAATCCAGCGTGTAGCTGCCTTCCGGGGTTTTGGCGTCGCCGAGCCGGGTTTTCGGCCCCTTGGCGTAGCGGCCGAGCGCGACCCGGTAGATTTTGCTCACTTCATCGCCGCGCATAAGGACCAGCTTGCGTTCGCCTTTCAGCACGATGACCCGGTCGATCTTGGGCTTGGAAATCGCCCCGTTGAGCCCGCCCTTCGGGTTGACCATTGCATAGGCCTTGCCCGCCACGGCCGGACCGGCCGAGGCGGCAAGCAGGAAGACGGCGGCAAGCGCGCCCGCGAATGTTCTTAACGATACAGCCGGCATGTCCGACCCTTTAAGCCCCAAATTCCAGAACAACCTAACGCAATTTCGTTAACGGTTTGAAAATTTCTGTTAACTCTGTCGGGAAATCACGATTTTTTTTCTAGAATCACAAAATTATAGTCGTGATCGTCACCGGCTCCTTGCTGACCGTTTTCGCGTGCGGTCTCGACCCATTCCTGTTCATCGAGCTCGGGAAAATAGGCGTTGCCATCCGCCTCGCACAGCACCTCGGTCAGATAGATCCGGCCCGCGACCGGCAGGGTGTCGCGATAGATGCGTTCCCCGCCGATCACCATGATCTCGTCGGCGCCGATCTCGTAGGCCATGCGTTCCGCGTTATCGAGCGCGTTGTCGAGGGATGCGCTGAGCGCCACGCCGTCGGGCCTAAACATGCCGCCGCGGCTGACCACCACATTGGGCCGCCCCGGCAGGGGCCGGCCGATGGATTGGAATGTCCTGCGCCCCATCACGACGGGCTTGCCGTATGTCAGCGCCTTGAAATGCTTGAGTTCACCCGGCAATTGCCAGGGCAGGCCGCCGTCGCGGCCGATGGTCCGGTTTTGCGCCACGGCGGCGATCAATGAAATACGCATCGAAATTACCTAAACCGCGACGGGCGCGGCGATATGGGGCTGGGGCTGGTAATTTCGGAGCACGAAATCGTCGAACGAAAACCCGAAAATATCGCGGATGTCATTGTTGATTCTGATGGTCGGCAGCGCCGCCGTCGTCCGGGCAAGCTGCAATTCGGCTTGGTCCATATGATTGGCGTAAAGATGGGCGTCGCCGAAACTGTGGATAAATTCGCCCGGTTTCAGCCCGGTGACGTGAGCGACCATCAGCGTCAGCAACGCATAGGACGCAATGTTAAACGGCACGCCGAGAAAAATATCGGCGCTGCGCTGATAGAGCTGGCACGACAGTTTTCCGTCGGCGACATAGAACTGGAACAGGCAATGGCAGGGCGGCAGCGCCATGTGGTCCACATCGGCCACGTTCCAGGCGCTGACGATCAGCCGGCGCGAATTGGGATTGGTGTGGATTTCCTCGATCAGCCGCGTGATCTGATCGACATGCCTGCCGTCCCGGGTTGGCCACGACCGCCATTGATGGCCATAGACCGGCCCAAGATCGCCGTTGTCGTCGGCCCATTCGTCCCAGATCCGGACGCCGTGTTCGTTGAGATAGGCAATATTAGTGTCGCCGTTCAGAAACCACAACAGTTCGTGAATGATCGATTTCAGATGGAGCTTTTTGGTGGTGACTAGCGGAAACCCCTGTTCAAGATCAAACCGCATCTGATAGCCGAAAACGCTGCGGGTGCCGGTGCCGGTCCGGTCATCGCGAATGACGCCGTTGTCACGCACATGGCGCATGAGGTCGAGATATTGCTGCATTTGCGGTCTTTTCCGGCTCCGTAAACCTTATTTATCTTCACTTTAAATTAGGCCCGAATCACCCTATATTAAAAGTGCTGGGCAACCAGCTATGGCGATAAACGGTTTGTGTAATAAACGATGCGGACCCGGGGGCAGTACCCGGCGCCTCCACCATAATTTCTCCCGCCCCGGTTTGGCGGTTTTATGGGGGCGAAATAGGATCGACGCGCGCGTAAAGACTTGCTTTTCGCTCGGCATGGTACCGCCGTTACCGGGCCAATCGTACAGATGCCAACGATAATGAAATGGCTCTCGCTGCCTAATTAGGCAAGCGCGGTTTCGGAGGGGCGCCGGGCAACAGAAGCCCCTCCACTTTTTTTGGAATTTTGGCTGGAGCCGACTCGCCACTTGCGAATAAGTGAGCTTCCCCGGTAAAGTCCGTCATGCCCGACGATCTGATGCAGTATCAAAAGAAACTCGACCAGGCGCTGCGCGGCGTGGTGCGGTCGGCGCTGATCGAGGCGGCAACTGACGGTCTTCCGGGCGACCATCATTTTTACATTACATTCCGGACCAAGGCGCCTGGGGTCGAAATCAGCAATGTGTTGCACGCGCAATATGAAGAAGAAATGACCATTGTGTTGCAACACCAGTTCTGGGGGCTGGAAGTTCACGACGACTGGTTCACGGTGACGCTGTCGTTCAATCGGGTTTCCGAGCCGTTGATCATTCCATTCGACGCGGTCAGCGCGTTTCTCGACCCGGCGGTCAGCTTCGGACTTCAGTTCGATGCGGACAAGGCGGCCAATACCCAGCCCGCCGGCGTTGTCACGCCGGTCGCCGAGCCCGATCCAGCGGCGGGGACCGCGGCGGAAACCGCGCCCACTGACGCAGACAAACCGGAAGCGGATGAAGACCGTGACGAGAAGGGCGGCAGCGAAAAAATGGGCCAGGTGATCACCCTCGATTCATTTCGAAAGCCATAGCCGCCCATAGACGGCCAAATTCTCGAACCCGATTTTTGCAGGCTAGTCACGGAGTTTGCCATGTCCGATTACCACGAGATGTTTCCCCTTGGACCGGACGAAACCGAATACCGCCGGCTTTCAAGCGATCATGTCCGGGTGGAACAGTTTCAGGGCAAGGATGTATTGGTGGTGGAACCGGAAGCGCTGAAGTTACTGTCGGCGCAGGCCTTTGCCGATATCGCCCATTATCTGCGCGCCGATCATCTCAAACAGCTCTCGAGCATTCTCGACGACCCGGAAGCGTCCGATAACGACCGCTTCGTGTCGCTCGATCTGTTGAAGAACGCCAATATCGCGGCCGGCGGCATCCTGCCCATGTGCCAGGACACCGGCACCGCCATCGTCATGGGCAAAAAGGGCGAGGGCGTCTGGACCGGCGACGACGACGAAGCCGCGATCAGCGACGGTGTGCTGCAAACCTATACCGAACGTAATCTGCGCTATTCCAACGTCTCGCCAATGTCGATGTATCAGGAAGTCAATACGGGCAACAACCTGCCGGCGCAGATCGAAATTTACGCCACGCCGGGCGATTCATACAAGTTCCTGTTCATCGCCAAGGGCGGCGGGTCCGCCAACAAGACCTTTCTGTTTCAGGAAACCCCGGCGCGGTTGACGCCCGATAACATGATGCCGTTCCTCGACGAGAAAATCCGCTCGCTCGGGACCGCGGCCTGCCCGCCCTATCACCTTGCCGTGGTGATCGGCGGCACCTCGGCGGAGCTCACGGTAAAAACCTCCAAGCTCGCCTCCTGCCATTATCTCGACGGGCTGCCGCTCTACGGCGGCGACAAGGGTCAGGCCTTTCGCGACGCCGAGATGGAAGAAGAGATTTTAGAAGTCACACGCAAAAATGGCATCGGAGCCCAGTTCGGCGGCAAGTATTTTTGCCACGACGTGCGCGTGATCCGTCTGCCGCGCCACGGCGCGTCGCTGCCCGTCGCCATCGCGGTGTCGTGTTCGGCCGACCGCCAGGCGCTCGGCAAGATCACCAGGGACGGCGTGTTCCTGGAACAGCTTGAAATGAATCCGGCGAAGTATCTGCCCGAGACGGAAGATCACGAACTTGAGGGCGAGGTAGTGAAGATCGATCTGAACCAGCCAATGGATGACATTCGAAAGGCGCTCAGCGCCCATTCGGTCAAGACCCGTCTGTCCCTGACCGGGCCGCTGATCGTGGCGCGGGATTCGGCTCATGCCCGTATCCAGGCAAGTCTCGATGCCGGCAAACCCCTGCCGGATTATTTTCGCAACCATGCGATCTATTACGCCGGCCCGGCGAAAACGCCGGAAGGGTATGCATCCGGATCATTCGGGCCGACCACCGCGGGCCGCATGGACAGCTTCGTCGAGGCTTTCCAGGCCGCCGGCGGCAGCCATGTAATGCTGGCCAAGGGCAACCGGTCAGCCGCCGTCACCGCCGCCTGCAAGAAAAACGGCGGGTTCTATCTTGGTTCCATCGGCGGACCGGCGGCGCGGCTGGCGCAGGATTGCATCCGCAAGGTTGAGCTGCTCGAATTCGAGGATCTCGGCATGGAGGCCGTGTGGCGGATCGAGGTCGAGGATTTCCCGGCCTTCATCGTGGTCGACGACAAGGGCCACGATTTCTTTCAGGAATTATAGTTTTCATGGTAACGGCGCCGGCCCACTCCCCCGCCCGG
>JAYZAW010000311.1:0-6732 GCA_036339495.1 Pseudomonadota bacterium | reverse complement strand
TAAACTTCTGATTATCGGTATTCATGGCCTCGCCCACAAACCGGGCAAGAAGCAGCTGAAGGAGTGGTGGGAAAAATCGATCAAAGAAGGCCTCAGGATCACCTGCTGCAACGAAAACCCGGGTTTCGGTTGGCTTTCCGGCCCAGATCGCGCAGCACGTCATAGGCAATGATCGTGCCCATGGAATGGGCGATCACCATGCGGCGCCGGTTCTTGTTTTTCTCGAGCACCACCCGAAGTTCATCCATAAGAACCTTGCGGGCCACGCAATTTTTATTGTTGCGGTCGAGTATCCTGCGCTTGGGATCATAGTAGAACGCCAAATCCTTCGCGGTCTTTTCCAGACCCCAATCCGCCACGTCGTTGATGTCGAATTGTTCCTTCATCCAGTCGATGGCCGTGCCGGCGGCGCCCAGCGCAATGCGGCGGACATCATCGATCATGCCGTCGGCATAGATTTTAAGATCTTTCGCAACGGCCTTCACATGGGGCTGTTCGTTATACAGCTTGTCGAAATCGAAATTGCGGTCCGAATGTTGCGCGTTTTTGTAGAGAAGGTCGCTCCAATGGACCATTACGAAATCCGATCGACATACCCCATTTCGTCACCATCGGCTCGCCGCTGGTCCTGCCCCATGTAAAAGCCCGTATAAAAGATGAACGCAAGGGTTATTCCAAAAATATACCGGTTCGCACCCCCAGCGTCGTGTCCAAGGACTGGAAAAATTTTGCCGACAGAAAAGACCCGGTCGCGCTTGATGTGCATCTCAGCGACGATTATGGGGTCAATCGCCGGAGCGTCGCCGTGATCGACGATTTGGTCTATAACGGCTATGTTTCACCCTAGGGCGACCATAATCATCACAAGTCCTATGGCTATCTGCGGACGCCTGAATTATCAAAATTTATCGACTCGGTATTATAACCAAACGGGTCGCGCTCAGACCGGTTTCCAGATCGGCATTCCGTCGCGGTTGCCCCATTCCTGCCACGACCCGACATAGTTTCGCAGCCGGGGATAGCCGAGCAGCCGCAGCGCCAGATAGGCGTGGGCCGACCGGTAGCCGGTGTTGCAATAAAGCGTGATTTCCTTGTCGGGCGTGGCGCCATGGGCCTCGAAGGCCTCGCGGAGTTGATCGGCGGGCTTCATGCATCCCGTATCATCGTATAGATCGACCCAGGTGAGATGTTTGGCGCTGGGGATGGCGCCGTTATTGCGCGCGCGGGGGTCCGTGCCCTCAAACTCGGCGCGGCTGCGATTGTCGAGGATCACGCGGTCGGGGTCGTCGATGGCCTCAAGCACGCTGGTATAAGTCGCCACCGTATCGAACGCGGTTTCGTATTTAAATTTGGCCGGTTTCGGCGGCTCGGCGTCGGTTTCCAATGCCAACCCCTCCGCCGTCCAGGCGGCAATTCCGCCATCCAGCACATGCACGTCTTCATGGCCGAGATATTCCACGAACCACCACGCCCGCGCGGCGCACATATCGGTGAACGCGCCGTAAAAGACGATGGTGTCGGTTTCGCTGATGCCGCGCCAGGCCAGCATGTCGGACCACATCCGGGTGAAGGACCGCAACGGCGCCGGGTCGGTGTCGTCGCAATTGACGAAATACGGATCGAAATGCCGCGCGCCCGGGATGTGCCCGTTTGCAAACAGTTCGGCGGGCCGGGTGTCGACGATCGAAAGACCCGGCAGCGGAAGTCGTTCCGCCAAGGTTTCCGACGACCACAGGAGTTCAGGATTTGCATATTCGCTCATTGGCAACTTCTATCTATCCGCCTTCGGGCCCTGGACATAGCGCCATTCGTGAGCGAGGCCCATATATAGGCCGATACATAGGACCAGCAACACAAGCGTAAAGGGCAGACCGACCGTGATGGCCGCGGCTTGCAGGGCGCCGAGCGCATCCGCGCCGCCGCCGAACAGCAACGCGGCGGCAATCACGCCTTCCATGGTCGCCCAGAAGATGCGTTGTGGTACAGGCGCGTCGAGCTTGCCGCCCGATGTGATGCTGTCGATCACCAGCGAGCCCGAATCCGACGACGTGATGAAGAATATTAGCACCAGCACAATGGCGAAAAACGACGTGACACCCGCTATGGGGAGATTTTCCAGCATCTGGAACATCGCCAGCGAGACCTCGCTGATCCCCTTGGCCAGCGCGCCGATTTCATTCTGCACCTGGTCCAGCGCCGATCCGCCGAAGGCCCCCATCCAGACCAGCGTCACCAGCGTCGGCACCAGCAATACGGCGACGATGAATTCACCTACCGTGCGACCCTTGGAAATTCGCGCGATGAACATGCCGACGAAGGGCGACCAGGAAATCCACCAGGCCCAGTAGAATACCGTCCAGCCATGGAAGAACTTGTCGTCTTCGCGGCCGATCCAGTTGCTGAGCGGGATGATATTTTCTATATAGCTTGTCGCCGCCGTGCCCATGGCGGTGAATATGGCGATCGTCGGCCCGAGGACGATCACGAACAGCAATAAAATGGCGGCGAGCCCCATATTGATGTTGCTGAGCACCTTTACGCCACGCTCAAGCCCGCGCACGACCGATATGACGGCGACAAATGTGACGCCGATGATGATGGCGATTTGGGTTCCCAATCCCGGGTCGATCCCAAACAGGAATTTAAGGCCGCTGGCGGCCTGGCGTGCGCCGAAGCCGAGCGAAGTCGCGAGCCCGAAAATGGTCGCCAGAACGGCGAGGATGTCGATTCCATGGCCGAACCAGCCCCATGTCCGGTTTTTCAGCAACGGGAAGAAACCCGACCGAATAGTCAGCGGCAGACCCTTGTTAAAGCTGAAGAAGGCGAGTGACAGCCCGACAACCGCGTAGATCGCCCAGGGATGCAGGCCCCAGTGGAACATGGTTGCGCCCAACGCCGCGTCGGCGCCGGCCGGCGTTCTGGGCGCGACGTTCAGCGGCGTGCCGTACCAGTTTGTGTAATACCCGGTCGGTTCGGCGACGCTCCAAAACATCAGCCCAATCCCCATCCCGGCGGAGAACAGCATGGCGAACCAGGATAGGGTCGAGAACTCGGGCCGGGCGTCCACGCCTCCAATGCGTATTTTTCGAACCGGCAGGACGATCAACGCCAGGCAGAACAGGACGAACACATTGCCGCCGACCATGAACAGCCAGTCGAAATAGGCAATCGACCAGCCTTTTGCGCCGGCGAAGATTACCTTCGCCTGCCCCGGCGCCATCAGGGTGGCGACAACGAATATCAGGATCAAAATCGCGGCGACCCAGAACACGGGATGATGGATGTCCATGCCCCAGTGCTGCCTATTGTCCTGGCCGATTCGATAATCGGTTTGGTAGCGTGCCGGCATTGTCGTTCCCCCGGTCGGCCCGGCTTGATTACGCCGTAAGCCGGTAATCCATAATGCCCCATGCGAGATAGCCGTTATCGGCGCCGTCGACCCAGTGTTGCAGGCCCTTGATCATATTGTCCACATAAGTCTGACCGGACAGTTCCACGGCTTCGTCGTAATTGTTTGTCAGTTCCTGACCGATGCGCCAGTAATGGGTCCGTAGCTGATCCGTCAGAGGCTCGGAGCTGTCTTCGCGAAAACCGCGCGCGCCGAGCTCTGTTCGATAGAACCCGAACGACGCCAATGTCGCAAGCTGTATGCGGTCGAGAATGGGTTGCAGCACCCCGTCCGGGCAGTCATCGGATTGCATCGGGTCGGTAAAGATGAATTGGCCGCCCGTTACCAGGACCCGGCGGACTTCGTCAAGTACGCGGGTGCGGTTGCCGCTATGCAGGATCGCATCCTGCGACCAGACGATATCGAAACTGTCATCGGGTTCGGGGATGTTTTCGAAATCGCCATGCATCACGCTGATCCGATTGCCCAACCCCGCCTGCTCCGTGAGTTTCTGATTGGTGGCATTTTGGGTTTCGCTGAGGTTGAGGCACGTCGCGCGGCAGCCGAAACGGTCGGCGAGGTATCGCGCGGACCCGCCATAGCCCGCGCCGAGGTCGAGTACGCGGGTTGTTTCCCCGATCCCGGGGATTCGGCTGGCCATGGTTTCCACCGTGCGTCGGCTCGCCTTGGCCACCGGTTCCGCATCGCTATGATATATGCCGATATGGATGTCCTGGCCGCCCCAGACGTTCTGATAAAAAGCATCCGCCTCGGAGCTGTCGTAATAGGCCTCCGCCCGTTCGACCGCGTCGCTTTTATTCGTCATTGTAGCTTTTTTGCGCCACGTGGATGAAAAAATCCGGTTCGGCTTCCTGATAGGTTTCCTGGAAATCACCATAGGTCTTGACCTTTTGGAAACCGGAACCGAACAGCAAATTTCGCATATAGGATTTGCGCAGAGGGAACATATTGAGGTGGAATTCGGATCCGTCCGGAAATTTGTAGCGGAAACGGGCGAGCGAGTCGTCGACGTGTTCCGGCTCGGCGGTCACCTGGTCGCCGCAATAGTAATAGGTGTGTTTCGAGTTGAATCCATCGTCTAGGATTGAATCGTAGTTACGCTGATCGATGATCAGGATGCCGTCATATTTGAGCGCCGCATAAAATTCGGCCAATGCGCGCTGACGGTCCCTTTCGTCGAATAGATGTGTGAATGAATTGCCGAGACAGACGATGGCGTCATACTTGCCGTGCACATCCTTGTTGAGCCAGCGCCAGTCGGCGTGCACCGTCTGCAGCATGAGATCCTTTTCGCGGGCATTGTCAAACGCCCTGGTCAGCATCTCCGCGTTGCCGTCGGCGCTGGTGACATCGAAGCCGGCCTTAAGAAGCTGAACGGAGTGAAATCCCGTCCCGGTGGCGACATCCAGGATCTTTTCCTTTTCACGCGCTTTCAGGATTTCAACGAAGAACTGGCCTTCGCTTTTCGACCTGGCGTCCCAGTCAATCAAACTGTCCCATTTTTCGACAAATGACTGAACATATTCCTTTTGATAATGCTCCGTATCACGGACTTGGAGTGGATCGTTCCCGAAATCCTGTTTATTTTGTGTCGTAAGTGCCATCGTACTCCCACTCGAAAATAAAACTCATCCATCGCGACCCATCGCGAAATTCCAACCTGCCCCAAAGCCGGTTGGGGTCGGGCGGAGGTTTCAGATTTGTTTGGCGGTTACCTGGCTCTGTGCGGGCCTGGCATCAAACGGCGCGTTTGAATTGTTCTTCTTGTCAACGCCCTGTTATCGATTGCAGCGAAGGCAATACCCCCGAAACGCCGCACGCCAGGATGAAGAGATTGCCCACGCAGACACGTCCACCCTTGTCGTCTGGGCGAAATCATAACAGTTCAATGCCAAAGGATCAACTTCACCGCTGAAATCGGCTGAAACCAGCGCTTTTAACTCGATTTGATCTGTCCGTCTCCATGTGTCTCTATCCCTGCAGGTTGGTATTAGTCTAAGGTAGCGTTTGGTCGTTTTGACTGCGACCACAATCAATTATTCGTCGAAGAGGGGGAAACCATGGCGGATCACGATCATTCAGACGGCAAACCCAATCACATAGATGTCCACCATCATTTCTATCCGCCTGCGTTCCGTCAGGCGGTCAAGGATTTCAGCGGCGGCGCGCTGCCGATCGTGGATGCCTGGACTCCGGCCGCGTCGCTCGAGCAGATGGACATGAACGGCGTCAGCACATCGGTCCTGTCGTTGTGGTCGATCCCGGGCGTCTGGATGGGCTCCGACCCGGACGGGATGAACCGCTGGGCGCGGCTGGTCAATGAATATGCCGCCGAGATGCAGCGCGACCATCCGACCCGGTTCGGCCATTTCGCGGCGCTGCCCATGCCCAATGTAGAGGGCAGCCTGGTGGAAATCGAATACGCGCTGGATGTACTCAAGGCCGATGGCGTCGGGATGATGACCAATTTCGGCGACAAATGGCCCGGCGACCCGGCATACCGGCCGGTGTTCGAGGAGCTCAACCGGCGCAGGGCCAAGGTCTATTTCCATCCCACGGCGCCGAACTGCTGCGCCGGGATTCAGCCCGGCATTCAGGAATCATGGGCCGAGGTGGTGTTCGATACCGGGCGCGCCGTGCTCAGCCTGCTGTTCGCCGGCGTGTTCAACGAGTTCAGCGACATCGATTGGATTTTCTCCCATTCGGGCGGCACCGTGCCGGTGATCGCGCGCCGTACGGCCGAGTTGGCCCAGCATTCGCCGCGCTTAAAGGAGGTCGCGCCGAACGGCATCAATTTCGAACTCACCCGGCTGTATTACGAAACCGCCAACGGCTTCCACGCGCCCAACATGGCGGCGCTGATGGCCTATGTGCCGGTATCTCAGATCATGTTCGGCACCGATTACCCCTATCTGACGGTTGCGGTGAATGTGGATGGTCTGGCCGAGGTCATTTCCGGCGCGGATCTGGAAGCAATCCGGACCGGCAATGCGCTTCGGCTTTTCCCGCAATTCGCCGCGTCCTGACGACAGATCGGGAGCGCTGGTCTGTCCAATACGCCCAGCGATTTTGTCACGCGGGAACTGCTGGAGAGCGACGCGGGTTATTTCGAAATCGCCGCGCGGATCGAAGATATCGGCTTGGCTTGCCTGGCATATTTGCCGGGTCTGGAACGACTCGCGGCGGGTTGCGTCATCCAGCGGGTCAAGGCGGAAGAGGCGGGGTGTGATTTCGACGGATTTATTGACGCGTTCCTGCGCCGCGTCGACGCACTCGACGGCGCCCGCCCGCGCCTCTACCTGCAAGCCGCGCATCCATCAATG
>JAYZAW010000310.1:0-14524 GCA_036339495.1 Pseudomonadota bacterium | reverse complement strand
CGAACATTTTCTGGTTGAAGCAGTTCATCCGCTCCGGCCGATTCAGAATCATCGTGGCGATGCCGTCGTCGCGAATGTCGAATTTGATGGTTTCATATGTCATACTGGCCTCCGGCTTTATTCGGGATTGCTGTCGATGTTAAGCGAGCCAAGCTTGCTTGGCCAGATTACGACCTGTTTTGGAGAAGTGACTTGTATCCCGCATCGCGCATCATGCGCCGCGCCCGCACCCAATACGCCGACCGGATTGCCGTTATCGACGGCGATATCCGGCTGACTTACGCCCAGTTCACCGACCGCATAGACCGGCTGGCCAGCGCGTTGATCGGGCTCGGGCTCACGCGCGGCGACCGGGTCGCGATCCTCGATTGGAACTCGCTGCGCTATCTCGAGACTTACTACGCCTGTCTTCAGGCCGGGCTCGCTTTCATGCCGCTGAATGCGCGGCTCGCCCCGGCCGAGCTGGACTATATCTTCAACGATTCCGAGGCCCGCGCCTTGTTGATGTCGGCGCCGTTTGTCGGCGATTGGGAGGAACTGCGCGGCAGGACTCCGTCGATTGAGATCGCCATTGCCATGGACATCGAAAATCCCCCGGCCGGGCTCCATGATTACGAGGATTTGCTGACCCGCGCCCAGCCGCAAGCCGAACCGGTGGTCAGCGGCCCCGATGATATCGTTCAGATCTACTACACCAGCGGCACCACGGGTGATCCCAAGGGAGTCTGTCTGACCGACCAAAATTTGTTTTACTGCGGCGTCGATTCCTCGATGGTGATGGATTTCAAGGCGGACAGCATCTGGCTGCATTCCGCGCCGATGTTTCATCTCGCCGATGCGCTGGCGCTCTGGACGGTACCCTTATCGGGCGGGAGCCAGGTCGTGGTGCAGTTCGAATCCCATCTGGTGCTTGATCTGATCCAGACCGAGCGCGTGACCATCACCTCGCTGCCGGCGACGCTGATTTCCATGATCGCCAATCTGCCGGATATCGGGAAGTACGATCTGTCGAGCCTGACGCAGATCATGTATGGCGGCTCGCCGACGCCGCTCGGCGTGCTGCGCAAGGCGGCGGAGACGTTCCCGGAAAACCTGTTCCTGCATTCCTACGGCATCACCGAGACCACCGGTCTCGCCTGCTGTCTCGACCCGCACGAACATTCGCTGCATGTCCCAGAGGGCGGCGTGCACCGGGCCGCGTCGGGCGGCCATGCGACGCCGTTCATCGATGCGCGTATCGTCGATGACGACGGCAACGATCTGCCCATCGGCGAGATTGGCGAGGCGGTTTTTTCCGGCCCCAAGATCATGAAGGAATATTGGTGCAAGCCCGCCGCCACCGCGGCCGCGCTGAAGGACGGCTGGTACCACACCGGCGACATGGGCTATTTCGACGACACCCAGTCGATCTATCTGGTCGACCGCAAGAAGGACATGATCATCACCGGGGCGGAGAACGTCTATTCGGTGGAAGTGGAAAATCTGATTTCGACCCATCCCAGCGTGCTGGAAGTGGCCGTCATCGGCGTGCCCGATCCGCAATGGATCGAGGTGGTCAAGGCGGTGGTGGTGCCGCGCGAAGGCGCACCCGTGGATGAGGCCGAGCTGATCGAATTTTGCCGCGGCCGGATCGCCAATTACAAAATTCCCAAATCACTCGATTTCACCGACCAGCCCTTGCCCAAGACCGGACCCGGCAAAATCGCTAAACGCCGCCTGCGCGACCCCTATTGGGAAGATGAGAAGCGGAATATCTAGGGATATCAGGTCTTCGCCCGTTTGCGGAGGTCGTCCAATTTGACCGCCACCACGGCCGCGATGACGATGGCCGCGTCGCTGAGCTGGATCGGCGTCAGGATTTGGCCGAGCAGCAGAAAGCCGAACAGGATCGACGCCACCCCCCAATTACCCTATGGCCATGAAAAACGATGTGGTGGCGATGGCGTAGAGGACGGGCACGGCGGCAAACGCCGTCCAGCCCGCCGCGCCGGCCGGCAAGGCGAACTCGCCGAGCGCCAGATCGATCGCCACGAAGGTCGCCAGCGCGCTGATATGCATATGCAAATTGATCGGCCGCGAATCCCCGGCCCTGGCGATCATGGGTTGGATGGTCACGGCAATGATCGTGAAAGTCACGGCCGAGGTCACCGACAGAACGATCCCCAGCGTGTTGAGCCCGTTGCCGCCCACATCCAGCGCCAGCGTCAATCCAATAAACGCGCCAACCAGCGATAGCGCCAGAACCCGTGAGACCCGCTCGCGGCCCATGACATGGACGCTGACCGCGATCAATAGCGGATAGAGATAGAGGGTGAGGACCGCAAAGGCAACCGGCAGCAATCCGATCGCCTCGTACAGCGTATAGCCTTGCGCCCCCAGCACCAGCCCAAGCGCCAACGAGACATTGCGGTCGCGCCGGGCGAGCCCGGTCGCGCCGCCGGTCAGGCGGATGAAAACCCACAGCGCAAGAACCGTGAAGGCGATCCGCGTGGTGATCACCGATATGGGCGCGGCCCCCGCGTGAGAGGATACCACCGCCGAGGCCGAGCCCGCGGCGAAGCTCACCGCCGCCAGGACGGCCAGCATCATGCCGAGCACCGGCCTCGTCTGGCTCATCGTCGATCAATCAACGCCGGGATATTGATCACGCGTTTCCGGTCTCGAAGACATTGATGCCGAGCTCCTCGCGCAGATCGGCGGTGTCCTCAGCCTTGGAATCCTCCAGCGGAATGCCGGTCAAATCGGCGACCCGGTCGATGGCGTTGAAGGTTGCGGTGATGCCGGACGCGTCGACCAGGGCGTCCTCGCCCATGACGCCCACGATCTCTTTTCGCGCCGTCATCAGACGGGTGTCGTCGTCGCCCCACACCGCTTCGGTGAACTCGACCAGGATATCGGCGTGGGGAATGCCCACATCGCCGTCCGTTTCACCGAGGATCGCGTTGAAATCGATATCATTGCCGGAATGTCGGCTGCTCTCACGGAGCAGTTGCACATGGCTGGTGGTTCAGTAAAGGCACTGATTGAGCGCCGAAATCCGGCCCGCGATCAGCTCGATCTGGGAATGGGTGATGGCGCGGTATTCCTCGCCGAAATTGCGCATCTCGCGGCCCGGCAGATACTGGTTTTCCACCAGATCGAAAAACCCGATCGCCTCTGCCGGGACCAGGCTCAAAGCGCGCCTGATATGGGCGATGAAAGGACCGCCCTCGCCGTAAAGCCCCTGGTCGATCTCGGTTTGCGTGCGGTCTTCCGGCGCGACCCAGGGCACCCAGGCGCCGGTCAGCTTTGCGCCGGCGGGGCGCACGCGGCTGGGCTCGCCGGCAACGGGGTTCGGCAAAGCGGGCGGCTCAATGCCGACCGAGCGGGCAAAGGTGTCGATCGCGATGATGGTGACCACCACGCCGCCGGTCTCGACATATTCCGCGTCGCTCATGCCGCCATCATCCAGCAAGCCGTGAACCCAGCTTTGCATCAAGCGGCCAGGGTCGGTCGCGATGCGGTGAATGGTTTCCAGCGCGCCGTCCGGCAAATCGCCCAGACTGTCGTGTTCGCCGGGCACGTTATAGGGCGACAGCGCGTCCTTGCGCTCGGCGCACAGCTTGCAGGACGCCGCGTTGCGGGTTTCCGCTGCAATCGCCACCCGCGTCGCGCCATCAAACCAGACGCCGGGCTCCGCCAGCCGCCGCCAGGCGCGCGCGTGGGCGCCGGCCAGATCGGCGCGGATTTTCACTGGAGCGTCCCCATAGGACAGCTCGTTTACAATCGTCGCCATGAAGTTTTCCCTGTAATGACGGTTGGGTTCGGCGAACGTTACCGTCTCGACGCCACGTGGGCAACCTGTCCCGACCCGTATCAACGCAAATTGAATTTTGCTTTGCCCGGCGCGCCAGGTGAAACTGTCACCGCTATTTCAGGAGGTCCAGGTGACTGAAGATATCCAGCCCGTAACCATTCGGAGTCTCGCCGAGGGGGTGTATGCCCCCATGGCCATGAAGGCGGCCATGCAGCTTGATGTGTTTTCGCCGCTCAAGGACGGCCCCATGACCGGCGTGGCGCTGGCCGAACTTCTCGGTCTTGATGCCGCCCGGTTCAATCTCCTGCTTTACGCACTGGTCGCGGCGGGATTGCTGACATCGGATGACGGGCGTTTTGCCAACACGCCGGAGGCAGACCGGTTTCTGGTGCGCGGCGTGACCGGTTATCTCGGCAACCAGCATCATCTTTATGACGAACTTTGGGGCGGCATGCTGGGCACCGGCGACAGCCTCCGGTCCGGCGTCCCGGGCGCAAAGCACGATTTCTCCGCCATGTCCGAGGCCGCGCTGGGCGATTTCTACCGGGGGACCCATCCCGGCGCGCTCTCGGCCGGACGGACCCTGGCCAAGCTGGCAGATCTGTCGGACGTCCGGCATCTGGTCGATGTCGGCGGCGGCTCGGGCGGCGTTTCCATCGGGCTGTGCGAGAATTATTCCAACCTGCGCGCCACCATCGCCGAGTTCGACGCCGTGGCCCCGGTGACCCGCTCGATCGTCGCCGAAGAAAATATGGCGGACCGCATCGACGTGATCACCGCAAACGTCGTCGCAAGCGAATTGGAGGGAGAATATGATGCCGCCATCCTGCGCAATTTGATCCAGGTGCTGTTGGCCACCGACGCCGCCGCCGCGCTGCGCCACATCGCGGCCGCCATAAAACCCGGCGGGGCGATCCATGTCTGGGGCTGGATGATCGACGATTCCCGCGTCACGCCGGCGGATTCCGTCCTTCACAACGTGGCCTTTTTAAACCTCTATGATCACGGTCAGGCCTATAGCGAAGGCGAACACCGAAATTGGCTCGACGCCGCCGGGTTTGTCGATTTGGAGCGCAAGATACTGCCCGGCGGCTTCAGCCTGATGAGCGGGCGGAAGGGGTAGCGTGACAGCCCTGTCGATACCCGCCCTCAGATCAACCGATAAAAATTCTTGGTGTTGTTGTAAAGCACGTTGGCCTTCACCGTGTCGTCGTAATCGTCGTCGTCCAGGAAATCCGGCACGTCGGCGGTGAGGTCCTCCGCGGTCGGTTCGTGGGGGTAGTCGGATGCGTACAGGATGCGGTCAGACCCGCCCATGGCGTCGACGGCGTATTTCAGGCCCTTTTCGCCGAGTTCGACGCCGACCCAGAAATTCTCGCCCTCGCGCATATAGTCGGACGGGCGTTTTTTCAGGCGCGCCCGCACCTTGGTGCCGAACACGGAATCATATTCGTAATCGAGACGGTCCATCATGAACGGCACCCAGGAACAGCCGCCTTCGAGGAAAGCGATGCGCAGATTGGGAAATTCGTCATACACGCCGCTGAAAATGATGTCGGTGAGGTTGATGAACAGCGGGAACGGATGTTCCAGCGCATGGACGCGGGCGAATTCGGTAAAATGATCGAAGCCGAGGCCGCGGCTCGGCGCGCCGTGGATTGCCAGCGGCATGTTCTGGCGCTCGGCCTCCTCGTAAATTGGCCAGAAGAATTCGTCGCCCAGCGTCTTGCCGAGATAGGTCTGCGACGGCAGCAGGCAGGCCGGAAACCTGACCCGCTCGTTCTTGCAGCGCCGTAGTTCGGCCGCCGCCGCTTCCGGATCCTGCACCGCCAGCATGCCGACGCCGTACAGCCGGTCGTCCTTCTTGGTATAGCGGTCCTCGAGCCAATTGTTATAGGCGACCGCCGTCGCCCGGGCCCATTCGACATCCGATATCAGGCCGCAGGCGAGCCCCGCCGTGGGATACAGCACCGATCCCTCGGCCCCGATGATGTCGAGCATTTCGCCCCATATCTCGGCGTTTGTGTGGGTGTATTTGCGGCTCTTGTCCTCGGTGTCCAGAATGAAGCCACGCGCCCAACCATCCAGGCTCGGCCAGATTCCGAAGGTCGAGAAAATCCGCAGACCTTCATATTTGCCCTCATAATACTGGGCCAGTTCGTCGTCGATTTCGAGAACGTGGCCGTCGCCGTCGAAGATCGGAAGCCGGTGTTTTCCCATGGAACTATCCCCCTTAATGCAGTCCAGATCGGACGCGATTATTCACTCGATTTACGCCGTCCGGATAAATTCAATGATATTCAAACACATCGGATCGTCAAAGGCGAAATCAACGCCATGTCGGATCGGTCAAATGGGCCGAAAAGGCCATATAACCGCGATTATTCGACCATTTTGGTGTAATCGCCGGGGGCAAACCTTTTATTTTTGATTTTTCGATAAACCATTCGGATACGCTGGATTCCGGCCACTAAATTATCCGATCCCGTAGCGGCCTGATCCGATCGAATAGAGCCAAGTGGATTTGGATAGTGAGCGCCGCTCCCTCCGTTTTACACGAATTTTACGTGAAGGATTCGGACGATTGGGTCATTCACGCCAATTACACCCCGCACGAGGGCCGAAAATGCATTTCCGACGCCGAGGAACTCTATAATTCCGGCCGATTCAAGGCCGTGCGCGTCATCAAGGAATCCTATGACCCGGAAGAAAACATGGCGCGTGAGGAAATCCTCTATCGCAGCCCATGCCGTCCCAAGTCTGTACGGATCGGCCCAGGCCCGGGAACCGGAATGCCGAGATCGGCAAGATCCGTCCGGCGCAATGTAGCGGGCAGGGTTAGACAAAAGCCGAAATCGGATATTCTGTGCGACGGGCCGAGATTCATCGTGGTGGCGGTTATTGCGTTCATCGGCGCGGCGTTTCCGGCATATTTCCTGCGGGCCTTTCTAGAAATTTTCATGGCATGGATGAGGCGGTTCTACAAGCCATGATTGTGCTGGTTTTCGTTCTTATCTTCGTGTCGATCTTTGCGTTTCTGATGCTGCGGTTCAAACTCTCCGTGCGGGAGCTCGACTCGAAACGCGCACGCGTGGCGCGGCGCGCGGTGCCCAACGCCGATATTGAAAATGTTTCCATCACGCCCGCGCCGCAAGTCCGAGGCGGTTCCCGAGCGCTGTCGCTCAACATCGTGGACGCGGAAGACGAACCCCCGGTCAACGCCGGCGAAGACCTGTCCGAAGAGGAGCCGTCGGAGCCGGACGCGCAGTCCGAAGAAGAAATGCCGCTTCGGGACGAGGCCACGGAAGTCAGCACCGACCTGCTGAGATTCACCGGCAATTGCCTTGAGCCGCTGGCGGCAACCAAACTCAAGATGGACGCGTTTAACCGTTTCGGCATGACATTGTTTTTCGCCGGCGCGGCTGAGTATTTGGCGTCAAAACGAGAACTGTTTGCCTTTGAAAAGCACAAAATCTTGTGTGCTCATATTCAGATGCTTGGACACTCGCCCGACGTGGCGCTCCGCTTCTGCGACAATGTGGATCAATATCTGATCCATCTAAAGTATTTCGGCATGTACGAGGCCGGCCGCGACGTAATGATGCGGCATCTGGACGATTCAACCGCCGAACCCGGCGTTGTCGAGGCGGTGGAAGCTTGGAACAAGCGCGCCGCGGTCATCACAAAGCAGGAGAAGGAATTCGTTGCGGTGCTGTTCACCGATATCGTCGGATCAACCGTAATGACGCAGGAACGGGGCGATGACGCGGCGCAGCTGGTGGTTCGCCTGCATGATGTGATCGTCCGTGATGCGTTGACACAACATGGCGACCGGGAAATCAAGCATATCGGCGACGGCATCATGGCAAGATTTTCAACGATCGCCAGTGCGGTCGACGCCGCGATCGACATGCAGCGGGCATGTGAACGCGCCAACGCCGATGATGCAGAGCTCGGCCTTGGCCTGTGCATTGGGATTAATGCCGGCGAACCGATCCACGAAAACGGCGACTTGTTCGGCACCCCGGTTCAGATCGCAGCGCGCGTCCTGGGCGAGGCGGAGAGTGATGAAATAGCGGTGTCCAACCTTGTACGCGAAATTTGCGTGGGCAAGCACTATGGGTTCGCCAAGAAAGGCGACTTTGAACTCAAGGGCATCGCCGAACCGACGCCGATCTATCCAGTTGACTGGCATCGTGACGCGGACGCCGCCGATCAAAATTCCCGACCCGACGGCGCGCCGATATCCGATTGACCGGCCGTTGCCCATGACGGCGTGTGCCGTCGAAATACCCGCCATAATTTCCTCGCTGATTTCCTCAAACAGGGCTTGCGTGATTGACCGGCTTCGTCAACGATACGCTGGACTTATTCATGTCGGACAAAGCCCGGCGGTTCGAAGGCATTGGGGGAAGCAATGGAGCAGTTGAGATATGAAGCGCCCGATACGCTGGAGGCGGCGGTCGCGCTGCTGTCCGGGGAATCCGGGGTCACCCGAATTCTCGCCGGAGGCACCGATGTTCTGGTGCAATTGCATCTGGATGTAATCGATACGCCCCTGATCGTCGATATCAAAAAGATAACTGAACTACGCGAAATCGTGAAAGACGGCGGCGCTTATTGGATCGGCGCGGCCGCCACCGGGATGGAACTCATGAACCATCCCGATTTCGGCGCGGATTGGCCCGGCGTGCTCGACGGGGTGCAGCTGATCGGATCGATCCAGATCAGGGGTCGGGCCACCGTCGGCGGCAATATCTGCAACGGTTCGCCGGCGGCGGACAGCACGCCGGCCATGATCGCGGCCGGTGCGGTGGCGACGATCGCGGGCCCGAACGGACGCCGCGACATTCCGGTCGAGGATATCTGCGTCGGCCCCGGGCAGACTTCGCTGGCGAAGGATGAAATCCTGGTGTCGTTCGCCCTGCCGGCGCGCCCGGCGAATTCCGGCGATGCCTATTTGCGCTTTACGCCCCGGACCGAGATGGATATCGCGGTGGTCGGGGTCGGCGTGAATCTAACCCTAGATGGGTCCGGAATTTGTACCTCGGCGCGGGTGTCCCTCGGCGCGGTGGCCGCGACTCCATTGCTGGTGACCGAGGCGGCGGATGCCCTGATCGGAACCAAAATCGATGCGGCCGCGCTGGATAATCTGGCGGCGGCGGCGAGCGCGGCCGCGAAACCGATCGACGACAAGCGCGGCACCAAGGAATACCGCATCAAGGTCGCGGGCGTGCTGGCGCGCCGCGCGGCGACGATTGCGCTGGACAGAGCGAGGCAAGGCTGATGGCGAGACAATATGTAACCGCGAACATCAACGGGGAAGAAATCGATTTCCTGTGTGATCCATCGCAGACCCTGCTCGACGTGCTGCGCGACGAATTGCAGTTGACCGGGACCAAGGAAGGCTGCGGCACCGGCGATTGCGGCGCCTGCAGCGTCACGCTCGACGGCGTCTTGGTGTGTTCCTGCCTGGTGCTCGGCGCCGAGGCCGAGGGCAAGACCGTCGAGACCATCGAGGGCATGGCCGACGGCGACGAGCTGCATCCGCTGCAGCGTAAATTCATCGATCACATTGCGCTGCAGTGCGGGATTTGCACGCCGGGGCTGCTGGTCGCGTCGCGCAGCCTGCTGGAACACAATCCCAACCCGAGCGAGACCGAGGTTCGGTACTGGCTGGCCGGCAATCTGTGCCGCTGCACCGGTTATCAGAATATCGTCACGGCGGTGATCGACGCCGCCAAGGAAATGAGGGGGAACTGACCATGGGACGCGCACCATCACCCTGGGCGACTTCGATCAAATATGAGGAAAAGGATCTAAAAATCGTCGGCGGCAACCCGTCCGAACGCGCCGATGCGGCCGACAAGGTCACCGGCAAGGCGCGCTATACCGCCGATTACAATCTGCCCGGCCAGTTGATCGGCAAGGTGCTGCGCAGCCCCCACGCGCACGCCAATATCCGGTCGATCGACACCAGTGCGGCGGAAGCTCTGACCGGCGTGAAGGCGGTCGTCACATGCGCCGATTTCCCCGATATGGCGGTGGAACACGCGGCGTCGGGCGAACTCATGGTCAATTTCCGCGACGTCACCCGCAATGTGATGGCGCGCGAAAAAGTCTATTATGACGGCCATCCGGTCGCCGCCGTGGCGGCCACCAGCGAAGCCATCGCGCTCCGGGCGCTAAAGCTGATCAAGGTGGATTACGAGGTTCTGCCGCACGTGATCGATGTGGTCGAGGCCATGAAGCCGGACGCGCCGGTTCTGCATGACGACCAGTTCACCAAGGGCGTCGAGCCCGCGCCGGACAAGCCGTCCAATATCGCGCTGCGCATGGAAAGCAAGCTCGGCGATGTGGAGGAAGGCTTTAACCAAGCCGACCTGATCATTGAGCGGGAATTCAACACCAAGCCGTCGCATCAGGGTTACATCGAACCCCAGGCCAGTGTTGCGACCTATACGGACGGCGGTCAGGCGGAAATCTGGACCTCCACCCAGGGCCATTTCGTGATGCGCGCCCAGGTCGCCAAGCTGCTCCAGATGGATGTCTCCAAGGTCAAGGTGACCGCGCCCGAGCTCGGCGGCGGCTTCGGCGGCAAGAACAATGTCTATCTCGAACCTCTGGCCGTGATTCTGTCGCGCAAATCGTCGCGGCCGGTGAAAATGATCATGACCCGGGGCGAAGTGTTCCGGGCCACCGGACCCACATCCGGCACCAATGTGGAGATCAAGATCGGCGCCACAAAGGATGGCAAGATCACCGCCGCCCAGGCGGTGATGAAATATCAGGCCGGCGCTTTCGCCGGTTCGTCATTGCCACTGGCGGCGATTACGGTCTTCACCCGCTATGATCTGGAGAACGTGCTGGTAACCGGTTACGACGTGACCAGCAACCGGCCCAAGGTCGCGGCCTATCGCGCGCCCGGCGCGCCCATGGTCGCCTTCGGGGTGGAATCGGTGATCGATGAAATCGCCCGCGCGCTGGAGATCGATCCGATCGAGATCCGGCTCCTGAATGCCGCAAAGGAAGGCACCCAGACCCATTTCGGTCCGCAGCTTGGCCGGGTCGGTTATATCGAAACCCTGGAAGCGACGCGCGATCATCCCAATCTCAATATTCCGCTCAGTCCCAATCAGGGGCGCGGCATCGCCACCGGGTTCTGGTTCACGCTGGGTGCGGAAACTTCCGCCACGCTCAACATCAATGAAGACGGCACCGCCTCGCTGATCTTCGGCACCGTCGACGTCACCGGCGGGTCGCGCGCGGCCTTCGCCATGATCGTGGCCGAGGAGCTCGGCATACCGTACGAGAACGTGCGCACCATGTCCGGCGACACCAGCGCGCTCGGCTTCAACTTCATGACGGCGGGCAGCCGGGGCACCGCGGCGGGCACTACCGCGGCGGTTAAGGCGTCGCGCGACGCCATCACTCGGATGTGCGAGGTCGCGGCCCGGAAATGGGAAATTGATGTCGATCAGGTCGAATGGCAGGACGGCCACGCGCGCCCGGCCGGCGCCAATGTGGGTAATTTTGAACCCATGTCGGTGGCCCAAATCGTCAAGGAGGCGGTCTGGTTCGGCGGCACCATCGCCGGCCACGCGGAAATCAACGTGGCCAATGGCGGGCCGGGCTTCGGCGCCCACGTGGTCGATGTCGAAGTCGACCGGCAAACCGGGCTGGTCAAGGTGCTGCGCTACACCATCATCCAGGACGCCGGCAAGGCGGTATTCCCGGATTTCGTCAAGGGCCAGTTCCATGGCGGCGCGGTACAGGGCATCGGCATGGCGCTGAACGAGGAATATATTTACGATTCCAACGGCGTGATGGAAAATCCCGGGTTCCTCGATTACCGCATCCCGGTCGCGTCCGACGTGCCGATGATCGACACCGAGATTGTCGAGGTGCCCCATCCGGGCAACCCGTACGGCGTGCGCGGCGTCGGCGAGGTGCCGATCATTCCGCCCTTGGCCGCAATCTCAAACGCGATCCACGACGCCGTGGGAATCAGAATGCGGGATCATCCCATGTCGCCGCCCAAGGTGCTGAAAGAACTCGACGACGCCGAACAGGCCGAGGCGGCGGAATAATCTCCGCCGCCGGGGGTCGTGCCCGTGAAGGCGAGCTCGTAGGATTGTGAGGAGTTGGGTCCGAGGATAGATGGAGACTTGTGACGGTGCAGCTTAAGATCGACAAGTCGTTCATCGGACCCAACATTTATAGCCTCGACCGGGGCTCGTCCTCGACTTCACGCCGCCGGAATCGACGCCTTTCGAGATCGAATCTCTCGGCGGGGATTTTCGTGACAATTTGGCCGGACTTCTCGAACGGCTCCAGCTGCGCCCCGAGATACATATGGATATTCTGAAGGCGCGGGATCTTGGCGGATTGCTGGCGGAGCTTGCGCTGAACCTTCAACGTCACGCCGGCGCCGTCGTCGGTCATGGACGGGTCCTGCAACGCGAGCCGTCGGGCCGGTGTCACCTGATTTACGAATGCGAGACCAGTGGCGTGGGGATTCGGGCCGGCGCCCTGGCCGGCGATCTCATCGTTTATCTTCTGTCATTGAGCGGTCAGTCGCCGCCCGAAAAGATCATCGATCCCGACCAAAGGCTGAATGAGCTGATCGCCTTCGTAAAGGATCGGGGGTTACATGGCGACCAGCGCTATATCATTGAGGAAGCGCGGAATGCCGGCATTCCGACCATCTATGTCGGCCATAAATTGCTTCAATTGGGTCACGGCCGCTATCGGCGGCGGCTTTTCGGAACCGTCACCGACGCAACGCCCTTGCTCGCGGTCGATCTTGCGACGGACAAAATCGCCACAAACCGGACTCTGAAAGAGCTCGGATTGCCCGTGCCCGAACAGCGCGTTGTCCGGACGCCCGAGCAGGCGCTCGATGCGGTCCGGGCCATGGGTTTCCCAGTGGTCGCCAAACCCCGCAATCAGGACCGCCAACTCGGCGTCACAATCGACATTGAAATTGAAGGCGATCTCAAAACAGCTTTCGAACACGCACGGCAATACGGCGCAGAGGTTCTGATCGAAGAACAGCTCAAAGGCGAGAACTACCGGGTCATGGTGATCAATGGCGAAATTGTTTCCGTCCTGGAACGCCAGCGCGCGCATATGGTAGGGGACGGAAAACGCAACGTCGCCGAGCTTGTTGATCAGTTGAACAGCGATCCACGCCGCGGCCATGGCGCTTATCTGCCTTTCAGCTTTCTTGTGCTGAACGACGATGCGGACGGCATGCTGGCGGCGCAAGGTTTCGATCGATCCTCCGTTCTCAAGCGCGGTGAACGCGCGATCATCAGTAAATTTCCCTCCGCCAGGTGGGGCGATGATACGCGGGAAGCCGCCGGGTTCGTTCATCCGAAAGTGCGAGAAGCGATATTGCTGGGCGTCCGCGCGCTTGGCCTGGATATCGCGGGCGTCGATTACATTATGCCGGATATCGCCCTTGCGCCGTCCGAAGCAGGCGGCGGATTTCTTGAAATCAATTGCGCGCCCCTAATGCAGCCTCACTTCGCAAGGGGACCGCAGGAAATTGCCAGGCCCATCTTCAACATGCTGTTTCCCGGTGGGCGTCCGGAGCATGTTCCGATCGTTGCGATCTGTGGCGAAGGCCGTCAACCGGGCGTGCATGAAATTCTCGGACCGGCGCTGACCGAAGCCGGCTATGTGGTTGGGTGCGCGACGCGCGACGGAACCTGGGTCGCCGGCAAACAGTTGAGCGCCGACGACGCCACGACTCCCAAAGGCGCGCGCACGCTGTTGCAGGATCCGCGCATCGACGCGGCGATCATCGAGACATCGATCAATGTGGTCGTGGATCACGGGCTTGGATTCGATGCCTGTGATGTCGCCGTCATAGAGACGCCGCCGGAGGACTCCGTCGCTTCCGTCCAGGCCCTTGAGTTTCTCGTGGGGCTCGCGCGGCGGGCGGTGATTATCGAGTTCGACCATCCGCTTCGCGATCAACTGACCAAAAACCGCGACGCCGGCGACTGCGATTTTATTTCCCTGCACCCGAATTATACCGGTCTCGATGCGCACATATCGCGTGGCGGCGCGGCTAGAATATTCGATGGACAGGCCGATCCGCCGCCCTTTACGCTGATCAAGGGGGAACCGGCAGGCACGCAAATAACGTGTCCTGAATACGACTTGGCCGACGAAGAACGCCTTCGCGCGACGGCGTTCGCGATTGCAGCCTGTATTGCGATTGATATATCCGCTGAAGCAATCTTTCGGTAGAGCGCCGCGCCGCGCGGCGGATCGGCCGATGAAAGGATGCCACAAGATCTATGCAGTCATCGCGAAACTCGCCCCCGACCGATGCCGGGAATTTCATCTCAAACTAACCGATGGCACGATTTCAAACCTACGACCCGACGGATCCGAGATCGTCGCCTCGATGGCCCGGGCGCGGATCGATAATTCCGGTTCGGTGCGTTGGACCGAGACCTGTTACTGCCGGACCCCGCTCGCCCATGAGCGCGAGACCGTGCTGGACCGCTATTTTTCCGACATCGAGACGGAGGTTGTGGACCGTCATGCCGATTTCGATGGCGAACCCCTGATGGACCGTCTTGATGCTCTTTCCAATAGCTGAATCTTACACGCGATCCGAATTCTATTTACATAAATCTTAAGTTGTAAATTTACTAAGTAAATTTTATATTTAAGGGGAATTTGTTTCGGGTTTGAAATTCGGAGGAT
>JAYZAW010000309.1:0-7501 GCA_036339495.1 Pseudomonadota bacterium | reverse complement strand
CCCGGCGTCTTTCCCCGCGACGGCCTGTATCGCCTAGCCGCTCGGACAAAAGCCTGGCGTGCGCAATCACCATCCGGGACATAAAGGGTTCGTCATCCGCGTCGAAGCTGGCCATGGGGATTGCGGCGCTGAGCGCGCCGGTCATCCGGCCGGAGACGTCGCAGAACGGCGCGGCGATTTCGACGGCGTCGCTGATCCTCTCGTCATGGCCGACGGCATATCCCGACCGGCGGATTCCAGTGAGGACTTCAAACAGCAGCGCGCGCGGCGATCCGGATCCATCTTCGCCGGGCAACACCGTGTCGATTTCCTGCGGCTCAAGCGCGGACAGCATGGCCAGCGCCGCCGCGCCATATGACATTCCATGCGGCGTATCCAGTTCGACGGCGACATGAAACGCAGCGCCGGCGGAAAGCATTCACGCTCGGGATCGCCGGGCGCGCCGTCGACGATCAAGGGTATGATCCTGTCGCCCCGGCCCAGGGCCTTGAACTTGCGCACCTCTTCATTGACATAATGGCTCGCCGCCGCCGGAGAGCAGATCACGATCAGAAACGGCGAGGACGCCAGCGCCGCCTCGGTTTGTTCGCCCAAAGACCCGCCGGCGGCAAAATCCTCACGGTCGCGGAACACGGGCCGCAGCGTCTTCAGCACCGGACCCACGGGCGTCTCGACGCCGACCAGATCCTTGTCGATCTGGAAGTGTTCCAGCGTGCGGTGCAATCGCTTCGCCTCGCGCGTGTCGGCGTGGCTGTACGACAAGAACGCCCGGTAGCGCCGATGCTCGACCTCAGACATCGCCGTACCGCATCGGGACCCGCCTCTGATGCCTCATGAACGTCTCCTCGTCTCCAAATCCGATCCAAGCGGTTCAGGCTTCGGTTCATTGTAATGTCGGGAGCGTTGTCCGTTCAATGAGAGTCCGTCAATACCGGTTTTGTCTCGAGACCGCCGGTTCCATGGACTCAGCCGATGACGGCGCATAATATTTCGCTCTTAACGCGCGGTTGACCCGTCCCCACAATGTCGGTCGACCGATGGCCCGGAGGCCCCGCATGCAGCCATGGATTTTATCAGGGGTTCGGAAATTCCGGCTGGCGCTGGTCTGCGCTGTTTTATGGCCGGCCGCAGCGCATGCCGGTCCCGCGCTTTCACCCGCGCCATACGTGCCGCCAACCGAAGGCATGGTGCTCGATTACGGCAAATGGCGATGCGAGATCGCAAACCCATCGGAATTCGGCCATGGCTGTATTCAGGGCGACCGAAGCGCGCGATTTTATGCCTGGTTTTTCATCATCGGCCCCGCGGATCGCGATGGCTATGGGATGTCGCAGCCGGAAATCTGGTGCCCGGGGGTTCGAAACGGCGATTTTCGCCGTTCGCCGCCCTTGGTGCTGCGCGACAAGGCGTGCCGCGCCGCGCGGTCTCTTTGGCCGCTGAAATCCGGGAAGAAAATTCACCTCATCGTTCATGTCGATCAGGGACGGGAACGCATCGATCTCTCGGTCCGCGTCCATGAACCGGAAGCGATCTCCTGGAACGGCCAAACCCGAAACGTATTTCGCGTTTCGGCGACGGAGGAATTCAAATGTAACAATCTGCCCGGCGAATGGTCCCTAGACCTGGAACCGCCGGCGGAATACGTCATGACGTGGTGGTACGATCCGGCCCAAAGGCTGATCCTTAAAATGCGCCGGGATTGGCCGAACCTGGCGGTGACGGAAAACCTTGAACTGCGCCGCGTCCAAATGCTAGCCTCGGCGCAAATCGCTCGGCCCCGCCCGACTGCGCCTGCCACACCCAATATCGTCCAGGACCGCGAACCGTCCAGGACCGCGGCGCCGCGCGCGGTGACGGCGGATTGCGGCGTCGTGTTTTTCAAGGGCCGGGTCAGAGACGCCTCTTGGATCATCGAATTGACCGTGAACGGAAGACCGGTGGCGGTAGAGGCCGACGGGTCGTTCACCACCCGCCGGGGCCCGCCTCGGGGCCGCAGCACGATTATCATCACCGCACTGGACGAATGGGGCAATCGGGGATCATGGCGCAGCAGGGTCACCCGCGAAGCGGCTGTTCCGGTGGCGGCAGCAAGCCGTCCCGAGACCCCGTCCCCGAAAATCGAAAATTTTCCCGATATTCATTTTGGTAAGTACCATCCGCTGATTATCGGCAATAACCGCTATGCGAAGCTGAACCAGTTGAAGACCGCGATACATGACGCCAAGGCGGTGGCCGATTTGTTGAGCGACAAGTACGGGTTCGTCATCAACCTGTTGCTCAACGCCACGCACGGCGACCTGATTTCCGCGCTTGCGAAATTGCGCGCCAAGCTGACATTGAACGACAATCTGCTGATTTATTATGCCGGCCACGGCGAACTCGACAAGGTGACCCGGCAGGGCTACTGGCTGCCGGTCGATGCCGACCCCGACGTGCCGACCAACTGGGTGTCGACCAACGACGTCACGGTCATGGTGCGGGCGATCCGCGCCAAGCACGTCATGGTGGTCGCGGATTCCTGCTATTCAAGCACGCTGGTGCGCGCGTCGCAGACTAATATCAAGACCGCGCGCGCGCCGCGCCTGGCTCAAGCGCATGACCAAAAAACGCCCCCGCACGGCGTTGGTCTCGGGTGGGCTGGAACCGGTTCAGGATGACGGCGTCGACGGTCATTCGGTGTTCGCCAAGGCGTTTCTCGACGTCCTTGGGGAGAATACCGGCGTGATGGACGGCCAGGAACTGTTCGACCGGATCAAACGGCCCGTGGTCGTCAATGCGGACCAGACGCCGCAATATTCAGATATCCGGCTTGCCGGGCACGATGGCGGAGATTTCCTGCTCGTGAGACAGAAATAAATTGGGGGACTCCGCGCCAGTGAACAACAACAAGAACGGCATCGGTCAACCGGTCCCGCGCAAGGAAGACCATCGGCTGCTCACCGGCGCCGGCCGCTATACCGTCGATGTCTCCGCCCCCGGCCAGGCCCATGCCGCCATCGTCCGATCGCCCCATGCCCATGCCCGGATCGTTGCGCTTGATGCGGCGCGCGCGCGGGCGGTTCCGGGCGTTGTGGATATCCTGCTCGGCGGGGACATTGCGCGCGACGGCATCGATGATCTGCCTGCCAGCGCCCTGACGCCGAGCGGCGTCGATGTGGCGCTGGTCAATCGCGACGGTTCGGACATGGGACATTCGCCGCTGCGGCTGCTGGCGACCGATGTGGCGCGCCATGTCGGCGAGGCCGTCGCCATGGTGATCGGCGAAACTCCCGCCGCCGCTCTGGACGGCGCGGAATATCTTGATGTGACATATGAACCGCTGGACTCCGTGACCGCGACGCCCGATGCGGTCGGCGCCGGCGCGCCCGCGGTCTGGCCGCATATTTCCGGCAACGCGCCGGTCGATGCGGACCTCGGCGATGCGGCGGAGGCGGAGGAAGCGTTCGCCCGCGCCGACCATGTGGTTGAGCTCACCTGTTGGGCGCAACGCGTTACCGGCGCCATGATGGAGCCACGCGCCGCGCTGTGCGACTACGATTCCGGGACCGGCAAATTCACCATCCATTGCGGCGGCGACAATTCGGTCCGTCTCAAGCGCGACCTGGCCTCGGTGCTGGGAGTTGAGGAAGATTTGGTCCGGGTCATCGCCGGCGACGTGGGCGGCAATTACGGCACCCGGAACTGGAGCTACCCGGAATACGCGCTGGTCGCCTGGGCGTCGCGCCGGTTGCAACGCCCGGTCGGCTGGGTTGCGACCAGAAGCGAGGCTTTCCTGTCCGACTATCAAGGCCGCGATCTGCATGCCGAGACCGCGCTGGCGCTGGACAAGGACGGGCGCTTCCTGGCGCTGCGAAGTTCCCTGATCAGCAATGTGGGCGGCCATACGATCATATACGTGCCGCTCAACAAATCCTCGGAACTGCTGACCGGCGTGTACGACATTCCCGCCGCCTGGGTCCGCGCGCGGGCGGCGCTCTCCAATACCCAGCCAACCGTGCCCTACCGCAGCGCCGGGCGGCCGGAAGCCATGTTCATCCTGGAGCGGCTGGTCGACATCGCGGCCCGCCGGCTCGGCATCGATCGCGTCGAACTGCGGCGGCGCAACATCATCGCCGAGGACGCCACGCCTTATGACACCGCGCTGGGCCTGACATATGACAGCGGTCATTTTGAGCGCGCCATGGACCGCGCGCTTGCGCTCGGCGACTGGGACGGATTTCCCGCGCGGCGCGATGAGGCGCGGACGCGCAACCGGCTGCGCGGCATCGGGCTTGCCAACTATATTGAGATCACCGGCGGCTACCCGGTCGAACGCAGCGAGATTACCGTGCGGCCCGAGGGCCGGGTCGAGGTCGTGATCGGGACCACATCGAGCGGCCAGGGACACGAAACCAGCTTCGCCCAATGCATCGCCGAATGGCTCGGCGTGAATTTCGACGCCGTGCAAATGATCGCGGGCGACACCGATATCGTCAAGGAAGGCGGCGGCAGTCATTCGGCGCGCTCCATGCGCATGGCGGGCATCGTCATGGGCACGGCGTCGGACCGTGTCATCGAACGGGGCCGTGAAATCGCGGGACGGATGCTCGAAGCCGCGCCGGCCGATATTTCATTCGCCGGGGGCCGCTTCATCATCGCCGGCACCGACCGCTCGGTCGGAATTTTCGAGATCTCGGCCTTTGCCGAGGTAAATTCCGGCGAACTCCTGTCGGGAGAGTGTCAGGAGGTCATCCAGATTCCCGGCTATCCCTACGGCGCGCAGGTCTGCGAGGTCGAGATCGAACCGGAGACCGGAACCGTCGAGATCGTGCACCATGCGGCGGTCGACGATGTCGGCCGCGCGATCAATCCCCTGATCCTGCACGGCCAGACCCATGGTGGCGCCGTGCAGGGCGCCGGGCAGGCCCTGATGGAACATATCCGCCACGACCCGGTCAGCGGACAGCTTTTGACCGGTTCGCTGCTGGATTACGCCATGCCGCGGGCCGATGATTTTCCGTTCTTCGATGTCGAGATCAAGGAATTGCCGAGCCCGACCAACCCGCTCGGCGTGCGCGGCGGCGGCGAAGGCGGCGCGACGCCGGCGCTCGCCGTCGTGATCAACGCCATCGTCGACGCCCTGGCCGAATTCGGCGTCGAACATATCGAAATGCCCGCAACGCCCGAGCGAATCTGGCGCGCAATCGGCGGCAAATGATTATAGCTGTAGTCAATGGCCGCTTCGACCGCCAGGGCCCGTGTCTCGCCGGTAAGGAACCAATTTTCAAACACATTAGGACTTTTAGCTTACGCCAGGATTTGCCCAAACACGGTGGTACAGCTCGCAAAACGACGCAAAAATAGGTGAATTTTCAAAGTTAATTTCTAATAATAAATGATTTTTGTATTATGATATTTATAGGTATTCATTCGTATCTTTTTACTTAAATTCCGGCGTATTATCCTCAATTCCAACGGCGACATGCCAATTGAATTTTCTGAGATTACCGCTGCATGTGTCGGAAATCCTTAGTGTTTGAGATTGTTTAAAATAATTCCTCAATGCACGCGCCGTCGAAGCCGCCGCCGCCCGACAATATTATTGCCGCCCGAAATTCAGAGTTCCCAACGTTGGAATCAATCCACTCGTTGCGTACCGCCTTGAATTCCGGATGAATCGACCGGCCTGTTCGTCTATATAATTTCGCAAACATAAAGCGAGGCAGATTTGGTTCAGTCGGGACGGGCGGAAATTGTCGGCGGTGGATTCGGCGGGCTGGTGGCGGCTGCGGCCCTAGCCGACCGGGGCTGGTCGGTCACCCTGCATGAACGGCGCGGCGAGATCGACGCCGAGGGCTACGGCATCGCGATCCAGCCGAATATGGCGTTGATTTTCCGGGCGTTGGGGATTGAGGATGCGGTGCTGGCCGGGGGCGCGCATATCGACCGCCGCGATTCCATGGACGGCCTCGGCAATGTCCTGATGAGCCGGCCGAGCCGGCGCAGCCCGTACCGGATCGACCGGCGACATATCGTCCGGCTGCTCGCCGAACGCGCCCTGTCCGCCGGTGTCGATATCCGGCTCGGCTCCATGGTTACCGGCGTCGAACCCGATGGAACAATCGCGACCGAGGTGGGCGGGAAATCGTGCGCCGATCTGGTGGTGGTCGCCGACGGCATCGCCTCGCCGATCCGTGATCGCCTGGGCCTGGCGCGGCAATGCATCTGGCAGCGCGACGGCGCGATCCGGGTCACCATTCCACGCACGCCGGAGGAAATCGCCGCTGCCGAGCGCGACGGCTCCGTGATGATCGAGGCCTGGGCCGACCGCCGCCGCGTCCTGTACTGCCCGGTCAACCGGGATGAGTTTTATGTGCTGATGGGCGCCATGGTCGATGACGAGGCGGCCTGCGCGACCCCCATTGACGTCGATCTCTGGTCGGCCTCGTTTCCCGCGCTGCGATTTTTGTTGGAAAGAGTGGCCGCGCAATCCGATTGGGACCAGGCGCGCTGGGCCCGGTTCCAGACCATCCGGCTTAAAAGCTGGTCTTCCGGCCGGGTCGCGGTGCTGGGCGACGCGGCGCACGCCATGCCGCCCTATCTCGCCCAGGGCGCGGGCCACGCGATGATGAACGGGCTCGGGCTCGCCGTGGCCCTCGAGGACGCCCCGGACCTGGCAAGCGGATTGGCGGCGTGGGAGCGCCGCGAGCGCCCCTTGACCGAACATACCCAGCGCTGGACCCGAATCTACGGCCTCACCCTCGGTCTTCCAAAAATTCTCAAACCAATCTCCATCGGCCTGGAAAACCACCTGCCCTGGCTCGCCAACCAATATATCCGCGCCGCCGGGCACATCCCGACCGGGTGTTAGGGAATTAAATCGCCCGGCCTTTCAGCTTTTCGCGCAGCGCCCGGATGTGGCTGGTCGCGCCGGCGATGTTGGGATGGATGGCGAGCGCGCGTTCGAACGCTTCCAGCGCGCCGGTCTCGTCGTCCTGTTGGAGGCGGATCATGCCGAGGCCCGACAGCGCGCCGAAATGGCGCGGCTCCAGCGCGAGGGTTTTGTCCACGTCGGAAGTGGAACGGTCGAACGCGCCCATCAGGTAATAGACCGTCGCGCGCTTGTTCCAGCCTTCGGCGAATCCTGGCGCCTTTTCGACGATGGCGGTGAAGGCGGCGTTGGCGGTCGCAAAATCGCCCACCCCCATGGCCGTGATGCCATGCGCCATCAGCCGGTCGATGTCGTCGGCACCGGAGTCGGTCCACAGCGCCCAGATCCGGGCTTCCAAGGGCGCCGCCACCTGTTTGCTGGGCGCTGATTTGAGCGCCGCGAACAGCTCATCGAGCAGCGGGTTTTCTTGACCGCCATGCACGGGCAACGTGAAAGTGAAAGTCAACGTCGCCGCCGTCGCCATCCAGGCCATGACTCTTTTCATTGTGCCTCCCGTCAACCCGCGCCGCCGGTAATCTTGATTTCGTACGCCATGACACCCCTCTTCTTCTTCATTAGATCATTGACCAC